>NZ_JAOPXP010000021.1 GCF_025965085.1 Marmoricola sp.
TCGACGACGTCGTTGCCCTGGTCGATGGCGCTGCCCTGGTCAGCCGTCGCCGTGGCGTCGGCGTCGATGCCCTGGGTGATCATCACGCCTTGGTCGCTGAGCGCCTGCGCCGTCGAGTCGACCGAGAGCACGTTGGCGCCGACTGCGGCGTCGATGGGCGCGGCCACGTTGGCGTTCGCCGCGACGGCGAGGTCGATGGGTGCCGCGGCATCGATGGCGAGGTCGATGTCGGCGTTCAGGTCGAGGATCGAGACCACTTCCTTGTCCGGCAACGTGGTCGCTCCCTGCGCGCCCAACTCCTCGTCGGAGAGTCCCTGCTGCGTCTCGTGGCTCATGGCCTGTCTCCTTCTCCGGTCGGGCAGGTGCGCCCGAGTCCCGGCTGGGGGTTACCCCTGCTCGGGAGCCGGGAAACCAGCTGTGCCCTTCGTCGCGCTGCGCGGCGGGGAATGCGCCCGGATCGCCTGACGTGACATCAGAGGGGTCAGGTCAGTACTGCACCTCGAAGGTCGAGTCGTGGGTCTCCTCGACGTCGCTGACCTCGAGATGTCGCACCTCGGCGGAGGGCGGTCCCTCCCGACACCAGGCGACCATCTCCTCGACCGCGTCGTCGTCGCCCTCGACATGGGCCAGCACCGACCCGTCGGGCTGGTTGCGGACCCAGCCGACGAGCTCGAGGCGCACGGCTTCGCGTGCGGCGTACCCGCGGAAGGAGACGCCCTGCACCTCCCCGGAGATCTCGATCTCGACCGCCCGCGTCATGGCTCCAGAATGTCAGCCCAGTCGTCCAGGTGGGCCGCGCTCGACGGGGCGCCGGCAGTCACGGCATCGACGTCGCGCCGGTCGGTGCCCGCTGGCTGCTCTGGTCCCGCTCGTGCTGGTCCTCGCCTCGGGGATTTCCGGGCGGCACCTCGCCCATCCGCTGACTTCGTTGGTAGCCTCGTCATGCCAGTCGACCTCCACGCGCCTGTGGGGGTCAGGGAACCCGGTGGGAATCCGGGACTGACGCGCAGCGGTATGGGTGACGGGTGGAACTGTGCGGCGGGAGACCGCCGCGGTCACTGGATCGAGAGGTCCGGGAAGGCGTTCTGCACCGGGTGAGCCTGAGTCCGAAGACCTGCTGGCCCCTGCGGCAACAGCCGCTCGGCAATCGCGGGCTTCGCGCACGAGCCCTGAACGCGAAGGAATCCAGTGGCGGCCACCTCGAGCGTTCGGTCCCGTCCCGACCTGTGCCCCGGCGTCTTCCGCCCATGGGCGGCAGCCGACGGCGCGCTGGTGCGGCTGCGGCTGATCGGCGGCCGCATCACCCCGCGGTCGCTGCTGGCCCTGAGCGAGCTCGCCGGGCAGTACGGCGACGGCGACGTGCACCTGACGCGGCGCGCCAACCTGCAGGTGCGTGGCCTGCCGACGCGCGCCGGCGACCTGGCGCCCGAGGTGGTCGAGGCGATCGAGGCGGCAGGACTGCTCCCCTCACGCACCCACGAGCTGGTCCGCAACGTGATGGTCTCGCCCCAGACCGGCCTGGGCGGCGGTCGCGCCGACCTGCGCCCGGTCGCGACCGAGCTGGACCAACGGCTGTGCGCCGACCCGGCCCTGGCCCAGCTCCCGGGTCGCTTCCTGTACGTGCTCGACGACGGTCGCGGTGACCTGGTGGGGCGGTCCACGGACCTCGGCCTCGTCGCCCTCGACGGGTCGACCGCCCAGCTGCGGATCGGGTCGTCGGGCTGGGGGGCCGTCACCCGGCTGGGTGACGCCGCACGTGCCCTCACCTCACTCGCGTCGCAGTTCCTGGCGGCGCGGGGGTCTGGACCGGGGGCCCTGTGGCACGTCGACGAGCTCCCCCGACCGCTGGTCCCTCCCGTCGCCCGGTCGGCGGCGACCGAGGTGACCACCCCTGCCCTGCCCCACGGCCCCGTCGAGGGTGGCGAGCACGTCAGCGCGCCGAACGGCGTGATGGACCAGGCCCTCGCCCGTCGGCTGGTGGACGGGCTCGGTGCCGGCGACGAGCTGGTGGTGACGCCCTGGAACGGCGTACTGGTCCCGGACCCTGAGGAGACGCCATGACCACGCTGCAGCGACCACCTCGGCGCTACGACTACCTCGACCACGGCGCGTCGATCTACGTCGACTCGTTCGCGACCATCCGCCGGGAGGCCAGCTTCGAGAGCGTGCCCGCGGACGCCGAGAAGCTCGCCGTACGCATGATCCACGGCAGTGGCCAGGTCGACCTCGTGCCCGACCTCGTCGTCCATCCGCGGCTCGTCTCGGCAGCGCGAACGGCGCTGTCCACGGGCGCGCCGATCCTCACCGACGCGCGGATGGTCGCCATGGGAATCACCGCCGGACGCCTGCCGGCCGAGAACGCGGTGCTGTGCTTCCTCGGCGACGAGCGGGTGCCGTCGCTCGCCGCGGAGTGGAGCACCACCAGGACCGCCGCAGCGGTGTCGCTGTGGGAGCCGCACCTGGCGGGCGCGGTCGTCGCCATCGGCAACGCGCCCACAGCGTTGTTCCACCTGATGGAGATGCTGATCGCCGGGGCGCCGCGCCCCGCAGCGATCGTGGGCATTCCGGTCGGCTTCATCGGCGCCGCGGAGTCCAAGGAGGCGCTGGCCTCTCTCCACGAGGACCACGGCATCGACATCCCGTTCGTCACCGTCCGCGGGCGCCGCGGCGGGTCGGCGATGGCCTCCTCGGCCGTCAACGCTCTCGCGCAGGAGGCAGAATGACCACCCCGACGACGGGCCGCTTCTACGGCGTCGGCCTCGGTCCCGGCGACCCCGAGCTGGTGACGCTCAAGGCAGCCCGGCTCATCGGTTCGGCCGACGTCGTCGCCTACCACGCCGGGGTCGGCAAGCAGTCGAACGCGCGACGCATCGCCGCCGACCTGATCCCGGACACGGCGCTCGAGGAGGAGCTGCGCTACCCGGTGACGACCGGTCGGACCGACCACCCCGGCGGCTATGCCGGAGCCATGGCCGAGTTCTACGAGGAGTCGGCAGCCCGCCTGGCCGTGCACCTGGAGGCGGGCCGGACCGTGGTGCTGCTGGCCGAGGGCGACCCGCTCTTCTACGGCTCGTACATGTACATGCACGACCGCCTCTCCGAGCGCTTCCCCACCGAGGTCGTGCCCGGTGTCCCGGCGTTCGCAGCGGCGACGGCGGCCGTCGCCTCGCCGCTGGTGCGCCAGACCGACGTCCTGACGATCCTGCCGGGAACCCTGCACGAGGCCGAGCTGGCCAGGCGACTGGCCGACACCGACGGCGCCGTCATCATGAAGCTGGGGCGCACCTTCCCCGCCGTGCGCTCGGCCCTGGAGCAGGCGGGGCGGCTCGAGCACGCGCTCTACGTCGAGCGGGCCTCGATGCCCCAGGAGCGCTGGCTGCCGGTGGCCGACGTGGACCCCGAGTCGGTGCCGTACTTCTCGCTGATCGTGGTCCCCGGCGACTCAGTCCACGAGGAGCCGACCGGGAGGCGGTCCCCGTCGGTCGCGGTGGCCGCTCGTCCAGCCGCGGAGCTGGTCGTGCTCGGGCTCGGCCCCGGCCCGGATGCGTGGGTCACCCCTGAGGTGTCCGCGGTGCTCGCCTCCGTCGACCACGTCGTCGGGTACTCCGCCTACGTGAACCGGGTGCCGCAACGGGCCGGGCTGAAGCGCCACGCGTCCGGCAACACCGTCGAGCTCGACCGGGCCCGGCTCGCCCTCGCCCTGGCCCTGGGCGGCGAGAAGGTCGCGGTGGTCTCCGGTGGCGACGCCGGCGTCTTCGGGATGGCGTCGGCGGTCTTCGAGGCGGCCGAGGACCCCGCGTACGCCGAGGTGGCGATCCGCGTGCTGCCCGGTCTCAGCGCCGTCCAGGCGGTGGCTGCGCGCGCCGGCGCGCCGATCGGT
The DNA here is from genome assembly GCF_025965085.1 of Marmoricola sp. Taxonomy (GTDB): domain Bacteria; phylum Actinomycetota; class Actinomycetes; order Propionibacteriales; family Nocardioidaceae; genus Marmoricola. The sequence goes on from NZ_JAOPXP010000021.1 coordinate 3,881, forward strand.
GCGGACTTCGCGGTGGTCAGCCTCTCCGACCGGCTCAAGCCGTGGCCCGTGGTGGAGCGGCGGCTGCGCGCGATCGCCGAGGCCGACCTGGTGCTGGCGATCTACAACCCGGCGTCGAGGTCGCGCACCCAGCAGATCGTCGAGACCCAGAAGCTCCTCCTCGAGCACCGCTCGCCCGAGACGGTGGTCGTGGTCGGCCGTGACATCGGCCGGGCGGAGGAGTCGCTCGTCGTCACCACCCTGGCCGACCTCGACGCCGCATCGGTCGACATGAAGTGCCTGCTGATCGTCGGTGCGTCCACCACCCGTCGTACGCCCTCGGGAAGGGTGTGGACCCCCCGTTTCGTCAACGAGTGAGCAGGGTCAGCGCTTGCGGGAGCGGTCGCGGCTGGGGTCGTAGAGGTAGGACTCCCCACCGTCCCGGGGATCGAGGGCGCGGCCGACCAGGATGACCGCGGCCTGTCGGAGCCCCTCCATCTCGACCTGCTCGGCGATGTCGGCGACCGTGCCGCGGAGCACGATCTCGCCCGGCTGGCTGGCTCGGTGCACCACGATCACCGGGCAGTCGTCGCCGTAGTCCTCGACCAGCTCGGCCATCACCTCGCGGATCCGGGTGATCGCCAGGTGGACGACCAGGGTGGCCCGCGTCCTGGCGAAGTGGCGCAGCGCCTCGGTCTCGGGCATCGCCGTGGAGCGGGCCTGCGCGCGGGTCAACACGACGGACTGCGCCACGAGCGGGACGGTCAGCTCGCGGCCGACCCGGGCCGCCGCTGCGGCGTACGCCGGGACGCCCGGCGTGACGGCCCAGTCGACCCCGGCGTCGTCGAGCCTCCGGGTCTGCTCGGCCAGCGCGGAGTAGACGGACGGGTCACCGGAGACGAGCCGGACCACCTCCATCCCCTCCCGGTCGGCGTCGATCAGCACCGCCATGATCTGGTCGAGGTCCAGGTCCTGGGTGTCGACGAGCTCGGCGTCCGGCGAGACGTGGACCAGAAAGCCCTCGTCCAGGTAGGTGCCGGGGTAGAGCACGACCTCCGCCTCCGCCAGCAGCTGTGCCGCGCGCAGCGTCAGCAGGTCCGAGGCGCCCGGTCCGGCACCGACGAAGTGGACCGTCATCGGGTCACCGCCCACTGGGTGACCGTGCGCGCCGGGGACCAGCCGGTGAAGCTCCCGATCGGCGAGGCGTGCTCGACCGCGATGCGCGTGAGCTCGCCACCGTGCCGGGCAGACAGCTCGGCCAGCAGGGCTTCCGTCTCGAGCGTGACGCCGTGCACGACCAGGCGTCCCCCCGGGCGCAGCCGGTCCAGGCACCCCTGGACGACGCCGGGAAGCGTCGCTCCCCCGCCCACGAAGACGGCGTCCGGGTCCGCGAGCGACTCGAGGACCTCGGGCGCACGGCCGTGCACGACCTGCAGCGTCGGCACCCCCAGCGACGAGGCGTTGCGTCTGATCCGGTCGGCCCGGTCGGCGTCGGCCTCCACCGCAACGGTCGAGCACGTCGGGTGCGCGCGCATCCACTCGATCCCCACCGAGCCGGCCCCGGCGCCGACGTCCCACAACAGCTGTCCGGGCTGGGGCGCCAGTCGGGCGAGTGCGCTGGCCCGGAGGTCACGCTTGGTGAGCTGGCCGTCGTGCTCGAAGACGTCGTCCGGCAGGCCGGAGGACCACGAGCCCACCACCGGTCCCCGCAGCTCCAGGGCGACCACGTTGAGCCGTGAGACCTTCGCCGACCACGTGGCGGCTGTCCCCTCCACACGCGACTCGGCCGCGCCGCCGAGGTCCCCGAGCACGGTCACCCTGCTCTCGCCGTACCCGCTGGCCTCGAGGAGCGCCGCGACCTCGGCCGGGGTGGTCTCGTCCGAGGACAGCACCAGCAGGCGGTGGTCGGGCGCGAGGTGGCGGAGTACGACGTGCACGTCGCGGCCGACCAGCGTGACCACCTCCGCGCTCTCCGACGGCCAGCCCATGCGCGCCCGCGCGAGCGACACCGAGGAGACCGCGGGGACCACCTCGAGGGACCCGGCGCCGAACAGGTCCACCAACGTCGACCCGATGCCGGAGACGAAGGGGTCACCGGAGGCGAGCACCACGACGGGCAGGTCGCCGATGCGGTCCAGCAGCCCGGCGAGACCGTCGCGGAGCGGCGACGGCAACCGGTGGCGGGCCTGGCCCTCGACCTCGGGCACCAGCGCGAGGTGCCGGTCCCCGCCGACCAGGACCGCCGCCGCGCGGACCCGCTCCCTGGTCGACTCCGGCAGACCGGCCCAGCCGTCGGCGCCGAGGCCGACGACGGTGACGTGAGAGGGGCTGGGGACGGACACGGGAAGTGACGCTATCGTGACTGGCGACAGGCACGAGGTGCCCCGACGAACATCTGCACGCCGGATGTCCTGACGGGAGAATCTGGGAAGCCGGTGAGAATCCGGCACAGGCCCGCTGCGGTGATCTGGACGGCGTCGAAGGACGTCGCTCCAGGAAGTCCGAAGACCGGCCTCGCGCCGACGTATCCACTGGCGATGAGCGGGAGCCTCCATGCCACATCATTACCCTTTCTCGGCCGTCGTCGGATCCGACGACATGGCGCTCGGCCTCGTCCTCACCACGATCTCGCCGGACATCGGCGGGGTGCTGGTCCGCGGCGAGAAAGGGACGGCCAAGTCCACGATCGTGCGTGCGCTCGCCGCGGTGCTGCCGCCGATCGAGGTGGTGGCCGGCGACCGGTTCTCGAGTGACCCGCGCGAGGCCGCGTCGCTCTCCCCCGACGGGCCCTTCCCGGCCGACGCCCCGACACAGACGCGGTCGGTGCGACTGGTCGAGCTCCCGGTGGGCGCCACCGAGGACCGCGTGCTCGGCTCGTTGCACCTCGAGCGTGCCCTCTCGGAGGGGCGGGCGGAGTACGAGCCCGGCCTGCTTGCCCGCGCCCATCGCGGCATCCTCTACGTCGACGAGGTCAACCTGCTGCACGACCACCTCGTCGACCTGCTGCTGGACGCGGCTGCCATGGGGCGCTCGACCGTCGAGCGCGACGGGGTCTCCGTGGAGCACGCCGCCCGGTTCGTGCTCGTCGGCACGATGAACCCCGAGGAGGGCGAGCTGCGTCCACAGCTGCTCGACCGCTTCGGGCTCACCGTCGAGGTCGCCGCGTCGCGTCACCCCGCGACCCGGGTGGAGGTCGTACGGCGACGCCTGGCCTTCGACGCGGACCCGATCGCCTTCAACGCGGCGTACGCCGACGACGAGCAGGCCCTGACCAAGCGCATCGTGACCGCCCAGGAGCTCGTGCAGGCGGTCCGGCTCTCCGAGAGCGCGCTGTTCAAGATCGCGGAGGTCTGCGCGGCGTTCGACGTCGACGGTATGCGCGCCGACATCGTGACCGCTCGCACCGCCGTGGCCCACGCCGCGTGGCACGGGCGCACCGAGGTGCTGCGCGAGGACATCCGCGCTGCGGCACGGCTGGCGCTCCCCCACCGACGGCGCCGCAACCCGTTCGACGCGCCGGGTCTCGACGAGGACCTCCTCGACCAGGTCCTGGGTGACGACGAGCTGCCTCCCGAGCCCGACGACACCCAGCCGACTGACCCGCCCCCTTCTGAGGCGGACGGGACGTCAGACGAATCGGCTGCTACTGACACCAACTCGCATGACGTCCCGCACGACCAGCACGGGACGTCAGACGATGTGGCTCCTGGAGCGACCGACTCGTATGACGCTGCGGACGACGACGACGACCAGCAGCCGCCCCCGCAGCAGCCGGGCGGCCAGGAGCGGGGCGACTCGGGCCGCGAGACCGTGGTCGGCACCGGCGACCCCTACCGCACGCGGCTGTTCAAGGTGCGCGGCACCGGCGCGGGAGCGGCCGGCAGGCGCAGCCGCGCGATCACCGAGGCCGGGCACCGGGTCGGCGCACGGCAACCCCTCGAGCAGGGTGGCTCGATCCACCTCAGCGAGACCGTGCGTGCAGCAGCACCGCACCAGGCCGCGCGAGGACGTACGACGGGTCCGCTTCGGTTCCGCCCCACGGACCTCCGGGTCGCCACGCGTGAGGGCAAGGAGGCCAACCTGATCCTGTTCTGCGTCGACGCCTCCGGGTCGATGGCCGCGCGCCGGCGGATGGAGCAGGTCAAGACGGCGATCCTCTCCCTCCTCCTCGACGCCTACCGCCGGCGCGACAAGGTCGGGCTGGTGACGTTCCGCGGAGGGAGCGCCGACCTCGCGCTCCCGCCGACTCACTCCGTCGACATCGCCGCCACCCGGCTGGCCGACCTTCCCGCCGGGGGTCGTACCCCACTCGCCGAAGGGCTGCTGGAGGCTGCGCGCGTGCTCGACCTCGAGCGGGTCCGCGACCCACGCCGCCGCCCGCTGCTGGTCGTCGTGACCGACGGCCGGGCGACCTCCGGCCCCGACGCGGTGGCCCGGTCGCGACAGGCCGCCCGTCATCTCGCCGGCCAGGGCGTCGACGCCGTGGTCGTCGATTGCGAGACCGGCTCCTTCCGGATGGGGCTGGCCGCCGAGCTGGCCACCCACCTGCTCGCCGAGCACGTGCCCATGGCCGAGGTGAGCGCGTCTGACCTCACCCGCGTCACGCGCGACGGCCGCGCCGCATGAACGCCGCCGCCCTCTACGACGTCATCGAGCGCCGCCGCGACGTCCGCGCCGAGTTCACCGGAGAGCCGATCGGCAGCGACGTACTCGACCGGCTGCTCGGCGCGGCCCATGCTGCGCCCAGCGTGGGAAACAGCCAGCCCTGGGACTTCGTGCTGGTCCGCGACCCGGAGACCCGCGCGCGGTTCCAGGAGCACGTGGCCACCGAGCGGGCGACGTACGCCGCGACCTTGCCCTCCGAGCGCCGTGAGACCTTCGGCCGCATCAAGGTGGAAGGCATCCGGGACGCCACCCTCGGCATCGTCATCACCTACGACCCCGACCGTGGCGGACCACAGGTGCTCGGGCGGCACGCCATCGACGATGCCGGGCTGTACTCGACCTGTCTCGCGATCCAGAACCTCTGGCTGGCCGCGACCGCCGAGGACATCGGCGTCGGGTGGGTGTCGTTCTACCGCGAGCAGTTCCTGCGCGACCTGCTCGCGATCCCGCCCCGGGTGCGACCCGTGGCCTGGCTGTGCGTCGGCCCGGTGACCCACCTCGAGGACGTACCGGACCTGGAGCGCCACGGCTGGCGACCACGCCGCCCTCTCGCCGACGCGGTCCACCACGAGACGTTCAGGAGATAGCCATGCCCAAGGGACAACCGGTCGCCGTACCCGATGACGGCCTGACCACACGCGAGCGCCGCAACCAGCCCCTGCTGATGGTGCACACCGGCGACGGCAAGGGGAAGTCGACCGCCGCCTTCGGCCTCGCGCTCCGCGCCTGGAACCAGGGCTGGAACGTCGGTGTCTTCCAGTTCGTGAAGTCCGCCAAGTGGCGCATCGGCGAGCAGACCGTGCTCGAACGCCTCGGCGCGCTCCACGAGGAGACGGGCGAGGGCGGTCCCGTCGAGTGGCACAAGATGGGGGCCGGCTGGTCGTGGTCGCGCAAGGAGGGCGACGACGCCGACCACGCCACCGAGGCCGCCGAGGGCTGGGCCGAGATCAAGCGCCGGCTCGCCGGTGAGACGCACGACATGCTCGTGCTCGACGAGTTCACCTACCCCATGGAGTGGGGCTGGGTCGACGTCGACGACGTCGTGGAGACGCTGGCGAACCGGCCCGGGCGGCAGTACGTCGTCGTCACCGGCCGTCGTGCCCACCCCAGGCTCATCGAGGTCGCCGACCTGGTGACGGAGATGACCAAGGTCAAGCACCAGATGGACCGCGGCCAGAAGGGGCAGCGAGGCATCGAGTGGTGAGGCTTCCCCGCATCGTCGTCGCCGCGCCCGCCACCGGGCAGGGCAAGACGACCGTCTCCATCGGGTTGATGGCGGCGCTGAGCCGCGCGGGGCAACACGTCAGCGGCCACAAGGTCGGGCCCGACTACATCGACCCGGGGTACCACGCGCTCGCGTGCGGACGCCCCGGCCGCAACCTCGATCCCCACCTGGTCGGCGAGGACCGGATCGTGCCGCTGCTGCTGCACGGCGCTGCGGGGGCGGACATGGCAGTGGTCGAGGGCGTCATGGGCCTCTACGACGGGCGCGTCGGCTTCCACGGGTTCGCCTCCACCGCGCACGTCGCCGCCCTCACCCGGAGCCCGGTCGTGCTCGTCGTCGACATCTCGCGGTCCTCGCGGTCGATTGGGGCGGTCGTGCACGGCATGGCCACCTACGCCCGTCGAGATCCCCACTCCTCGGGAGCCGACGACTCCTTCGAGATCGCCGGCGTCATCCTCAACAAGGCAGGCTCCCCCCGGCACGCCGCGGAAGTCGCCTCCTCGATCGACCTGCCGGTGCTCGGCACGATCGGACGCGACGAGTCGATCGGAGTGCCGTCGCGGCACCTCGGCCTGGTCCCGGCGGCCGAGCGCGAAGAGGCGGCCCACCAGCTCGACCGCCTGGCCGAGCGGATCGGCGACCTCGTCGACCTCGAACACGTCGTGCGGATCGCCGCCTCCGCGCCCGACCTCGACGCCACCCCCTGGGACCCGACCGCCGAGGTCACGGCGGCCAGCGCTCGCCGACCGGTGGTCGCGATGGCGGGGGGGCGCGCCTTCACGTTCCGCTACGCCGAGACCGAGGAGCTGCTGCGTGCCGCGGGTTGCGACGTGGTCACCTTCGACCCGCTGGCCGATCGGGAGCTCCCGCCCGGGACGTCCGGGATCTACCTCGGCGGCGGCTTCCCGGAGGTCCACGCCACGGGACTCGGCGAGAACGCGCCGCTCCGCTTGGAGCTCAAGGCCGCCATTGCAGCGGGGGTTCCGACCGTTGCCGAGTGCGCCGGGCTGCTCTACCTGTGCCAGTCCGTGGACGACGAGGCGATGGTCGGGGCACTGCCGGCGACGGCAAGGATGACGCCGAAGCTGACGCTGTCCTACCCTGCCGCCACCGCGCTCGGCGACTCCCTGCTCACCCGCTCCGGCGAGGTGGTCACCGGCCACGAGTTCCACCGCACGCACGTCGATCCACCCGCCGGCGAGATCCCGGCCTGGACCGTCGACGGCCGCGCCACCGGGTTCGCCTCGCCGACCCTGCACGCGTCGTACTTCCACCTGCACTGGGCCGGGCACCCCCAGCTCGCGCAGCGGTTCGCGGACGCCGTGCACGCGGCATCGGATGCCACTCCGGTGGTCGAGGAGCGAGCGTCGGCACGTGTCTCGGAACCGCTGCCGGTGGTTGAGCGACGAGCGTCGGCGAGGGTCTCGGAACCACCCCCGCCGCCCGACGACCCCCTGCGCCACCACGGCGACGCCGAGACCGCTGCCGGGCTGGTCGACTTCGCCGTGAACGTGTACGCCGGGCCTCGGCCGCCCTGGCTCACCGAGGCACTCCGCGCGAGCCTGGACGACGTGGGCGACTACCCGTCGGCGACGGAGGCGGAGGAAGCCCTGGCGCAGCGTCACGGCCGGCCGGCGGAGGAGGTGCTGGCGACCGCCGGCGCCGCCGAGGCCTTCGCGCTCGTCGCCCGCGCACGCCCCTGGCAGCGACCGGTCGTCGTGCACCCGCAGTTCACCGAGCCGCACGCTGCCCTCGAGCAGGCCGGCCATGCCGTGACCACCGTGCTGTGCCGCCAGGAGGACGGCTTCGCGTTCGACGCGTCCGCCGTTCCGGTGGACGCCGATCTCGTCGTCATCGGCAACCCCACCAACCCGACCGGCGTACTCCATCCCGCCGCGGCGCTGCGGACGCTGCTGCGTCCCGGACGACTCGTCGTCGTCGACGAGGCCTTCATGGACACCGTTCCCGGGGAGACCGAGACGTTGGCCCTCGAGCGCGACCCAGGGCTGCTCGTCGTCCGCAGCCTCACCAAGCACTGGTCGATCCCGGGAGTGCGCGCCGGCTACGTCCTGGGCGACCCCGAGGTCATCGCCCGCCTCCGGCGAGGCCAGACCCCGTGGTCGGTCTCCACGACCGCGGCGGCCGCGATGCGGGCATGCGCCACGCAGACCGCAGCGGCGGAGTCGGACACGCGCGCGCGCACGATCGCGGTGCGGCGCCGGGTCCTGACGGACGGCCTGGACGCCCTGGCGGTCGCACACGTCCCGTCGAGCTCGTCGTTCGTCCTGGCCCGGGTCGGCCCAGGTGTCCACGAGGCTCTACGGGAGAGAGGATTCGCCGTACGCCGCGCCGACACCTTCCCAGGGCTCGATGCCTCCTGGGTGCGGATCGCGGTCCGCGAGCCGGCCCAGAGCGAGCTGCTGCTCAAAGAGCTGGAACTGGTGGGCGAGGCCCTGTCCACGGACCCGTCCGATGCCCTAGGCTGACCGGGCGGGCACGAGGAAGTCGGTGGGATTCCGGCACAGTCGCGCTACTGTGACATCGCTTCAGAGCTGGACCTCCAGAGCTGGGTGAGCGGTGAAGTCAGACCCCCGGGCCCGCACACCACCCCATCGAACAGGGACGCACGAATCCCTGAGGAGGACACATGTCGCAGTCGACAGCCGCACCCGCCCCCTCGATCGAGATCCCCTCGATCCCCCTCGCACAGCTCGCCCCCTGGGCCCTGTTCTTCGGCCTCCTCGGAGTCCTGGTGATCTTCTTCATCAGTGCCGACCAGGGCGCGATCTCGCTTCCTGCCGGCACCGCCATCCACGAGTGGGTCCACGACGGACGCCACCTGCTCGGCTACCCCTGCCACTGAGCAGCCGGCTCCCTCTCCACCTCTCCCGGTGTACGTCGGGATCCGCTGACCTCGTCAGCCCTGCCGTGACACCGGCTCCCTGAACGGACCTTCATGACCGCACGTGCATTTCTGCTCCGGGGGCTGTTGGCCGGTCTCCTCGCGGGATTCGCCACCTTCCTGGTCGCCCACCAGGTCGGCGAGCCCTCCGTCGAACGCGCCGTCGCCCTGGAGAACGCGCCAGCGCCCAGCGGCGAGTCCGCTGCCCACCACGATCCGGCCGGCGGCCACACCGCGCACACCCACAGCGACGGGGGCACCACGGTCTCCCGCGGCACCCAGCGGACCTGGGGCCTGCTCACCGGCACCGTGGCCGTCGGGGTCGCCCTCGGCGGCATCATCGCCCTGGTCGCCGCCGGAGTCGTGGGACGCCTCGGCCGACTCACTCCCGGGCAGTCGACGGCGGTGGTCACGCTCGTGGGCTTCGTCGCCTTCGCACTGGTCCCGTTCCTGAAGTACCCCGCGAACCCGCCCGCCGTCGGCAGCGCCGACACCATCGGCAGCCGCACCGGCTACTACTTCCTGTTCGTCGTGATCTCCGTGGTGACGGCGGTCGCAGTCACCGTCCTGGCGTCCCGGCTCTGGGACCGCTGGGGGGCGTACGCCGCTGTGGTCTCCGGCACCGGCCTCTACCTCGTCGTCATGGTGGTCGCGGGCGTGCTGATGCCGACCGTCAACGAGGTTGGCGACTTCCCGGCGGACACCCTGTGGTTCTTCCGTCGCGCCTCGGTGCTGACGCTCGCCACGATGTGGGCCGTCATCGGTGTCGCCCTGACCGGCCTGGTCGGCCGGCTCCACCGGGAGACCTCCGCGGTCACGGCCCGCCGCGAGCTGGCGGCGAGCCTGTGATGCCGGCGCCGACCCCGGTGCCGCCCCCGAGCCGTCGGGTCGCCGCGCTGGCAGCGGAGCGGCTGGCGGGACTGGCCACTCCGGCCGGTGCCCTGGGGCGGCTCGGCGACCTCGCCGTCTGGTTGGCCGCCGCACAGGGCGAGGTGCCGCCGCGACCGCTGACCGACGTGCGGCTCGTGATCTTCGCCGGCGACCATGGAGTCGCACAGCACGGTGTCTCGGCCTACCCCCCTTCGATCACCGGCGCCATGGTGCGCACCTTCGTCGCCGGGCGTGCGGGTGTCTCGGCGCTCGCGGCCGCACACGACGTGCACGTGCGGGTGCTCGACCTCGGCGTCGACGACGACCTGGCGGACGTCCCGCCGGACGTCACGGCGCACAAGGTCAGGCGAGGCAGCGGCGCGATCCACCTCGAGGACGCGCTCACCGCCGACGAGGCCGAGAGAGCCCTCGAGGTCGGGGCAGCCGTGGCGCGCGAGGAGGTCGCTGCCGGTGCACAGCTGCTGCTCAGTGGTGACATGGGGATCGGCAACACGACGCCGGCCGCGGCCCTCGTCGCCGCCGCGCTCGGGCTGCCCGCCTCCGAGGTGACCGGCGGCGGCACCGGCGTCCACGGTGAGGTGCTGGCCCACAAGCAGGACGTCATCGACCAGGCGCTGGGCCGGGCCGGACGTCGCACGGAGGACCCGGTCGAGACCCTGGCGGCGTTGGGCAGCGCCGACCTCGCGGCCGCCACGGGCTACCTGGTGGCTGCTGCCCGGGCAGGCGTGCCCGTCCTGCTCGACGGCCTGATGTCCGTGGCCTGCGCCCTGACCGCCGACAGGATCGCGCCGGGAGCGGCCGCCTGGTTCGCCGCCGGACACCGCTCCACCGAGCCCGCCCAGTCACTCGCCCTGGTCAAGATGGGCCTCGAGCCGGTCCTGGACCTGGGCATGCGCCTGGGCGAGGGCAGTGGTGCGGTGGTGGCCGTCCCCGTGCTGCGCAGCGCGGTCGCCGTCCTGCGCGACGTCGCGCTGCTCTCCGAGCTCGGCTGAGGATGCGCGACGCCTGGCGCCTGTCGGTCGGGACGCTCACCGCGGTGCCGGTGGCTGCTCCCGCGCACGTGGACGGGCGTACGGCGGGACGCGCCATGCTCCTGGCACCGCTGGCGGTGGTGCCTCTCGGCGTGATGGTCGGACTCATCGGCTGGCTCGGCGTACGGACGGGGCTGCCATTGCCTGTGGTCGCGCTGCTCGCGGTCGGAGCCCTCGCCGCGGGCAGCCGGGCGCTCCATTGGGACGGCCTGTCCGACGTCGTCGACGGCCTGACCGCCTCCTACGACGCCGAGCGGTCGCTGGCGGTGATGAAGTGCGGCACCTCCGGCCCGGCAGGGGTGGTGGCCGTGGTGGTGGTCCTCGGACTGCAGGTCGCGGCGCTCGCGTCGCTGCTCGACACCACCCGGGGTGCGGTGCTCGCCGGCTTCCTGGTCTGTGCGTCCCGGACGGTCCTGACGGTCACCTGTCTCACGGGCGTCCCGGCTGCGCGACCCGACGGTCTGGGGCTGCCCCACTCGGGAACCGTCGCCCGGCCGGCGGCCCTCGCTGTCTGGGTCCTGGTCACGGCGCTGACCGCCTGGCTGGTCGCGTGGGTCGGGCTGGACTGGTGGCACGGCCCGGTCGCCGTACTCCTCGCCGGGCTGGTGGTCGCACTTCTCGTCCGTCGGACGGTCCGGCGCTTCGGAGGCGTGACCGGCGACGTGTACGGCGCCGCGATCGAGCTGGGCCTGGCGACGCTCCTCGTGGCCCTCTCGTGAGCCTTCCCCTGGGCCTGGTCGCCGGGTTCCTCCTCGACCGGGCCGTCGGCGACCCGACCCGCTTCCACCCCGTGGCCGGCTTCGGTGCCGTGGCTGGGGCGCTGGAGTCCCGGACGTACGCCGCGTCCCGCGCCCGGGGCGTCGTACACACGGCCACGCTCGTCGGTGTCACCGTCGCCGCGAGCGCCCTGGTCGAACGCTCGACCCGGCGACGTCCGGTCCTGCACACCGCAGTGGCCGCCGCGGCTACCTGGGCCGTGCTCGGCGGGTCGTCGCTGGAGCGCGAGGCGCTCGCGGTGTCCCGGCTGCTGGAGTCAGGGAGGCTGCCCGAGGCCCGCGAACGGCTCACGCACCTGGTGGGTCGCGACACCACCAGCCTGGATGAGAGCGAGGTCGTGCGCGCCGTCGTCGAGTCGGTGGCCGAGAACACCTCCGACGCTGTCGTGGCACCCCTGCTGCTCGGCGCCGTCGCCGGCATTCCCGCCCTGCTGGGCTACCGCGCCGTGAACACCCTGGACGCCATGGTCGGACACCGCAGCGCCCGCTACGAGCAGTTCGGCTGGGCGGCCGCGCGGCTCGACGACCTCCTCAACCTCCCCGGCTCCCGACTCACGGCCCTGCTCGCCGCCGTCCTGGGGCCGGATCCCCGGGAGGCGGTCACCACCTGGCGGCGGGACGCCGCGGGCCACCCCAGTCCCAACGCCGGCCCGGTGGAGGCCTCCTTCGCCGGCGCCCTGGGTGTACGCCTCGGGGGGACCAACCAGTACGGAGACCGCACCGAGCACCGCCATCCCCTGGGCACCGGCCGTCCCTGCGAGCGACAAGACATCATGCGAGCCGTCCACCTCGCCCACCGAGTCGACCGAGCCGCCCTCGCCCTCGCCACCCTCGCGGCGCTGTGCCGGCGCTGACGTCGAGGGTCGTTCGTGGTCGCGAAGGAGTTCCCGTCTCGGAGCTGGGTCAGAGCCTGAGCACCCGGCCCGACACCACCAGGTGCACCTCGTCGCACTCCAGCGCCAGGCGCTGGTTGACGGTGCCGAGGAGATCGCGGAACAGGCGTCCCGAACGGTGCTCGGGGACTACGCCGAGCCCGACCTCGTTGGTGACGAGCACGACCGTTCCGCCGGCGGCGCGTAGCGCGGCGGCCACGTCCTCGAGGCTTCCCTCGACCATCGCGTGCACCTGGTCGGCGGGTGCGTCCCAGGCATCGGCCGCGTCGAGGGTCGCGGTCAGCCAGGTGCCGAGACAGTCCACGAGCACCGGCCCCGCCACCGCGAGGGCCGTCGCGAGGTCGCGTGTCTCCACCGTGGTCCAGCCGGCGGGACGTCGCTCCTGGTGCGCGGCGATGCGCAGCGCCCAGTCAGGATCGGCGTCCTCCTCCACGGTGGGCCCGGCAGCGACGTACGTGACGGCGTCGTACCCATCCAGCAGCCGCTCGGCGTGACGGGACTTGCCCGAGCGCACGCCCCCTGTCACCAGCACCTTCATCCTCGGCTCCTCACCCACAGGACGGCCTCGTCGACGGTCTCGACCGTCTCGACCCCGGCCACCGCCCTCGGACGTGCCACGACGACCACGGGCACAGCCAGCGCTGCAGCGGCGTCGACCTTGGCGCGGGTGTGGCTCCCGCCGGAGTCCTTGGTGACGAGTACGTCGGCACGGTGCTCGCGCATCAGGGCCAGCTCGCCGGCGAGCGTGTAGGGGCCGCGGTCCAGCAGGACCCGCCACGGGACAGGCAGCTCGATGTCCGGCTCGTCCACCACCCGTGTGAGGACGGCGCAGCCCGCCAGGGGGCCAGCGAACCGGCCGAGCTCCTGACGACCGACGGTCAGGAAGGGCCGCTCCCCCAGGGACAGCGTCGTGGACGCCGCCTGCTCGTGGGAGTCCACCCAGTGCCATGCCGGCGTGGACTCCGCAGCCCAGCCCGGCCGCTCCAGACGCAGCAGGGGGATCTCGGTGCACGCCGCTGCCGCGTTGGCCGAGATGCCCGCGGCGAACGGGTGCGTGGCGTCCACGACCGCGTCGAAGTCCGCCGCGTAGGCGCGCAGGCCCTCGACCCCGCCGTACCCGCCGAGGCGCACGTCACCCACCGGCAGCCGTGGGCGCGCGACCCGACCGGCGAGCGAGGAGACCACGTCGATCCCGGCGTCCACGAGGGCTGCCGCGAGGGCACGCGCCTCACCCGTCCCGCCGAGCAGGAGCACCCTCATCGCTCGGCCCCCGGCGGCAGGACGGGCACGGACGCGGGCGGCCCCGCCGTCACGAGGTCGAGCAGCACGTCGACGGCGAGGTGCTCCTCGACGAGATCCGCCAACAGCTCGAGCCGGCGTTCCCGTGCGGCCGGGAAGTCGGTGCCCGACGGTGTCCAGGGCCGGCCGACCGCCACCGCGACCCCCTCGAGCAGCGCCCCCCGGAACGCATCCCCCTCGAGGCTGCCGTGCCACATCGTGCCGAGGACCTGTCCCGATCGGGCACCACCGAGGAACTCCTCGACCCCGTCGCTGCGCGTGACCCGGCCGTGGTGGATCTCGTACCCCGAGGTCGCCACGCCGAGCGCCTCACCCGCCGGCAGACGCAACACCTTCGTGGCAGCGAAGTCGGTGCGTACGTCGAGCAGCTCGAGCCCGTCGACCACCGCGCCCGCCTGGCCCTCGACCCCTGCCGGGTCCGAGATGGAACGTCCGAGCATCTGGAACCCGCCGCAGATCCCCAGCACCGGGCGACCGGCGGCAGCGTGTGCGACGACGGCGCGATCCAGCCCGCGGTCACGCATCCAGCCCAGGTCGGCGATCGTCGCCCGGGTGCCCGGAAGCACGACCAGGTCGGCATCGGCGAGCGCACGCGGGTCGGAGGCGAACACCACGTCCAGACCCGGCTCGATGCCGAGCGCGTCGACATCGGTGAAGTTGCTGATCCTGGGGAACCGCACGACGGCGACCTTCAGCGAAGGCCCCTCGGTCCGCGTCCGCCGACCCCCGAGGTCCAGCGCGTCCTCCGAGTCGAGCCAGAGGTCCGGGTGCCAGGGAAGAACGCCGTACACCCGTCGCCCGGTCAGCCGCTCCAGCTCGTCCAGCCCGGGGGCCAGCAGCGACGGGTCACCGCGGAACTTGTTGACCACGAACCCGGCGACCAGCCGCTGGTCCTCGGGCTCCAGCAGCGCGACGGTGCCGAACATCGCGGCGAACACACCACCGCGGTCGATGTCGCCCACCACCACGGTGGGGATCGAGGCATGACGGGCCAGGCCCATGTTCACGTAGTCGCTGGCCCGCAGGTTGATCTCGGTGGGGCTCCCCGCCCCCTCGGCGACAACCACGTCGTAGCGCGAGGAGAGGTCATCGAAGGCGTCGTACGCCGCCCGCGCGAGGTGTCGCCGGCCGTCGACGAAGTCGCGTGAGGAGATCTGGCCCGCGGGCTGCCCCATCACCACGACGTGGCTGCGCTGGTCGCCGCCGGGCTTCAGCAGCACGGGGTTCATCGCGGCCTCGGGCTCGGCACGCGCGGCGAGCGCCTGGATCCACTGTGCCCGGCCGATCTCGGCGCCACCACCGTCCGGTGCGGCGCAGACCATCGAGTTGTTCGACATGTTCTGCGACTTGAACGGCGCCACCTTCAGCCCACGACGCGCGAAGGCCCGGCACAGCCCGGTGGTGACGATGCTCTTGCCGGCGTCGGAGGTGGTGCCGGCGACCAGCAGCGCACTCATTCGACGCGCCGCAGGAGATAGATGTCCATCACCCAACCGGCCTCGTCCTTGACGCGCTCGCGTGCTGCCTCGATCTGTGCGACGACGTCTCCCACCCGGCCGGAGACCAGCGCCTCCGACGGCGTACCGAGGTTGCCGCCCCACCAGATCTGCCAATCCTCGAGCCCGTCGAGCTCGACCAGCCGGTTCAGCATCACCACGATGTTCTCCTGCCCCTGGGCCAGCGCCTCGCGCAGCCGCCGGCCAGTGGTCACGTGCAGCGCCTGCCCGACCTCGTGGAGCACGAGCCGGTGCCGCGCCGCGAGCAGCTGCACCGAGGAGATCCCGGGCACCACGTCGAGCTCGAACTCGACGCGTCCCCGCGACGCGACGTTCTGCAGCACCCGGATCGTGGAGTCGTAGAAGGCGGGGTCCCCCCACACCAGGAACCCGGCGTCCCCCTCGTTGTCGAGCAGCGCCTGTTCGTACGCCGCCGCACGGGCGTCGTGCCACGACGTGACGACCCGCTCGTAGTCGTCGACGGACGCGGTCCGGTCCGCGCTCCGCTCCCGCTCCGGGTCCTCGACCCGCACGATCACGGGTGCATGCTCGAGGTGCCGGTCGAGCAGCCGTTCGCGCGCGTTGACCAGGGGGTCCGGCATCCCGCTGCGACCGTGCGCCGACCGGGACTTGTCGGAGACGACGAAGAAGTCGACACTGCGCATCGCGGCGACCGCCTCCAGGGTCACCTGCTCGGGGTCACCGGGACCGACCCCGATGAGCCGGACCCTCCTGCTGGGTGGTGTCGAGACAGTCGCTGACGCTCCTTCCTCAACCACCGTTCCTGTCCTCCAGGTCCCCCTCGAACTCCAGGTAGACCTGCTGCATCCGCGCGACGACGTCCGCGTCGGGCTCGGCCCACAGACCCCGGTCGATCGCCTCGTGCAGCTTCTCCACGATCCCGCGCAGCGCCCACGGGTTCGACTTACGCATGAAGGCCTGGTTGGTCTCGTCGAGCACGTACTCCTGCGCGAGGCTGGCGTACATCCAGTCGTGCACCACGCCTGCCGTGGCGTCGAAGCCGAACAGGTAGTCCACGGTGGCCGCGAGCTCGAAGGCACCCTTGTAGCCGTGGCGCTGCATCGCGCTGATCCAGCGCGGGTTCACGACGCGGGCGCGGAAGACCCGGTTGGTCTCCTCCTGCAACGTCCGGGTGCGTACGGCGTCCGGCGTGGTGGAGTCGCCGACGTAGGCCTTCGGGTCGGCGCCGGTCAGCGCCCGCACCGTGGCGACCATGCCGCCGTGGTACTGGTAGTAGTCGTCGGAGTCGGCGATGTCGTGCTCACGCGTGTCGATGTTCTTCGCCGCGATCTTGATCCGCCGGTAGTTGGCCCGCATGTCGTCCGCCGCCGGCTCACCGTCGAGACCGCGCCCGTAGGCGAAGCCACCCCACGCCGTGTAGACCTCGGCCAGGTCCTGATCGTCGCGCCAGCTGCCCGACTCGACCAGCTGCAGGATGCCTGCTCCGTAGGACCCCGGCTTGGACCCGAAGATCCGCGTCGTGGCGCGTCGTTCGTCGCCGTGCTCGGCCAGATCGGCCTGCGCATGGGCCCGGACGAAGTTCTGGTCGAGGGGCTCCTCGAGCCCAGCCACCAGCTGTACGGCGTCGTCGAGCATCGCCACGACGTGCGGGAACGCGTCGCGGAAGAACCCGGAGATCCGCACCGTCACGTCGATGCGCGGGCGACCCAGCTCCTCCAGGGGTACGACGTGCAGGTTGCCCACCCGCCGGGATGCCTCGTCCCACTCCGGCCGTACGCCGAGCAGCGCGAGCACCTCCGCCACGTCGTCGCCCGACGTGCGCATCGCGCTGGTGCCCCAGACGCTCAGGCCGACCGACTCGGGGTAGTCGCCGGTGTCGTCGAGGTAGCGCTGCACCAGCGACTCGGCCATCGCCAGGCCGGTCTGCCAGGCCAACCGGGACGGCACGGCACGTGGGTCGACGGTGTAGAAGTTGCGACCGGTGGGGAGCACGTTCACCAGTCCCCGCAGGGGCGAGCCCGAGGGGCCTGCGGGCACGAACCCCCCGTCGAGGGCGTGCAGCACGGCGTCGAGCTCGTTGCTCGTGCCGGCCAGTCGCGGCACCACCTGGGTGGCCGCGAACCGCAGCACCTGCTGGACCTCGGCGTCGTCGTGCAGGCCGGCGGCTGCGTCCTCGACCCAACCGGCGTCCTCCATCCCCTGCACGAGGGCGCGCGCCTGGCGCTCGACCTCGTCGACCACCCTCGTCGCCTCGCCCCCGGAGACGGCAGTGCCCTCCTTGAGCCCCAGAGCCGTGCGCAACCCCGGGACGGCCGCGGACTGCCCGCCCCAGACTTGGGCCGCTCGCAAGATGGCGAGCACGAGGTCGACCCGCGCGTCACCCTCCGGCGCCTGCCCCAGGACGTGCAGGCCGTCGCGGATCTGCGCGTCCTTGATCTCGCAGAGCCAGCCGTCGACGTGCAGGATGAAGTCGTCGAACGCCTCGTCGTCGGGCCGCTCGTCGAGACCGAGGTCGCGGTGCATCTCCGCCGCATGCATCAGCTGCCAGATCTCGCCCCGGACCGCCGGCAGCTTGGCCGGGTCCATGGCGGCGATGTTGGCGTGCTCGTCGAGAAGCTGCTCGAGCCGCGCGATGTCGCCGTACGACTCCGCGCGGGCCATCGGCGGGATCAGGTGGTCGACGATCGTGGCGTGCGCGCGCCGCTTGGCCTGGGCGCCCTCGCCCGGGTCGTTGACCAGGAAGGGGTAGATCAGCGGCAGATCGGCAATCGCGGCGTCGGTCGCGCAGGAAGCCGAGAGGGCAGCGTTCTTGCCGGGCAGCCACTCCATCGAGCCGTGCTTGCCGAGGTGCACCACCGCATGCGCACCGAAGCCGCCCGCCTCGACAGCACTGCCGAGCCAGCGGTAGGCCGCGAGGTAGTGGTGAGACGGCGCCAGGTCGGGGTCGTGGTAGATCGCGACCGGGTTCTCCCCGAACCCGCGCGGCGGCTGGATGAGGAGTACGACGTTGCCCGCCCGGATCGTGGCGAGCACGATCTCCCCGCCGTCGTTGACGAAGAGCTTCCCCGGCGCCTCGCCCCACGCTTCCTCGACGGCGCTCGTCAGGGCCTCGGGGAGGTCGGCGGTCCAGCGTCGGTAGTCGTCGGCCGGGATCCGTACGTGGCTCTCGTCGAGCTGGGCGGAGGTCAGCCACTCCTCGTCCTGACCGCCGGCAGCGATGAGCGCGTGGATCAGCGTGTCACCCGCGACGGTGTCGTCATCCTCGTCCAGGCCGGGGATCGCCCCCGGGGCCCCGAGGTCGTACCCCGCCTCCCTCATGCGGCGCAGCAGCCGGATGGTCGAGACCGGGGTGTCGAGGCCCACCGCGTTGCCCACCCGGGAGTGCTTGGTGGGGTACGCCGACAGCATCAGCGCGACGCGCCGCTGGCTGGTCGGGACGTGCCGCAGCCGGGCGTGGTTGACGGCGATCCCGGCCACCCTCGCGCAGCGTTCCGGGTCCGCGACGTAGCGGGGCAACCCGTCCTCGTCGATCTCCTTGAACGAGAACGGTGCGGTGATGATCCGGCCGTCGAACTCCGGGATCGCGATCTGGCTGGCGGAGTCGAGCGGCGTCACGCCGTCGTCCGACGCCTCCCACTCGGCGCGGCTGCTGGTCAGGCAGAGGCCCTGCAGGACGGGGATGTCGAGCGCCGCCATCCGCTCCACGTCCCACGCCTCATCGTCGCCACCCGCGCTCGCGGTGGCCGGCTGGCTGCCGCCCGCGGCGAGCACCGTCACCACGAGCGCGTCGAGCGTCCCGAGGGCGTCGTACAACGAGTCCGGTGCCGCGCGCAGCGAGGAGGAGAAGATGGGTACGCCGACCGCCTCGCCCGTCGCGTCGATCGCATCGGCCAGCGCGTGCGCGAAGTCGGTGTTCCCGCTGGCCTGGTGCGCCCGGTAGAACAGCACGCCGACCCTGGGCTTGTCGCCGCTGCCCCCGGGGTGAGCCCCCTTCGGACGCTCGAGGAACCCCCACGCCGGGATCTCGTACGGCGCCTCGAACCCCTCGCCGGTCAAGAGCACGGTGTCGGAGAGGAACGCGTGCAGCTGGGCGAGGTTGGCCGGGCCACCCTCCGACAGGTAGCGATGGGCCTCTGCGCAGACGCCGGTCGGCACCGTGGACAGCTCCATCAGCTCGGCGCTCGGCTGTTGCTCACCGCCCAGGACGACCATCGGCGTGCCGGTCTCGCGGATGCGGGCGAAGCCGGAGCAGAGGTCCTGCGGCGAGCCGAGGATGCGACCGACCACCAGGTCGGCTCCCTCGATGACCTCGGCCATGGACTGGTGGCCGGGCCGGGCAGGGTTCGCCCAGACGTAGTCGGCGCCCGACGCGCGCGCCGAGAGCAGGTCGGTGTCGGAGGTGGAGAGCAGCGCGATCTTCATGTTTCTCCCTGGGGGTTCTCGCCCCTCGTCGGTGGAGGTCCCGTGGCCAGTGTCTGGCTGAGCCGGCACACGTCGGCATCACAGTGGCGGAACCGCCCCGGAGTCGACCGGGTTCCTGTTCCACGAGACTTTCGAGCAGCCTAGTCGGATTCCCGTGCCCGCCGGATCCGGGGCAGCCGGTGTGGCTCCACGACCCGCCCCTCGACGAGGTGCTCCGAGGCGATCGTCCTCGCGGTGTCCGGGTCCACCCGCGAGTACCAGACGTCGTCCGGCTGGACGCTGAGGACCGGCGCGTGGTTGCACGGGAACTGGCAACCGGTGTGGGTGACCAGGACGTCGTCGTCGCCCTGGCCCAGCCGCATCAGCTCGAGGATCAACGCCTCGGCGGACCTGTCCGAGCCCAGGGCAGTGCACCGTGGGCCCCGGCAGACCAGCACCTGGTGGCGGTGCCCGGGCACGTCCTCCCACGCGGCCGACTCGAGGCCTGCCTCGGCGCCGGTGACCGGCCGCAGCATGCCGAGCACGGCGCGAACCTCCCCGGGTTCCTTGACCAGGGCGGTGCCGACATCGACGACGGGACGGCGCCCGGGCCGCTCCCGCCACCAGTGACCCGCGATCCGGCGCAGCCACGAGACGGCGGGCGCCAGGCTGCCCAGGCTGACCCCCACCACGACGATGCGGTCGGCGCCCTCGTCGGCGAGACGGGTCAGCTCGGTGGACAGCGAGGGCTCCCCCAGCTGCAGGAACGCCACCGAGGCGCCGTGCTCGCGTCCCAGCCCGAGCAGCAGGTCGCGCGCCTGCACCTCACGCACCGACATGCCGACCAGCACGACAGGGTCCGCGGCACGGTCAGACATCGTGTCGCCTCCAGCCCGTTGTTCCGACCGCCAGCGTAGGAGGTCCGGAGGGCGTCCGGCTCGCCGACCTGTCGTGACGCGGTGAGGACCTCGCGCTCCCTGGCTGCTGCGTTCGCCGTCGTCGTGGCCCTGACGGTGGCCGGTGGGTGCGGCGCGACCTCCCCGAGCCGGAGTGCCGGTCCGGTCGTCGTCGTCTCCGTCGACGGCCTGAACCCGACCGCCCTGGTTCAGCTGGGTCCGGGTCGCCTGCGGACCGGGTTCGAGCCGGTCGTCCCACGCCGGGGAACAGCCCGTGCGCCACGGGAACGTGGTGGCCGACCTCTCGACGCAGCTGCACGGCCACCTGTCACCTGAACGCACAGAACTCCCCGCCCCTGGGACGGGGAGCTCGAGTCACGCGCGTCTCACACGGAGCGAGACGGAAGGCGCGATC
>NZ_JAOPXP010000054.1 GCF_025965085.1 Marmoricola sp.
CGAAGATCGGCTTGCGGCTGAAGACCGGCAGGATCTCGGTGATGATGCCGAAGAAGGGCAACGCGATGATGTAGACCTCCGGGTGCCCGAAGAACCAGAACAGGTGTTGCCACAGGATCGGGCCACCATGGTTGGCGTCGAACACGTGGGCCCCGAGCTGGCGGTCGGCCTCCAGTGCGAGCAGCGCCGCGGCCAGGATCGGGAACGCGATGAGCACCAGGATGCTGGTGACCAGCGTGTTCCAGGTGAACAGCGGCATCCGGAACATCGTCATGCCGGGTGCGCGCATGCAGATGATCGTGGTGATGAAGTTGACCGCACCCAGGATCGTGCCGAGACCGGCGAGCCACAGGCCCATGATCCACAGGTCGCCACCGACGCCTGGCGACCGGACCACGTTGGAGAGCGGCGTGTAGGCGAACCAGCCGAAGTCGGCGGCGCCGTCGGGAGTCAGGAAGCCCGAGACGGTGATCAGGCTGCCGAAGAGGTAGAACCAGTAGCTCAGCATGTTCAGCCGCGGGAAGGCGACGTCCGGGGAGCCGATCTGCAGCGGCATCAGCACGTTGCCGAAGCCGAAGAACAGGGGCGTCGCGAACAGCAGCAGCATGATCGTGCCGTGCATCGTGAACAGCTGGTTGTACAGCTCGTCGTTGACGACCTGGTTGCCCGGGAACGCCAGCTCGGAGCGGATCAGCAGCGCCATCACGCCGGCGATCAGGAACCAGGCGAACGAGGTCGTCAGGTAGAGCTTGCCGATCAGCTTGTGGTCGGTGGTGGTGAGGATGCGCACCACCTGCTGGCCGAGGGTGTGCTGCGGGGCGTCGACGCGTGCGCCGGTGGGCGCGTCGGAGACGGCGGTCACTCTTGTCCTCCAGTGCTGTCAGCAGAGTTCAGGCCGGGCGTCCTGCTGATCTCGGCGGCCCCCAGGGCCGGCCCGGTGTTGCCCTGCCGGGCGAGTTCTTCCAAGTGTGCGTCGTAGGTCGCTTGGTCGACGACCTTGACGTCGTAGAGCATCCGCGAGTGGTAGACGCCGCAGAGCTCGGCGCACCTTCCCTCGAAGGTGCCCTCACGAGTGGGCGTGATGCTGAAGTGGTTGTGGCGGCCGGGGACGACGTCCATCTTGAACAGGAACGCCGGCACCCAGAACGAGTGGATGACGTCGGGCGAGGCCAGGTTGATCGTGACGCTCTTGT
This sequence comes from Marmoricola sp., assembly GCF_025965085.1. Classification (GTDB taxonomy): domain Bacteria; phylum Actinomycetota; class Actinomycetes; order Propionibacteriales; family Nocardioidaceae; genus Marmoricola. The sequence goes on from NZ_JAOPXP010000054.1 coordinate 1,194, forward strand.
CCTTGACCAGCCACAGCGTCGGGCGTACGGCGGTGGTGCCGCCCTCGTAGACGACGTCCTTGCCGGCCACGGGCTCGTACTTCCGGGTCTTCTCGTCGTAGCCCAGGTTGTAGTTGAACGTCCACGACCACTGCTGCCCGACGACCGTGACCGTCTGGTCCGGGTGGGGGTCGACGTGGAGGACCTTCTTCTGGGTGTCCAGGGTGAAGTAGAAGAAGACGATCACCATCATGATCGGGGCGATCGTGTAGAAGATCTCGATCGGCAGGTTGTATCGCGTCTGGATCGGGATCTCGGTCTCGCTGCGGCGGCGGTAGCGGATCGAGACGAACGCGATCAGGCCCCACACGACCACACCGGTGATCATCGCGGCGAGCCAGGACCACATCCACAGGTCGTGGACGTGGGGCGCTTCCTTCGTCGCGGAGATCGGCATGGCGAGACGCTTGATCTCGGCTTCCTGCTCTGCAGAGCAACCGCTGAGGATGAGCAGCGTGGTGGCCATCAGGCCTCCGAGCGCCGCGCGGCGGAAGCGCAGAGGGTGCTTCAGACTCACGGACGAGCCCTTTCTTCAAGCTGACACGGACTTCTGACCAGTTGAGGACAGTCGAACACTACTACTGCCGACCCCCCGGACGACGGGCAGGTCAGGGGTGCGTTCCCGGTGCGTGAGTCGGGCCCACGCTCGCCTGCGACGGCGTACCCGGCCCCCTGGTGGGGCGCGTCAGCCGAGGTGTGGTCGCACGTCGGCGGCAGCTTCCTCGCCGTAGGCCATGGCGAGCCGGGCCACGAACTCGTCTGCGGTGAAGGTGTACTCCTGCGTGCCGACCTGCTCGACGACGTACGCCGCCAGCACGCACCCGACCTGCGCCGCCCGCTCGTGCGGCAGCCGCCACTCCAGAGCCGCCAGGAACCCGGATCGGAAGGCGTCACCGACACCGGTCGGCTCGACGGCCACGACGCCCGGCACGACGCCGACCTCGATCGTCTCCTGGTCGCTGGCGACGATCCGTACTCCGGCAGCACCGAACGTGATCACCTGCGTGCCGACCCGGGAGAGGATCTCCGCCGCCGTCCACCCCGTCTTGGACTCGATCAGGTGCGACTCGTACTCGTTGGAGAACAGGTACGCCGCGCCGTCGACGAGCTCGCGGATCATCTCGCCTTCGCCGAAGGCCAGCTGCTGGCTCGGGTCGGCGACGAACGCGTAGCCGCGCTGACGGCACTCCCGGGTGTGCCGGACCATGCCCTCCGGGTCGTCGGGACCGATGAGGACGAACGTCGGCTCCCCCACGCGCTCCGCGATCGGACCGAGCTCGATCAGCCTGGCCTCGCTCATCGCACCGGGGTAGAAGCTGGCGAACTGCGCCATCGTGGAGTCGGTGGTGCACACGAACCGTGCCGTGTGCAGGTCCTCGGAGATGCGCACGGAGTCGCAGTCGACGCCGTGCCGCTCGAGCCAGGACCGGTAGTCGGCGAAGTCCTCACCGGCCGCTCCCACCAGCACGGGACGCAGCCCGAGCTGGCTCAGGCCGAACGCGATGTTTCCCGCGCACCCGCCACGACGGATCTCCAGGTCGTCGACCAGGAAGGACACCGAGAGCTTGTCCAGCTGCTCCACGACGAGGGAGTCGGCGAACCTCCCCCCGAAGCTCATGAGGTGGTCGGTCGCAATGGATCCCGCGATGAGCAACGACATGTAGGTCCTCGATTGGGAGACGCCCGGTTGTGTCACGACCCGATCGAAGCCGTGTAGGACCTGAACACTACCGAGCGGTAGTCGTAGGAGTACCGACCGGTAGCCCCTACGTTCGGGCCATGAGCTACAAGCGCCTTGCCTACCACGACCAGGACTCCGCCAACCAGATGCACGCGGACTGCACCGCCTGCGCCAGCAGCATCACCATGCCCCGTCAGCGCATCGACAGCACCTCGGTGACGATGCCGGCCCCCTCGCTCGAGTTCGACCAGTTCCCCCGCGAGGTCCGCAAGCCCGTCATCGAGGTCAGCGACGCCGCTGCCCACCTCGCCTCGAGGCTGCACCTCCACCTCGACTGAGCCGCGCCGAGGACGTCCCGGACGCACG
>NZ_JAOPXP010000056.1 GCF_025965085.1 Marmoricola sp.
CGAAGGCGACGTAGGGCGTGCGGGAGCGGAGGACGCCGAGGTTGCGAGCCACCGCGCCCCGGTTGGTCCCGAGCTCGACGACCGAGGCATCGGGATGGTGCTGCCTCACCAGGTCGGGGGTGCCGTCGGTGGAGCCGTTGTCCATGACCACCACCGGGGCCTCGTGCCTGGCGAGCGTCTTCACCAGGTCTGGCCACCGGTCGCGCGTCATCACCACCACGGTCACGCGTTCTGTCACGCGCTCCTCCCTTCCTCGAGGTCGTCACCGACCAGTGCCCGAAGCTGCACCACGTCGTCGCCGACGCGCTCCATAAACCTGCTCCGCAGCCCTGTGCGGACATGGCCGGTGCCCCTCAGGGGGAGCTGACCGGGACCCAGGCGCCCAGACGCGCGTCCCAGTCGGCCAGGAAGCGGCCGAGTCCGTAGCGCGCCAGCGCGCTCTCGCGGGCGGCGGCACCGACCGCCTGTGCCTGTGCGGGGTCGTGCGTGAACCGCCGCACCGCCTTGGCCAGCTCGTCGGGACGGGTGGTGACGACGCCGGCAGCCGCGGGGACCGCCGTCACCGCCTCGGTGGCGGCGAGCGCGACAACCGGCATCCCGAGGTGCATGGCCTCGAGCAGCGACAGGCCCAGGGAGGTCCACCGGGACGTGTGCACGTAGACCCGCCGGCGTGCCATCTCACGGTGGAGCCGCTGCTGGGGAAGGTCCTCGAAGGTCCACAACCGGTCGCTCGGCACTCGGAGCTCGTCGGCGAGCGCGTGCACGTTCATGCCGAAGACATCGATGGGAGCCGCCTGCGAGAGCCGCGTCAGGAGGTCGGTGCCGACCGCGCGCCATCGCCGCACAGGGTCGTTGACGACGACGGCGGCCCGTGCCCACTCGCCGGAGTAGAGGTGTCCGGGATCGACGATGCCGTGCTCCACCACGTCGGTCGTGGCCGTGCCGCAGTCCCAGAACAGGCGGTTGAAGTGGGTGACGTGCACGATCGGGATGTCCGTCTGGTCGGCCAGAGGGTGCCGGGTGAACGGCACGTCGCCACCCGGGGTGTTGTGCTCGACGTACACCGCCGGCACGTCGCGCCCTGGCCGCCGGCCCGTCCACCGTTCGGCGAGCCCGACCTCGTGCGGTCGCTGCAGCAGCACGATGTCGACGTCGGTGTCGCGCAGGTCCGCGGCGGGGACCTCCACGACGCTGCGTGGCCAGTCCCAGGTGCGCGCGCGGCCCAGCCCGTCGGAGTCGCGCCCAGGCGTCACCGGCAGCAGGTAGTCGTGGGCGCCCTGGACGAAGGACGTCGTCCACGAGCCGTGCACGTGCCACATGAGGATCCGCATGGTCAGGCCGTCCCCCGCCCCAGCGCCTGGAAGTCCCAGCCGGACGCGCGCCACTTGTCCGGGTCGAGCACGAGACGGCCGTCGACCACCCGAGGCGAGGCAACGACGCCGGCCAGGGCCACCGGGTCGATGCCGCGGAACTCCTCCCACTCGGTGAGCACCAGCACCACCTCGGCCCCTCGACAGGCGTCGTCGACGCTCGCCTCCACGTGGAGCTGCGGGTGCACGCGTCGGACGTTCATGGCCGCCTCCGCGTCGTAGACGTGCACCTCCGCCCCCCGCGCGTGCAGGGTGGCCGCGACATCGAGGGCCGGGGAGTCGCGTACGTCGTCCGAGCCGGCCTTGAACGCGGCACCGAGGACCGCGACGCGGCGTCCCGCGGCACGACCGCCCAGCAGCGCGACCGCCCTGTCCACCGTGCGCGAGCGCTGGCGCATGTTGATGGCGTCGACCTCGCGCAGGACCGAGGCGGGCCCGCCGAGGCCGAGCTCCTCGGCGCGCGCCACGAACGCCCTGGTGTCCTTCGCGAGGCAGCCGCCGCCGAAACCGACGCCTGGCCGGAGGAACCTGGCGCCGATCCGGTCGTCGAGGCCGAGGATGCGGGTGAGGTCGCCGACGTCGGCCTGCGCTGCCTCGCAGACCTCCGCCAGCAGGTTCACCAGCGAGATGCGGGAAGCCAGCATGATGTTCGCCGAGACCTTCGCGAGCTCGGCGGTCTCGAGGTCGGTGCGCACGACGGGGGTCCCCTCGTTGATCGCGCGCGCGTAGACGTCGCGGAGGACCTGGTCGGCCTCGTCGCTCCCCACGCCGAAGACGAGCCGGTCAGGGTGCAGCGAGTCCTGCACGGCATGGCCTTCGCGCAGGAACTCCGGGTTCCAGGCGACCTCGACCTCGCGCCCCGCCGGGGCGCGCTCACGAAGCCGGGCTCCCAGAGTCCGCGCGGTGCCGACCGGGACCGTGGACTTGCCCACCACGAGGCAGGGGCGTCGCAGCAGCGCAGCGAGCGATCCGACGGCGTCGTCCAGCGCCGACAGGTCCGCAGCGTGGCTGCCCGCTCGTTGTGGTGTGCCGACGCACAGGAAGTGGACCTCGGCCTCCGCTGCCCGGCGCACGTCGGTGTCGAAGACAAGCGTGCCGGACTCCACGCTCCCGGCGATCAGCTCGTCGAGTCCGGGCTCGTGGAACGGGGCTTGCCCGGAGGACAGCCGCTCGACCCGGTGCGTGTCGATGTCGATCCCGACGACCTGGTGACCGTCGGCGGCGAGGCACGCGGCGTGGGTCGCGCCGAGGTACCCGGCGCCGATGACTGAGATCAGCACGGAGCCACGGTGCCCAAGAGGCCGAGAAACATGTGCTGGTCCCGGCGAGAAAGCACCGAACACACCGTCGCAACTCTTGACTTCCGGAGAAGCACTTCTCTCGCTGAACCCGTTTGTGCCCTGTCGAAGTGGGCACCTAGGGCGCCAGGCAGACCGGACGAGCCCAGGAGCGGCCGTGAAGGTTCTCGGCATCAACGCACTGTTCCACGACCCCGCCGCGGCCCTCGTCGTGGACGGCGTAGCCGTGGCCGCAGCGGAGGAGGAGCGGTTCTCCCGCCGCAAGCACGGCCACAGGCCGGTGCCGTTCGCCGCATGGGAGCTGCCCGAGCTCGCAGCGCCGTGGTGCCTGGAGAGCGCTGGTCTGGACATCAGCGACATCGACGCCGTCGCCTACTCCTACGATCCCGCGCTGGCGCGCCCGGCCGAGGAGATGGGCCTGGACGACCCGTGGGACCACCTGCGCCAGACGTACGCCCGTCGAGCCCCCGCGTTCCTCGCTGCCTCCTTGCCCGGCCTGGACCCGGCCGCGGTCCGGTTCGTTCCGCACCACGTGGCGCACGCCGCCTCTGCGGGCCTGGCCGCGCCCCGCCGCGAGGCAGACGTGCTCGTCCTGGACGGCCGCGGCGAGTCGACGAGCCACCTGGCCGGCCGCTACGAGAACGGAACGCTCGAGGTGTTTCGCTGCCAGGAACTCCCGCACTCGCTGGGCCTTCTCTACGAGACGGTGACCCAGCACCTCGGCTTCCTGCGCAGCAGTGACGAGTACAAGGTGATGGCGCTCGCCTCCTACGGCAAGCCGCGCTTCCTCGACCAGCTCCGCCGGGCCGTGTACACCACCTGGGACGGCGGCTTCCGCACCGATCCGGTCGACTGGGGGTCCTTGGTCAAGCAGCGCGGCTCCGAGGAGCCGTGGACCGCCGACCACGCCGACCTCGCCGCGAGCGTCCAGCACCGCCTCGAGGAGATCCTGCTCGAGCTGGCCGGCTGGCTGCACGACCGCAGCGGGGGATCGGCCCTGACGCTCGCCGGCGGCGTGGCCCTCAACTGCGTGGCCAACACCCGGCTGTTCGCCGAGAGCCCCTACGACGACGTCTGGGTGCAGCCTGCGGCCGGCGATTCCGGGACGGCGCTGGGCGGGGCACTCCACGTGGCCCAGTCGGAGGGCGACCCCACGGGGCCGCTGTCCGGTGCCGACCTGGGGCGCAGCTGGAGCGACCCGGACCTCGAGGCGTGGCTGACCACGGCCCGGGTTCCCTTCGAGCGGCCCGACGACGTGGCGGAGGCGGTCGCCGAGTGCCTCGCGGAGAACGGTCTGGTCGCCTGGTTCCAGGGGCGCAGCGAGTACGGCCCGCGTGCCCTGGGCCACCGGTCCCTGCTGGCGCACCCCGGCCACGAGAAGAACCTCGAGCGACTCAACGAGGTGAAGGGCCGCGAGCAGTTCCGACCGGTCGCGCCCATGGTGCTGGCGGAGCGAGCCGCGGCCATCTTCAGCCGGGGGCCGCTGCCGTCGCCGTACATGCTCTTCGTGCACGACGTCGACCGTGCGTGGCGCGACCGCATCCCCGCCGTGGTGCACGTCGACGGCACGGCGCGGGTCCAGACCGTGAACCGCGAGACCGAGCCGCTCGTCGCGCGCATGCTCGAAGGCTTCGAGCGACTCTCAGGTCTGCCTGTGGTCATCAACACGAGCCTGAACACCGCGGGGCGGCCCATGGTCGACGACCCGCGCGACGCGCTCGAGTGCTTCGGCTCCGCGCCTGTCGACCTGCTCGCCCTCGGACCCTTCGTCGTACGCCGGCCGAGGACGGCCCCATGACACAGGCCCGGACCACGATCGTCATCCCGAGCATCGGGCGGCCCAGCCTCCGCGTGCTGCTCGAGGCACTGGCAGGTGGCACCGAGTCGGTGACCTGCCCGGTGGTCGTGGTGGACGACCGGGCTCAGGGCGCCGACCTGGCGGCCGGGCTCGCCGACGTCGGTCTCGCGGACCTCCGGGTCGTGCGTTCCGGGGGCGGCGGACCTGCGCGGGCGCGCAACCTCGGATGGCGACACAGCCGCACCCCCTGGGTCAGCTTCCTCGACGACGACGTGGTGACCGATCGCGACTGGTACGCCACGCTGCTGAGCGACCTACGGACGGTGGGTCCAGGAGTGGCCGGCAACCAGGGGCAGGTGCGGGTGCCGTTGCCCGGGCATCGCAGGCCGACGGACTGGGAGCGCTCGACCGCGGGGCTGGCCACGGCCACGTGGATCACCGCCGACATGAGCTACCGGCGGTCCGCACTCGCCGCTGTCGGAGGGTTCGACGAGCGCTTTCCCAGAGCCTTCCGGGAGGACGCCGACCTGGGACTGCGGATCACTGGGTCGCACGGAAGCATCACCACCGGGCAGCGGCGGGTCACGCACCCGGTGCGGGCTGTCGGCGACTGGGTCAGCCTGCGTCAGCAGTCCGGGAACGCCGACGACTTCCTCATGCGTGCCGTGCACGGCACCGACTGGCGCACCCGGGCCCGCGCTCCGCGAGGTCGCCGCGTCCGCCACGCTGTCGCCTCGACGGGGGCGGTCGTCGCCTCGTTCTCGCTGCTCGCCGGCTACCGGCGCACCGCGGCCGTCGCGATGTCGACGTGGCTGCTCGGGACCGCCGAGCTGGCATGGGCGCGCATCCAGCCCGGCCCGAGGGACCGTGACGAGCTGCGACGGATGCTCCTCACCAGTGCAGCCATCCCGTTCGCCGCCACGTGGCACTCCGTGCGCGGTGCCTGGGCCCACCGGCGGGCCGAGCCGTGGCGGGGCCTGCCCGACCTGGTGCTCTTCGACCGCGACGGCACGCTGGTGCACGACATCCCCTACAACGGCGACCCCGGGCTGGTCGTCCCGGTCGACGGGGCCCGCCAGGCCCTGGACCGCCTTCGCGCCGCCGGAGTGCGGCTCGGTGTGGTCAGCAACCAGTCGGGAGCGGGGTCGGGCAGGATCACGCTCGAGCAGGTCGAGGCGGTCAACCGGCGGGTGGAGGAGCTCCTCGGACCCTTCGACGTCTGGCGCTACTGCCCGCATGACCGCGACGAGGGTTGCAGCTGCCGCAAGCCGGCACCGGGCATGGTGCAGGACGCCTGCGCTGACCTCGACGTGGACCCGTCCCGGACCGTCGTGGTCGGAGACATCGGCAGCGACGTCGAGGCAGGACGGGCCGCCGGGGCGCACACGCTCATGGTCCCGGCCCCCGCGACGCGCTCCCTCGAGGTGAAGTCGGCCGGCCACGTGGCCATCACCCTCGCGGCGGCCATCGACGACATCCTTGCGGGGCACTGGTGACCCACACACTGGTGGTCCGCTCGGACAACGCTGGGGACGTACTTCTCGCCGGTCCGGCGATCCGGGCCGTCGCGTACGGCAGTGACCGCGTCACGGTCCTGGCCGGACCCCACGGCTCCGCGGCGGCGCGGCTTCTCCCCGGGGTCGACGAGGTCATGGAGTGGCTGTGCCCGTGGATCGATTCCGGTGGCGGCCCGCTGGAGGCGCGGGATGTCCGCGAGCTCACCGAGGAGCTCGCCCGCCGCCGGTTCGACGGGGCGCTGGTGCTCACGTCCTTTCACCAGTCCGCCCTGCCGATGGCCCTCCTGCTGCGGATGGCGGCCGTCCCGTGGGTGGGTGCCATCAGCGAGGACTTCCCCGGCTCGCTGCTCGACCTGAGGCACCGTGTCGAGGAGGGGATTCCTGAGCCGGAGCGTGCCCTGTCCCTGGCGGTGGCGGCAGGGTTCGGCCTTCCGGCCTCCGACCACGGGGCGCTGCACGTGCTGCGCCCCCTGCCGGACGTCTCGCACCTGGTGCCGGAGAGCCCGTTCGTCGTCCTGCATCCGGGGACGTCCGTGCCCGCCAGGGCCTGGCCCGTGGACCGGTTCGCCGAGACCGCTCGACTGCTCACTCGCCTCGGCCACTGCGTGGTGGTGACCGGGTCGCCGGGGGAGAAGGACCTCACCGCACGGGTGGCGGCAGGGACAGGAGCGGTCGACCTCGGCGGACTCACCGGCCTCGCGGAGCTGGCCGCGGTCCTCGAGGCTGCTCAGGGGCTCGTCGCAGGCAACACCGGACCGGCGCACCTCGCGGCCGCTGTGGGGACCCCAGTCGTGTCGATCTTCGCTCCCACCGTCTCGAGGACCGCCTGGGCGCCGTACCGGGTGCCGACCGTGCTCCTGGGCGACCAGGACGCCGTGTGCCGGGACACGCGGGCGACCGTGTGCCCGTTCGAGGGGCACCCGTGCCTGGTCGTGGTGCAGCCCTCCGACGTCCTGGGAGCACTCGAGCAGCTGGGCGCGCTCACGCGCCAGGTAACCGTCGGCAGCGTCAGGCAGGAGAAGCCATGAGGATCGCACTGGTCTCGGAGCACGCCAACCCGCTGGCCGCGATCGGAGGGGTCGACGCGGGGGGCCAGAACGTACACGTCGCTGCGCTTGCGGGAGGTCTGGTCGAACGAGGTCACGACGTCACCGTGTTCACTCGTCGAGACGACACCTCGACGCCCACGCGGGTCCGGGCGCCGGAGGGGTACGTCGTGGAGCACGTGCCTGCGGGTCCTCCGACCGACGTGCCCAAGGACGAGCTGCTGCAGTACATGCTGGGCTTTGCTCGTCAGCTCCGCCGTCGTTGGCGCGAGGATCCCGTCGACCTGGTCCATGCGCACTTCTGGATGAGCGGGCTGGCCTCTGTCGAGGCCGCAGCCGGCACCGGCGTGCCGGTGCTCCAGACCTTCCATGCGCTCGGCACCGTCAAGCGCCGCAACCAGGGACAGCACGACGGAAGTCCGCGGGCGCGGGTGGCCGTGGAACGACGGCTCTGCAGCTCGGTCGACCGGGTCATTGCCACGTGCTCGGACGAGGTGGAGGAGCTGCGGGCACTCGGACTGCCGCAGGGCCGGGCGAGCGTGATCCCGTGTGGCGTGGACACCGACGCGTTCAGGCCCATGGCGGTACCGAAGGCCGAGCGCCCCCGACTTCTCGTGATCGGCCGCATCGTGGAGCGCAAGGGGGTCGGGAACGTGATCGAGGCGCTCGCGGAGCTCCCCCAGGTGGAGCTGGTCATCGCCGGCGGGCCACCGGCGGAGGTCCTCGACACCGATACGCAGGTGGTCCGGCTGCGTGAGCTGGCACGACACCTCGGCGTCGAGGGCCGGGTCCGGTTCGTGGGCTCGGTCGGCCGGGACGGGGTGCCCGCCCTGATGTGCTCGGCCGACGTGGTGGTCGCGGTCCCCTGGTACGAGCCGTTCGGCATCGTGCCGGTCGAGGCCATGGCCTGTGGACGGCCTGTCGTCGGGTCGGCAGTCGGAGGCCTGTTGGACACCGTGGTGCCCGGCGTGACCGGGGAGCTCCTCCCGCCCCGTCGGCCCGACCTGCTGGCTGTGACGCTTCGTGACCTGCTGGCCGACCCTGCCCGGAGGAGGGCCTACGCCGAGGCCGGTCGGGCGCGCGCCGTGGCGATCTACCAGTGGCGTCACGTCGTCGCCTCCACCGAGGGCGTGTACGCCTCGGTCCTCGGCCCCCGGGCCGGATGCCTTCCCCCTGCCCGACTGCCTTCAGGAGTGACCCGATGACACACGACACCCCCTGCTCCCACGACCACCTCCGCGAGCTGGTCCGGGCGACGCAGGCCTTCGCGCCCTGCGTCGACATCGCGGACGACTGGGGTGATCGTCTCGCGCCGCTGCTCGTCGGCGGTGGGCGCCTGCTCGCCGCGGGGAACGGCGGCAGTGCGGCCCAGGCGCAACACCTGACCGCCGAGCTGGTGGGTCGTTATCGCGACGATCGGCCACCGTTCTCGGCGATCTGCCTCAGCGCGGAGACGTCGAGCCTGACCGCCATCTGCAACGACTACCCACCTGAGGAGCTGTTCGCCCGGCAGGTGGAGGCGCACGGCCGGACCGGCGACGTACTCGTGCTGATGTCCACCAGCGGCCGCAGCCCCAACATCGTCCATGCCGCCGAGCGCGGTCGCGCCTGCGGCCTGCGCGTGTGGGCGTTCACCGGGCCCCGGCCGAACGAGCTGGCCGAGGCGGCCGAGGAGGCACTGTCGGTGGACGCCACGTTCACCGCCACCGTGCAGGAGCTGCACCTGGTCGGGCTGCACGTCATGTGCGCCTCCCTCGACCGGGCACTCGGGGTGATCCCGGCCCAGACCGCCCTGTCGACACTCAAGGGCTCGAGGAGCTACGCATGACGCGGCCCGACGGGCCGCTGGTGGTCGTGGGCGACAGCCTGCTCGACATCGACCTCGAGGGGACCGCTGAACGGCTCACCCCCGATGCCCCGGTGCCCGTGCTCGACCACCTCGTCGAGCGCGCGCGCCCCGGAGGTGCGGCACTGGCCGCGCTGATGGCGGCTCGCGAAGGCGTCGAGGTGGTGCTGGTGACGGCCTTCGGTGACGACGAGGAGGGGGCACGCCTCGAGGCACTCCTGGCGGGGGTGGAGCTGCGCCGCCTGCGGTACGACGGACCCACGCCGGTCAAACGCCGAGTGCGTGCCTCGGGACAGTCACTTCTCCGGCTCGACAGCGGCAGCGAGCCGGGCACGACCAGCGGGGTCCGCGGCGACTGGGAGGAGGTCGTACGCTCCGCGGGGGCGGTGCTCGTGTCCGACTACGGAAGAGGCGTGGCAGCCGTACCGGAGGTGCGGGAGGCTCTGGCGGCCCTCTCTCCACGGGTTCCGGTGATGTGGGACCCGCACCCGAGGGGCCCCGCGCCGGTGCCCGGCTGCCGGCTCGTCACGCCCAACGCTTCGGAGGCACGCCTGTTCACCGTGCGGCTCGGCGAGGAGGTCTCGGGCCGATCGACGCTCCTGGCCGAGGTGGGGCGGCGCGCAGACGCCCTGGTGGCGCACTGGCAGGCAGGAGCGGTGGCCGTCACGCTGGGCGATCGGGGCGCGCTGCTGTCCTACGGCAGCGGCGCACCCCTCGTGATGCCGGCTCCTCCCGTCCTGTGCCTCGACGCGTGCGGTGCCGGTGACCGGTTTGCGGTGGGCGCCGCCCTTGCTCTTCGTTCGGGCCTCGTCACGACCGAGGCGGTGCAGCAGGCAGTCGACCAGGCGGCGGCGTACGTCGCCCTGGGCGGTCCCGCGTCGTTGTACGCCGAGCCCGACCTCGCGACCCCGCGGCTGCCCGTCGAGGACCTGCTGGCCCGAGTGAGGGCGGGTGGGGGCACGGTGGTCGCGACCGGCGGTTGCTTCGACCTGCTGCACGCCGGACACGTGGCCACGCTCCGCGCGGCCCGCAGCCTGGGCGACTGCCTGGTGGTGTGCCTCAACAGCGACGACTCCGTGCGCAGGCTCAAGGGGGTGTCCCGCCCGCTCGTGGCGGCCGAGGACCGGGCCCGGGTGCTCGAGGCGCTGCGGTGCGTGGACGCCGTCGTGGTCTTCGACGAGGACACCCCAGCCGAGGTCCTGAAGCGGATCCGTCCACAGGTGTGGGCCAAGGGCGGGGACTACGCCGGCACCCAGGTTCCCGAGGCGGCCGTGCTGGAGGAGTGGGGCGGGCAGGCGGTCGTCCTTCCCTACCTGCGTGGTCGCTCCACGACCGGCCTCGTCCGCACCGCGGCGGAGCGAGAGCCCCACAGCCACGACACCGGAAAGGAGATCGTTCGATGACCCCGGGAAATGTGCTCGTCACCGGTGGCGCCTCAGGACTCGGCGCAGCGGTGGTCCAGGCCGTGGCGGAGGCCGGTGGGCGCCCGGTCGTGATGGACCGGGTGCCGGTCGAGACGGGCGTGGACCAGGAGAGCGTCGACCTCTCCGACGCCCGGAGCGCCGAGCACGCGGTACGCCGGCTCTCGGAGCGGGTCGGTGGTCTGGACGCCGTGGTGACCTGCGCGGGCACGGATGCCTGCGGCCGGCTCGACGACGTGGCACCCGAGGACTGGGACCGCGTGGTGATGGTGAACCTGCTGGGGACGGTGGCCGTGGTGCGTGCCGCCCTGCCGGACCTCCTCGAGCGTCGTGGCCGGGTGGTGACCGTGGCCTCGACCCTGGGACTGCGCGCGCTGAGCGACGCGACGGCCTACTGCGCCTCGAAGTTCGGCGTGGTCGGGTTCACCCGCGCTCTGGCGGCGGAGACGCAGGGCCGGATGGGCGTCACGATGCTCGTGCCGGGAGGGATGCACACCGCGTTCTTCGACGGCCGCGCCCCGCAGTACATGCCACCCCACGACGCCAAGCTCAACCAACCGCAGGACGTGGCCAGGGCAGTCATCTTCGCCCTCTCCCAACCGCCGGGATGCGAGGTGCGGGAGCTGGTCGTCACCCCGTCCGTCGAAGGGTCGTGGCCCTGATCCCCGGCACCCGGATACTGGTCCTCCGGGCCTTGGGACTGGGTGACTTCCTCACCGCCGTGCCGGCCCTGCGCGCGCTCCGGCGAGCCTGTCCGGGGAGCGAGCTGGTGCTGGCGGCCCCACGAGTCCTCGAGCCCCTCGTGGAGCTCGCCCGCGCCGCAGACCGCGTGCACGACCAGACCGGTCTCGAGCATCTGGGCTGGCCGGACGATCCCCCCGAGCTGGGGGTCAACCTGCACGGTCGTGGTCCCCTGAGCCACCGGCTCCTCCGGACGACGGGCGCCTCGCGCCTGGTCGCGTTCGGGTGCGCAGACGCCGCACACACCGGCCCCGCCTGGGACCCGGACGAGCACGAGACAGCTCGCTGGTGCCGGCTCGTGGGCGAGGTGCTCGGGATCGACGCGGACCCGGGCGACCTCGGGGTCGTCGCGCCGTCCATCCCGGGGGCAGTGGCGGAAGGAGCCGTGCTGATCCACCCCGGTGCCGCCTTCGGAGCGCGGAGGTGGCCGCCCGACCGGTTCGCCTCGGTCGCCCGCCGAGTCGCAGGAGCCGGTCACCGCGTCATCGTCACGGGCGGTCCCGGGGAGCTCCAGCTGGGCCGGTCGGTGGCCGCCCTGTCGGGACTGGGGGAGGACGCCGTCCTGGCCGGACGAACCGACCTGCTCGGCCTGGCCGCGACCGTGGCCGGCGCCCGGCTCGTGGTCTGCGGGGACACCGGGGTCGCCCACCTCGCCTCGGCGTTCTCGACACCGTCCGTGGTGCTCTTCGGTCCCACGTCCCCGACGAGGTGGGGTCCTCCGGTCGACGGCCCGCACACGGTGATCTGGCACGGCACCGGGGGCGGGGATCCGTGGGCGGACGAGGTCGATCCCGCCCTGGGACGGATCGGGGTGCAGGAAGTGGTCGAGAGGGTCGAGGCGGTGCTCAGCGACACCGTGAGGTGAACCACTCCAGCGTCCGCTTGAGCCCTTCGTCGAAGGCGACCTGCGGGTGCCAGCCGAGCGTCGTCGCAGCGAGCGTCGTGTCCGGTCGCCGGACACGGGGGTCGTCGACGGGGAGGTCGACGTACTGGATCGGCGAGGGGGAGCCGGCGAGCGAGCGGACCCTCTCGGCCAGCTCGAGCATGGTGATCTCCTCGGACCCGCCGATGTTGACGGGACCACAGGCATCCCCGGCGGCCAGGGCGAGCAGGCCCTCGACCGTGTCCTCCACGTAGCACAGCGAGCGTGTCTGGCTCCCGTCACCGGCCACCGTCAGGGGCTCTCCGGCCAGGGCCTGCGCCATGAACGCCGGGATCGCGCGGCCGTCGTCGAGTCGCATGCGCGGGCCATAGGTGTTGAAGATGCGGGCGATCGCAGTGTCGACCCCGTTCTGCCTGCGGTAGGCCATCGTGACGGCCTCGGCGAACCGCTTGGACTCGTCGTAGACGCTGCGCGGGCCGATGGGGTTGACGTTTCCCCAGTACGACTCCCTCTGCGGGTGCTCCAGGGGGTCGCCGTACACCTCGGAGGTCGAGGCCAGGACGAACCTCGCCCCCTTCTCAGCCGCGAGCTCCAGGGCGTTCATGGTGCCGAGGCTGCCTGCACGCATGGTCTCGATCGGGTAGCTGAGGTAGTGGACGGGCGACGCCGGTGACGCCAGGTGCAGGACCCAGTCGACCGGCCCCTCCACCCGCAGTCCGGTCGACACGTCCTGCTCGACCAGCGTGAATCCGCCCCGCTCCTCGAACGTGCTCACGTTCTCCGCCGCTCCGGTGAGGAAGTTGTCGACGCACACGACCTCGTCACCCCCGTGGAGGAGCCGTTCGCAGGCCCACGAGCCGACGAAGCCGGCCCCTCCCGTCACCACCACGCGACGAGCCCGTGGCCCCTGCCGGCCACGGTCCACCACGGGTGGTCCCGCAGCGGTCGGCGCGCCTCGAGTTCTGGTCACTGGCCGCACCACCCTCAGAGCGCCAGGCTCATGCGGGTCTCGGCCTCGTCACCCACGCTGTGTCGGAGGTCACGGAGGATGCGGGTGAGCAGCCGGGACACCTGCATCTGCGAGACGCCGATGTTCTGGGCGATCTCCTTCTGGGTGAGGCCGGAGAAATAGCGCAGCATCACGATCCGCAGGTCCCGCTCGCGCAGCTCCCTCAAGGCGGGCATGAGCAGCAGCTTGGCCTCGGCAGCGGAGGTACCGACGTCCTCACCGCAGAGGAGCTCCGCGAGCGACACGTCCTTCTCCGGTCCCACCGGCCGGTCGAGCGACACCGGGGCGAAGCAGCCGTTCGTCGCCAGCGCCTCGATGACGTCGTCCTGGTCGACGCACAGGAACTCCGCGATCTCCGAGGGCCGGGGGGACCGGCCCAGGGAGAACGACAGCTCGTTCATCGCCGCGAAGACCTGGGGCTGGAGTTCCTGGATCCGCCGCGGCACGCGCACCATCCACGCGTGGTCACGGAAGTAGCGCCTCACCTCCCCCCGGATGGTGGGGACGGCGTAGGACAGGAAGTCGCTGCCGGCCGAGCAGTCGAACCCCCGGGTCGCCTTGACGAGGGCCAGGTGCGCCACCTGCTCGAGGTCCTCGAGGGGGACGCCGCGGCCCCGGTATCTGGACGCGATGGCCGCGGACACGGGCATGTTCGCCTCGACTGCCCGGCCGAGGAGCAGCTCGCGTTCCTGCTCGTCGAGGGCATCCGCTGCCCGCTCCAGCAGAGAGGTCGTCAGCTCGTCTCGTTCGGAGGAGTCGCGCTGGCAGGGGACAACGTGTCCTGCTGCGCACTTCGTCGCGCTCATGGCGGTCACCGCCCTGGGTCGAGTCTCTGCCGCGCCCGTGCTCCCAGGGCGAGGCGATCAAGGCTTGCCGTGACTTCTACAGCAGGAGAGACCCGAGGGACCGTTCGCTCGAAGCCGCGCCGGGTCTCTCGCGAAGCCTCTTACAGGCCGGTTACCCGCGATCCGCTTCTTGACACAACACTTGTCGGCTTGCCCCATCCGGTCTGCCGGCTGTGACACGGTACGCCGTGTGGCGGGCCCGGTTTGGGGTACGCCGTGGGGAGTCCCCCGCCATCCATGCCAAGGAGCGACATGTCCACCGACGCGATCGTGCTGCTGAAGAACGACCACAAGGAGATCCGCAAGGCCTTCCGCGACTTCGAGAAGGCCGGCGACGCGGCTGTGAAGGCGAAGGGCAAGCTGGTCGACAAGATCATCGAGCTCCTCACCGTCCACACCTACATCGAGAACGAGGTCATGTACCCGCGCGTGCGAGAGCTGCTTCCCGACCTCGAGGACGACGTCCTCGAGTCCTACGAGGAGCACCACGTCGCGGACGTGCTGGTCGTCGAGCTCTCGATGATGAAGCCCGACGACGAGCGTTTCGACGCGAAGACCACCGTCCTGATCGAGAACGTCGACCACCACATCGACGAGGAGGAGAAGGAGTGGTTCCCCCAGGTGCGCGAGGGCCTGGGTCGCAAGACGCTGCAGGAGATCGGCGCCGACATGGCGGAGGCGAAGAAGAAGGCTCCCCGACGTCCGTCGCAGCCGAGCGCGCTGAAGAAGACAGTCGACGCGGTGATCTCCTGAACGCCGTGGCTGGCACCCCCACCGTCGCCCTGCTGGGCGTCGGCACGATGGGCGCCGGGATGGCCCGCAACATCGCGGGGGCGGGCCTGCCGGTGCGCGTGTGGAACCGCACCGCGGACAAGGCGCGCGTCCTCGAGGACGTGGCCGAGGTGGCCGCGTCCGTGGCCGAGGCGGTGGACGGCGCCGATGTCGTCCTCACGATGCTGTACGACGCGGACAGCGTCGTAGCGACGATGGAGCAGGCACGGGGTCACCTCGGGCCGGAGACGATCTGGCTCCAGCAGAGCACCGTCGGGGTCGAGGGATCCGATCGGATGATCAGCCTGGCGAACGATCTCGGCGTCGCCCTGGTCGATGCCCCGGTGCTCGGCACCCGGAAACCGGCGGAGGACGGTGCGCTGGTGGTGCTCGCCTCAGGTCCGGAGGACACGCACGAGAGGCTGGCTCCGGTGTTCGAGGCGATCGGCAGCCGCACCATGTGGGTCGGGGAGGCCGGAGCGGGGAGCCGGCTCAAGCTCGCGGCCAACGCCTGGGTGGCCACCGTGCTCGAGGGCGTCGCCGACTCGCTGACGCTCACCCGCGACCTCGGGCTGGACCCCGCGCTGTTCCTCGAGGCGATAGCCGGAGGAGCGTTGGATGCGCCGTACGTCCAGATCAAGGGCAACGCCATGCTGAAGGGCGACTACACGCCCTCGTTCGCGCTCGCCGCGGTACTCAAGGACGTCGACCTGATCCTGGCCGCGGCCAGGGGTGCGGGCACGGACCTCGGTCCGATGCCCGGCGTCCGTGACCACCTGGCCCGTGCGGTCGAGGCCGGACACGGTGACCTCGACATGGCGGCCACCTACCTCGAGCACTGAGGCGAGGCGCTCAGGAAAGCAGGGCCAGCCCCGTCCGCTGTCGGAGGTCGTCCACGGTCGCGCCGAACGCCTCACGCACGCGGACGCCGCGGTCGGTGATCTCGAAGACGCCGTGGTCGGTGTACACGCGGCTCACGCAGGCCACGCCGGTCAGCGGGTAGGTGCACTCCGGCACGAGCTTGGAGGACCCGTCCCGGCTGAACAGCGTCATCATCACGAGCACCTCCCTGGCTCCGATGGCGAGGTCCATCGCCCCGCCCACGGCGGGAATGGCGTCCTCGGCGCCGGTGTGCCAGTTGGCGAGGTCACCACGCACGGACACCTGGAAGGCGCCCAGGACGCAGACGTCGAGGTGGCCGCCGCGCATCATCGCGAACGAGTCGGCGTGGTGGAAGTACGACGCCCCGGGGGTCTCCACCACAGGGATCTTGCCGGCGTTGACCAGGTCCGGGTCGATCTCGTCACCGACTGCCGCACGCCCCATGCCGAGCATGCCGTTCTCGGTGTGCAGCACCACACCGCGCTCGAGGTCGAGGTGGTCGGCGACCAGGGTGGGCTGGCCGATCCCGAGGTTCACGAACGCACCCTGGGGGATGTCGTCGGCGATCATCTTCGCGATCTCGTCCTTCGTCAGGACACCCCTGGTGAGGGACCGGCTCATCGCGCAGCCTCCGGTGGGACGAGCACGACGCGGTCGACGTAGATGCTCGGAGTCACGACGTTCTCGGGGTCCAGGGCGCCCGTCCGCACGACGTCGACGACCTGGGCGACGGTCGTCGTGGCTGCGGTGGCCATCACCGGCCCGAAGTTGCGCGCGGTCTTGCGGTAGACGAGATTCCCCATCCGGTCGGCTGTGTGCGCCTTGATCAGGGCGTAGTCGCCGCGGATCGGGTACTCCAGCAGATAGTCGCGGCCTGCGATGGTGCGCTGCTCCTTGCCTTCTGCGAGCGGCGTGCCGACGCCGGTCGGGCTGAAGAAGGCACCGATGCCTGCGCCCGCGGCGCGCATGCGCTCGGCGAGGTTGCCCTGTGGGACCACCTCCAGCTCGATACGGCCCGAGCGGTAGAGGTCGTCGAAGACCCACGAGTCGCTCTGCCGCGGGACCGAGCAGATGATCTTGCGGACGCGTCCCGTTGCGAGCAACGCCGCAAGTCCGGTGTCACCGTTGCCGGCGTTGTTGTTCACGACGGTCAGGTCCGTCGCGCCCCGCCGGCGGAGCGCGTCGATCAGCTCCATCGGCTGGCCCGCCGTACCGAAGCCGCCGATCAGCACGGTGGCGCCGTCGTGAATGTCGGCGACCGCGCGGTCAGCGGCGTCCGCGCCCTCGAGAACGTCGGTCACCTCGGGTCCCCGGACACGTTCTCCAGCACGACGGCGAGCCCCTGGCCGACTCCGATGCAGATCGCGGCCACTCCCCAGCGATGGCCACCCTCGCGCAGCACCTTGGCGAGCGTGCCGAGGATGCGTCCACCGGAGGCCCCCAGCGGGTGGCCGATGGCGATCGCGCCACCGCGGGTGTTCACGATCTCCGGATCGAGCTTCCACGCGTCGAGGCAGACCAGTGACTGCACCGCGAAGGCCTCGTTGAGCTCGACGGCACCCACGTCGGACCAGCCGATGCCGGCTCGCGCCAGCGCCTTCTCGGCGGCCTCCACCGGCGCGTAGCCGAAGCTCTGCGGCTCCAGCGCGTGCGCGGCGCGACCGGCGATGCGAGCGACAGGGGAGTGACCGAGCAGGTCTGCGGCCTTCTCGGAGCCGAGCAGCACGGCCGAGGCACCGTCGTTCAGCGGGGACGCGTTGCCGGCGGTGATCGTCCCGTCCTGGCGGAAGGAGGGGGTGAGGTTCGCGAGTGACTCTGCCGAGGAGCCCGGTCGGATCGACTCGTCGCGGTCGACGTCGGCACCGTGGACGCCGACGACCAGGTCGTCGTAGAAGCCGTCGTTCCAGGCCAGCTCGGCGAGCCGGTGCGACCGGGCGGCGAAGGCGTCCTGGCGCTCGCGCGAGACGTCGTACTTCTCCTGCAGCTGCTCGGTGGCCTCACCCAGCGAGACCGTCCACTCCGACGGCATCCGCGGGTTCACGAGTCGCCACCCCAGGGTGGTGGACACGGCCTCGAGGTTGCCGGCCGGAAACCCGCGGCTCGGCTTCGGCAGCACCCAGGGGGCGCGGGTCATGGACTCCACCCCGCCGGTGAGGACGACGTCGGCGTCGCCGGTCTCGATCATCCGCGTCCCCGTCATGGCGGCGTCGAGGGAGGAGCCGCACAGGCGGTTGACCGTCGAGCCGGGCACGGAGACCGGGTAGCCCGCCAGCAGCGCCGCCATCCGGGCGACGTTGCGGTTCTCCTCGCCGGCACCGTTGGCGTTGCCGAGGATCACCTCGTCGACGGCCCCCGGGTCCAGGTCGGGGTTCCGGTCGCGGATCGCGGCCAGGACGGTTGCCGCGAGGTCATCGGGCCGGGTGGCTGCCAGCCCCCCGCCGAACCTGCCGAACGGGGTGCGGACGGCGTCGTAGACGAACGCGCTCATGACTCTCGTCCTGCGTCGAGCTCGTCCAGCACGCCCTGGGCGATGCGGAACGCGGTGTCGGCCTCCGGCACCCCGCAGTAGACGGCGCTCTGCAAGATGAGCTCCTTGATCTCGTCGTTGGTCAGACCGTTGGTGCGCGCCGCCCGCACCTGCACGGCGAACTCCTCGTGGTGCCCGCGCGCGATCAGGGCGGTGAGGGTGATGAGCGAGCGGCTGCGGCGGTCCAGCCCGGGGCGGGTCCAGATGCCACCCCAGGCGTACTCGGTGACGAACTCCTGGAACTCACGGGTCAGGTCGCCCGCCTCGGCGGTGGCACGGTCCACGTAGGCCTCACCGAGCACCTCGCGCTGTACGGCCATGCCCGCGTCGTACGCCGGACCGGTCGTGAACGTCTCCGGCTCCGCCTCGCCGAGGATGTGCTGGCGGATCAGCCGTGCGACCTCGGCGGGAGCCTCGGCGGGAGCGAGGTGGCCGACTCCCTCGAGCTCCACGAGCCTGCCGTGCTTCACGCCCTCGGCGATCCCACGGAGCCCGTCGGTGGGCGTCACGCCGTCGGCCGACCCCGCCACGGCGAGCACCGGAGCGGTGATCTCGGCGAGCCGGTCGCGGACGTCGAACTCGGCGAGCGCCTCGCAGACCTGTATGTAGCCGCGGTCGTCGGTGTCCTGCAGGGCGTGCAGCAGGGCGGACCCGGTGGCGGGGGAGCGGTCGAGGAAGCCGGGGCCGAACCAGCGTTCCGCAGACCCGGAGACCATCACCGACGTACCGGAGATGCTGACCTGACCCACGCGGCCGCCCCACAGCGCGGGGTCGCCGATCTTCGCGCCGGTGCACAGGAGGACGGCCGCGCGGACCCGGCGGGGCTGGTCGAGGAGCAGCTGCAGGCCGACCGCGCCGCCGACCGAGTCGCCGGCGTACACGAACGGACCGTTGTACTGGTCGCGCTGCTCGAGGATCGCGTCGAGCACGCGGAGGACACCCTGTGCGAGCTCCGCCATCGTGAACGACTCCTCTCCCACCGAGTGGTTGTAGCCGTGGCCGGGCAGGTCCCAGGCGACGACATCGAAGACGTCGGTCAGACCGGCGGCGCACTCGGTCCACAGGGTCGACGCCGAGGTGCCGAGGGACGGGCCGAGCACGAGCAGGGGCAGCTCGGCCCTGTTGGCCGCACCCGTCAGCCGGACGGCGGTGATGGTCGGGACGCTCAAGGGCTCTCCTGGTTGCTGGACCGGGTGTGAGGGGAAGGTCGAACCGGGCCGGACGGTCGTGAACGAGTAGTGGCGGTTGTCGGCTTCGGCTGCGCGGCCGGACCCGGTGAAGGTGTGGCCGTCGAGTCGCAAGGACCCCTCACCCTGGACACCCTCCCGGCGTCGATGCCCGCCTGCGTGTCGCTCACGCGCAGAACCTACGCCGAACGAGGGCACCTCCACCGCCGCACGCTTCACTGGACGGAAGTTCTTGCTGGAGGTCGACGGAGCATGCTGCGTCGGCGCCGGGGGCGGCCCCTGGTTTCGAGACGCGCGCTGGCGCTCGCTGCACGCGAAGCGCTGGGGCACACGAGCCGCTGGCACGCCGAATCGGGCGAAAGAGGTCCAGACCAGTCGCGGAGCCGGATGGCCCCATTGGGTCAAATCCATAGCGCGTTCGGGCTATTCACGCGTGTTGGGGTCCCGGACAGATGGCAGAAGGCGTCCCATGGGGGGAGACACCAAGGGGGATTCTCATGATCGCGACAGAAGCGGCCCTGCACGGGCCGACCAACGCCAGCGGATCTGGCGTGACCACGTGGCTCGTGTGCGGCTGCGGCCAGGAGATCGGCACCACGAGGCGAGGGCACTGCCCTCGGTGCGGCTGCTGCCTGAACTGATCCGCCCGCCGATAGGGTGACCTCCGACTACCCGTCAGGAGGGACCCGTGGCTCGCCAGCCGGACCGCGCACGCACCGCTGCGGTGTGGACGCTCCCCAACATCATCAGCATGGTGAGGTTGGCCGGCGTACCTCTCTTCCTGTGGCTCGTGATCGGCCCCGAGGCCGACGTGTGGGCGCTCGTGGTCCTGATGGTCTCCGGCTTCACCGACTGGCTCGACGGTTACCTGGCCCGTCGCCTCGACCAGATGTCCAAGCTCGGCGAGATCCTGGACCCTGTGGCTGACCGGCTCTACATCCTCGCCGCGGTCATCGGCCTGCTCTACCGCGACATCATCCCGTGGTGGGTCGCCATCCTCCTGCCCCTGCGCGACGCGTTCCTGTGGTGCCTGGTGCCCTTCCTGCGCACCCGCGGCTACTCGGCGCTCCCGGTGCACTACCTCGGCAAGGCGGCCACCGCGGCGCTGCTCTACTCCTTCCCGATGCTCTTCCTCGGTGACGGTGACGGCGCGGTCGCCACGTTGGCCGAGGTCTTCGGCTGGGCGTTCGCGATCTGGGGCATCGGCCTGTACTGGTGGGCGGGGCTGCTCTACGCCTGGCAGGTGCGCCGGCTGATGGCCGACCAGGACCGGCGAGCCCCGAGCTTCACGGACGGGTGAGATGGCGTCCCCCGACCGGCTCCCGCCGCAGGCGACGATGGGCCTCCTCGACTACCTGTCCTCCCACACCCTGGACGAGGACTACGCCTACGTCTGCGAACGCAAGGCGTCTCGGGGCACGGAGAGACCCAGACATCGGATCGGTCTCGTCGGCGCCCTGGTGATGGCCGTGTTCGCACTGCTCGTCATCACCGCAGCCGCCCAGACCTCGCGCAACTCGGTGAGTGACGAGCGCCAGCGGCGCGAGCTCGTCACCCAGGTCAGCCAGGCCCGCACCCAGCTCACGGCCGAGCGCGCGCAGCTCGCACGGCTGAAGGGAGAGACCGCAGCCCTCGAGGAACGGCAGCTGAGCAGCGACACGTCCGCGCAGGGTCTGCTGGACAACATCCGGCTGCTCGGTGTGAAGGCCGGCACGATCCCGGTCCGCGGCGCCGGCGTACGTGTCGTCGCCGACAATGCCCCGGGCGCGAACAGCCCCCGCAACGAGGTGCTGGACTCCGACCTCCAGAAGCTGGTGAACGGGCTGTGGGAGGCAGGGGCCGAGGCGATCTCGCTGAACGGTCAGCGACTGACGACGCTGAGCACGATCCGGCTCGCCGGGGGAGCCATCACGGTGAACGCCAGGTCACTGAGTCGCCCGTACGTCGTCTCGGCCATCGGCAACCGAGACACGCTGCCGGCGCGTTTCGCGGAAACCTCCAGCGGTCAGGCATGGTTGGACCTGCGGCGCGAGGTCGGTCTGCGGCTGACGATCACATCGGTGGCCTCGCTGCGGCTGCCTGGCGCCGCCGTGTCGCTGCGCTACGCGAACCAGGAACCAGTGGGAGAAGTGTCATGATCGCGATCCTCGGGTTGATCGGTGGCGTCGTCCTCGGCCTGGTGCTGAGCCCCGACGTGCCCCTCGCCATGGAGCCCTACCTGCCGATCGCCGTGGTCGCTGCCCTGGACGCGGTCTTCGGCGCCTTCCGCGCCTTCCTCGACGGGATCTTCGACGACAAGGTCTTCGTCATCTCCTTCATCAGCAACGTGCTGATCGCCGCCGTCATCGTGTTCCTCGGCGACAAGCTCGGGGTCGGTGCGCAGCTGTCCACCGGGGTGGTCGTCGTGCTCGGTATCCGCATCTTCTCCAACGTGGCCGCGATCCGCCGCCACCTGTTCCACGCCTAGGCCGCCCATGAACCCCACGGACGCCACCCCTCCTGCCTCGAGCCCACCCTCGGGGATGGCCAGACTGCGCCGATCGTTCTTCTCGCCCTCGCGCGGCCAGGCCGTGGTGGCCGTACTCGTGGGCCTCCTCGCCTTCGCCGCCGTCACCCAGGCCCGCCTGACCGGCAAGGACGACACCTACGCCGGGCTGCGCCAGGCTGAGCTGATCCAGGCGCTCAACGGCCTTCAGTCGGCCTCCCGCAAGGCCGAGCGCGACATCTCCCAGCTCGAGGCGACCCGCGACCGACTGCGCAGCAGCACCCAGCGTCGTACGACGGCCCTCGAGCAGGCGCGCAAGGAGCTCAGGACGCTCGGCGTGCTGGCCGGGACGCTGCCCGCCACGGGCCCCGGGATCCGGGTCACCGTCCAGGACCCCAAGGGGGACCTCAGCCTGAACCACCTGCTCGACGGCGTCGAGGAGCTCCGCAACGCCGGCGTCGAGGCGATCGAGTTCAACGACCGCGTCCGGGTGATCGCCCAGACCTCGTTCGAGGACGACCCGGACGGTGTGCGTGTCGACGGGGTCGTGCTGCGGCCGCCGTACGTCATCGACGCCATCGGCGACCCTGACACCCTGGCCGGCGCGCTCACCTTCCAGGAAGGCTTCGCCGACGACGTGAAGCTCGACTCCGGCTCGGTGTCGGTCAAGAAGGAGGACCGGATCAAGGTCACGGTCACCCGGACGCCCTCCAAGCCCCGCTACGCCCAACCCGTGCCCGGGCAGTAGCCTGCGGTGGTGTCGCCTGTCGGACCCCGGCGGGTGCCCCCGGAACAACGAGGAGCAGCGTGATTCCCGAAGACCTGAAGTACACCTCCGAGCACGAGTGGTTGCGCGAGCCCGGTCAGGCCGAGGGTTCGGTGCGGGTCGGCATCACCGACTTCGCCCAGGACGCCCTCGGTGACATCGTCTTCGTGCAGCTGCCGGAGGTCGGGGAGACGGTCGTCGCGGGCGCCGTGGTCGGCGAGCTGGAGTCCACGAAGTCGGTGAGCGAGGTCTACGCCCCGCTCGGTGGCGAGATCGTCGCGCGCAACGAGGCGCTGGACGCCACCCCCGAGCTGGTCAACAGCGACCCGTACGGCGACGGATGGCTCTTCGAGATCGTCGCGGACAACAGCGGATCCGCAGATCTCCTGGACGCTGCGACGTACCAGACCAGTCTCGAGGGCTGATCCCTCCGAAACATCGTTCGAGGTGGTCCGACGCGTTGCCCGCCGCTGGTAGGTTGACGCCAGAACCCTGACCCTTCAGTGACGCTTCAGGGTTGTGGCACGACGGATTCGACAATGGTTGGGAGATCGCCGACATGCCCTTCTGCTCGCAGTGCGGGAGCCAGAACGCCGACAACGCGCGCTTCTGCTCGCAATGTGGCACGCCGCTGGCGCCATCGGCCAGCGAGCCGGCCCCCAGCGACGCCACCACGACCATCACCTTCGGGGCGCCGGCGAAGTCGGAGGCCGACGAGCGCGCCTCGCTCAACCCCGCCGACGCCGCCGCGGTCGACGCCCTGCCCCCGGGCAGCGCCCTGCTCGTGGTGCAGCGTGGTCCCGGTGCCGGCAGCCGCTACCTGCTCGACACCGATCTGTCCACGGTGGGTCGCCACCCCGAGAGCGACATCTTCCTCGACGACATCACCGTCTCGCGGCGGCACGTGGAGTTCCGGCGCGGTGACGGGACCTTCCGGATCCACGACGTCGGCAGCCTCAACGGCACCTACCTCAACAGCGACCGGGTCGACGACGCCGAGCTCCAGAACGGTGACGAGGTACGCATCGGGAAGTTCCGCCTGATCTTCTTCGCCAGCGACGCGAAGGACAGCTGAGTCGTGCGGCAGGCGGCCCAGAAGATAGGCCGGATCACCATCGGACAGGCAGTCGCCGATCTCAAGGCAGAGTTCCCGGACGTCGACATCAAGGAGTCGAAGATCCGGCACCTGGAGAACGAAGGGCTCGTCGAGCCCGAGCGGACTCCGTCGGGGTACCGCAAGTACTCCGTGGAGGACATGGAGAAGCTGCGCTACATCATCCGCGCACAGCGTGAGCACTACCTTCCGCTGAAGGTCATCAAGGAGCACCTCGACGCCCTCGACCGCGGCCTGGAGCCGCCGCCGGTCAGCGGGTCCCCGAGCATCCCCGTGGGCCTGATGACCAACCCGGCACCCGGCGTCGAGTCCCTGCTGGCCAGCTCCCCGGACGTCAGGATCTCCCGGCGGGAGCTGGTCAAGACCGCCGAGATCACCGACGAGACCCTCGACGCCCTCGAGAACTTCGGGCTCGTGCGCCCGCGCCCCGGCTCCAAGCACTATGACGCGGACGCCCTGGTGATCGCCAAGGTCGCCGGTGAGCTGGCGGCGTACGGCATCGAGCCGCGGCACCTGCGGTCGTTCAAGACCGCCGCCGACCGCGAGGTCGGGCTGATGGAGCAGATCGTCTCTCCGATCCGACGCAGCCGTGAGGACGGTGCCGAGGGTCGGGCGGCCCAGACCATGGACGAGATGGCCGTGCTCTCCGTCAGGCTGCACGCCGTGCTCGTGAAGGCGGGTCTGCGCTCCCTGCGCTGACCCGACCGGCGGCGCAGTAGGCTGACGACGTGCGCGAGGTCGAGGTAGTCGGGGTCAGGGTCGAGATGCCTTCCAACCAACCCATCGTGCTGCTGCGCGAGCTCATGGGGGAGCGCTACCTGCCGATCTGGATCGGTGCCGTCGAGGCGACGGCGATCGCGTTCGCCCAGCAGGGCGTGGTGCCGCCACGCCCGCTCACGCACGACCTGCTGCGCGACGTCCTCGAGGCGACCGGCAACGAAGTCACCGAGATCCGGATCACCGAGATGCGCGACAACGTCTTCTACGCCTCGCTGGTGCTGGCCTCCGGGGTCGAGGTGAGCGCCCGCCCGTCGGACTCGATCGCGCTGGCGCTGCGCACCGGATCGAGGATCGTCTGCTCCGAGGAACTGCTCGACGACGCCGGCATCGTCGTCCCCGACGAGCAGGAGGACGAGGTGGAGAAGTTCCGCGAGTTCCTCGACCAGGTCTCGCCCGAGGACTTCGACAAGGGCCAGGCCTGATTCCAGCCCTGGATCCAGGCGTGACTCTCAAGTTGAACTTGAAGGTTAAGCCGACACGCCGACGCGGTCTTTGACCAACCCTCGAGCGTGGGTTTACCTTCGCAATGTCTTCGCTGTAACTCCAAGGCTGCGATTCTCCTGGTAACGCTCAGGCCAGAACCGCCCCGCCACCCTTCCCGGGGGTTACGCTCAGTGGAGCTGACTTCGGAGGTAACAGTGGGCACCAAGAACGGCGACGGCGGCGCGAGCACCACCGCGGGTCACGATCCCCTGGCACAGAAGCAGGCGCTGGAAGCAGCGCTGCACGCCGACGAGCAGGGTCTGCTCTTCGACGACGACGTGTCGACCCTGCCGCAGGACCTGGGCTACCGCGGGCCCACGGCGTGCAGCGCCGCGGGCATCACCTACCGCCAGCTGGACTACTGGGCCCGCACCGGCCTGGTCGAGCCCACGGTCCGCGGAGCCACCGGTTCCGGCACGCAGCGCCTCTACGGCTTCCGCGACATCCTGCTGCTCAAGGTGATCAAGCGCCTCCTGGACGCCGGCATCTCGCTGCAGCAGATCCGCACCGCCGTGGCCCACCTCCGCGCCCGCGGCACCGACGACCTCACCCGCGTCACCTTGATGAGCGACGGCGCCAGCGTCTACGAGTGCACCAGCAACGACGAGGTCATCGACCTGCTCCAGGGTGGTCAGGGCGTCTTCGGCATCGCCATCGGGGGAGTGTGGCGCGAGATCGAGGGTTCGCTGGCCGACCTGCCCTCGGAGCGCACCGCCGAGGCCGAGGCCGCGCCGGGCAGCGACGAGCTCGCCGCGCGTCGCAAGGCCCGCCTGACCGGCTGAGTCGTGGCCCGTTCCCGGGCACACCTCCGTCCACGCCAGCCCTGGTCCCCCTCTCGCGGGACCGGGGCTGGTAGTTTTGTCCTGCTGACAATCCTGTGCGGGAGAGTCCCCGACGCCTCGCGGCGACCGGGGCGCCGAAGGGGCAAGCCCTCCCCGCAACCTCTCAGGCTCAAGGACCGCACAGGCTGGCACTCAGGAGGGAACCCGGACATCGACGTCCGGGGGCCTGGCTGAGGGGGAGGCGTAACCGACCGCCTCACCAATGGACCAGTTTTGGGAGTGATATGTCAGACGCCACCCTCGCCGCCGCGCTCGAGGCGCGCCCGTTCAGCGAGCGGCACATCGGCCCCGACGAGCACCAGGTCACCGAGATGCTCAAGGCACTCGGGGTCAGCAGCCTCGAGGCACTGATGGACGACGCCGTGCCCGGACGCATCCGCTCCTCCGGGCTCGACCTGCCGGCTGCCGCCTCCGAGCGCACCACCGCCGCCGAGCTGCGGGAGATGGCCGCCTTGAACAACCCGCTCGTGCCGATGATCGGCCTGGGCTACCACGGCACCGTCACGCCCCCGGTCGTGCGGCGCAACGTGCTCGAGGACCCGTCCTGGTACACCGCCTACACCCCCTACCAGCCGGAGATCAGCCAGGGCCGTCTCGAGGCCCTGATCAACTTCCAGACCATGGTCGCCGACCTGACCGGGCTGGAGACCTCCAACGCGTCCCTGCTCGACGAGGGCACCGCCGCCGCGGAGGCGATGACGCTGGTACGCCGCGCGAACAAGTCGGCTGACGGCCCCTTCGTCGTCGACGCAGACGCGCTCCCGCAAACCATCGAGGTGGTGCGCACCCGCGCCCGGGCGATGGGCATCGAGGTCGTCGTCGCCGACCTGGCCGTCGGGCTGCCCGAGGGCGGGGTCAGCGGGGTGCTCGTGCAGTACCCGGGGGCCTCGGGTCGCGTCCTGGATGCACGCGCGGTGATCAAGGACGCCCACGACCGTGGGGCGCTGGCCGTCGTCGCGGCCGACCTGCTGTCCCTGACACTGCTGGAGTCGCCCGGCACCCTGGGCGCCGACGTCGCGGTGGGATCCTCCCAGCGCTTCGGCGTCCCGCTGTTCTACGGCGGCCCGCACGCCGGCTTCATGGCGGTCCGCAAGGGCCTCGAGCGCCACCTCCCGGGCCGACTGGTCGGCGTCTCGGTCGACTCGGCCGGACGACCGGCGTACCGCCTCTCGCTGCAGACCCGTGAGCAGCACATCCGCCGTGACCGGGCCACCTCCAACATCTGCACGGCCCAGGTGCTCCTGGCCGTCGTGGCCTCGATGTACGCCGTCCACCACGGTCCCGACGGACTGACCCGGATCGCGAAGTCAGTGCACGCCCAGGCTGCGGCACTGGCAGCACGGCTTCGCGCCGGGGGAGTGGAGGTCGTCCACGACGCGTTCTTCGACACCGTCCTGGCCCGCGTCCCCGGACGTGCCGCCGAGATCGTCGGAGCGGCGCGCGCCGCCGGGGTGCACGTGCGGCACGTCGACGACGACCACGTCGGCCTGACGACCTCCGAGGTCACCGACACCGACGTGCTGGACGCAGTGCTGGGCGCGTTCGGGCTTGCCGGTGGGACCGCCGACGACCAGGTGTCGGAGGCGATCCCCGCCGGCTTGAGCCGTACGACCGAGTTCCTCACGCACGAGGTCTTCAACACCCACCGCTCCGAGACCTCGATGCTGCGCTACCTGCGCCGGCTCTCGGCGCGCGACTACGCGCTGGACCGCGGCATGATCCCGCTCGGCTCGTGCACCATGAAGCTCAACGCCACCACCGAGATGGAGCCGGTGAGCCTGCCCGGGTTCGCCGACCTGCACCCGTTCGCGCCCGCGGAGGACGCACAGGGATACCGCCGCCTGATCGACCAGCTGGAGTCCTGGCTGGCGACCGTGACCGGCTACGACCGCGTGTCCATCCAGCCCAACGCCGGCTCCCAGGGCGAGCTCGCCGGGCTGCTGGCGATCCGGGCCTACCACGACGCGAACGGTGACGGGGAGCGACGGATCTGCCTGATCCCGTCCTCGGCCCACGGCACCAACGCCGCGTCAGCGGTGATGGCCGGCATGCAGGTCGTCGTCGTGAGGTCCGCCGAGGACGGGTCGGTCGACATGGACGACCTGCGCGACCAGTGCGAGCGGCACCGCGACGACCTGGCCGCGATCATGGTCACCTACCCCTCCACGCACGGCGCCTACGAGGACACCATCTCCGAGCTGTGCGAGCTCGTCCACGAGGCCGGCGGTCAGGTGTACGTCGACGGGGCCAACCTCAACGCCCTGCTCGGCTACGCCAAGCCCGGCGAGCTCGGTGGCGACGTGTCGCACCTGAACCTGCACAAGACGTTCTGCATCCCGCACGGCGGTGGCGGTCCGGGCGTGGGTCCGGTCGGCGTGCGGGAGCACCTCGCGCCGTACCTGCCCTCGCACCCGATGCACCCCGAGCCCGAGAAGCGCTCCGGGATCGGGCCGATCAGCGCTGCGCCGTACGGCTCGGCCGGGATCCTGCCGATCTCCTGGGCCTACGTGCGGATGATGGGCGCCGAGGGGCTCACCCAGGCGACGGCGGTGGCGGTGCTGGCGGCCAACTACGTCGCCCATCGGCTGCAGGACCACTTCCCGGTGCTCTACCGCGGTCACAACGACCGGGTCGCGCACGAGTGCATCCTCGACGTGCGCGGGCTCTCCAAGTCCAGTGGCGTGACGGTCGACGACGTCGCCAAGCGACTGATCGACTACGGGTTCCACGCCCCGACGATGAGCTTTCCGGTGGCGGGGACGCTGATGGTCGAGCCGACCGAGAGCGAGGGCCTCGGCGAGCTCGACCGCTTCTGCGAGGCGATGATCGCCATTCGCGGCGAGATCGACCGCGTCGAGGCGGGGGAGTGGACCCCCGAGTCCTCCCCGCTGCGCGGGGCCCCGCACACGGCGGCCTCCGTGCTCATGGGCGACCAGGAACGCGCCTACTCCGAGGAGCTGGCGGTCTTCCCGTCCGGGCCCGACCCGGACAAGTACTGGCCCCCCGTCGGGCGCATCGACCAGGCCTACGGCGACCGCAACCTGGTCTGTGCCTGCCCGCCCCCCGAAGCCTTCGCCTGACCGATGCGCGCTGCCCACTACCAGGCGGTCCTCGACCGCTACCAAGCTGAACGCCGCCTGCCCTCGATCGTCGCCGGCGTCCTCGCGGGCCCCGAGCTGGTGTGGTCGGGCACGGCTGGTGCGCCGACCGACACCGACACGCAGTACCGGATCGGTTCGATCACGAAGGTCCTCACAGCCTTGCTCGTGATGCAGTGCCGCGACGACGGACTGCTCGCCCTCGACGACCCGATCGGGAAGTTCCTCCCGGAGACCGGGTACGGGTCGCGGACCGTGCGCGCGCTGCTCTCGCACACCTCCGGCATGCAGAGCGAGCCGGCCGGTCCCTGGTGGGAGCGGTCCCCGGGGGTCCCCGTCGGCGACCTGCTCGCGTCCAGCGACGGGTCGGGCGCGGTCTTCGGTCCCGGGGAGCACTACCACTACAGCAACCTGGCGTTCGGGCTGCTGGGTGAGGTGGTCGCCCGGCTGCGCGAGAGTGCGTGGTTCACACTGGTCCAGGAGCGGCTCCTCGATCCGCTGGGGATGACGCGGACGACCTACCATCCGGAGGCGCCGTACGCTCCCGGACTCAGCGTGCACCACCTCGAGGGCACCTTGACGCAGGAGCCGCTGCACGACACCGGCTCGATGGCGCCGGCCGGGCAGCTGTGGAGCACCCTGGAGGACCTGGCGCGCTTCGCGGCATTCCTGTCGGAGGGCGATCCGCCGATCCTGGCAGCGAGGACCCTCACCGAGATGCGCCAGCCCGTCCTGCCCGCTCTCGAGCACGGGCTGGGCGTCCGCCTGCTGCCGTACGCCGGCGGCGTGTTCGCCGGCCACACCGGGTCGATGCCCGGCTTCCAGTCGACGGCGTTCGCCGACCCCCTGAACCACGTGGGCGTCGTCGCGCTGACCAACGCCACCACCGGCTTCTCGGGCACCGAGCTGGTGATGGCGCTGGCCGGTGACCACACCCCGGGGCCGGTGGAACCCTGGGCGCCGACCGCCGAGGTTCCGGACTGGGCACGCGAGCTGCTCGGCCACTGGTACTGGGGCAACTCCGCCTACGAGGTGCGCTGGAACAACGAGCGGCTGGAGTGGCGCGACCTCGCCCGGGGTGGGCTCGCCGAGCAGTTCGGCCTGCGCGGCGACCGGATCATTGGGCTGGCCGGCTACCACCACGGCGAGATCCTGGACGTCGTACGCCGTGACGACGGGTCGATCGACCATCTCGACTGTGCCACGTTCGTCTACACCCGCGAGCCCTACCCGGAAGGCCCCTGACTGCCGTGACCCCCAAGACGCTGTACCGAACCCTCGCCCTGGCCGAGGTCGTCACCTGGACCGTGCTGATCGTCGGCATGTTCCTCAAGTACGTCACCGGCACGACCGACGTCCTCGTGCGGGTCGGCGGAGGAGTGCACGGCTTCGTGTTCCTCGCCTACTGCGTCACGACCCTCCTCATGGGCGTGGACCACCGGTGGTCGGTGACCCGCGTCGCAGCCGGTCTGGCCTCGGCCTTCGTGCCCTACCTCACGGTGTTCTTCGAGCGGTCGGCAGGACGCGCCGGACTGCTGGCGGGGGACTGGCGGCTGCTGCACCAGCCGCCCAGCGGCGCCGTCGAGGGCCTCGTGGCCCGAGCCCTGCGCGGCCCCGTGATCGCCGGTGCCGTGACCCTGGCCGTGCTCGTGGCCGTGTTCAGCGGGCTGCTGCTGCTGGGTCCACCGACCCAGTGGGGAGGCTAGAGCGCCCGGGAGACCGAGCTCATGTTGAAGTCGGGGATCCGGAGCGCAGGGGTGGCCGTGCGCGAGAACTGGTCCTCGCCCCACTCGCGCGAGAAGCTCGGAACGGTCGCCGACGCGTGGGTGTACCGCTTGAGCAGCTCGATCGGGCTCTCGTTGAAGCGGAAGTTGTTGACCGCCCCGACGATCTCGCCGCCCTCGACACGGTAGACACCGTCGCGGGTCAGCCCCGTGAGCAGCATGGTCTGGGGATCGACCTCACGGATGTACCACAGGCAGGTGAGCAGGAGCCCGTCCTCCATCCCGGCCACCAGGTCGGACTCGTCCCCCGATCCGCCCGCGACGTCGAGCACCAGGTTGTCGATGTCGGGCGTGGTCGGCTCTCCCATGAGCTGGGCGGTGTGCCGGGTCTGGATCAGCGAGGTCAGGCGCCCGTCGCGGATCCAGTCGGTCGCGTGGAGCGGAAGCCCGTTGTCGTAGACGCTGCTGCGGTCCGAGGAGCTCGCAGCCATCACGAAGGGGGCGCACTCCAGGCCGGGATGGACAGGGTCGCTGTGGAGGCGTACGCCGGCGTCGACCATCTGCTCGCCCAGGCGTGTCCCGCCCCCCGGCTTGGAGAAGATCGACTGACCGTCCAGGGCGTTGCGCGCACCTGCGCTCCAGTAGGCGTCGATCATCAGGTCGGCGACGGCCGCAGGCGGCAGGATCGTGTCGTAGCGTCCTGCGGACAGGTCGATCCGGCGCTCTCCCCAGGAGAGGCGGGTCGCGAGGTCGGCGGCCATCCGGGTGCCGTCGACGTCGGCGAAGTCGCGGGTGGCACCGCCCACCCACGCGCTGTTGGTCAGCTCGGCGTTC
>NZ_JAOPXP010000127.1 GCF_025965085.1 Marmoricola sp.
ACGGTCAAGGCCCATCTCACCTCGGTGTTCAGCGCCATCGGGGTCAACGACCGCACGGCAGCCGCCCTGTGGGCCGAACGACACCCGCTCGACCGCCCCGGCACCTGAGCCCATGGCGCCAGGCCCCCGGGTGGAGGCCCATGGGTCGACCACCACGATCTCGCTGATCGAGCGCTACCTCGCGTCCGAGTCCGCCGGGCTCAGGACCCGCTCGCAGCGGTGACCTCGGCGGCGGGCTGCGGGAGAGGCGGCGGCTCGTTGCCGAAGGCCGGGCACAGGTCCTGGAAGCTGCACCACTGGCACGACCATCCGGGACTCGGCAGCCACTCGCCGGTGGTGCGTGCGGTCTCGATGGCGGCCCACAGCGCCTCGAGGAGTCGCTCGGTGGCACGGAGGTCCTGCTCGTCGGGCCGATAGCTCACCACCTGCCCGTCGCCGAGGTAGATCAGCTGCAGGAGCGCGGGTACGACGCCCCGGGTGCGCCAGAACACCAGGGCGTAGAACCGCATCTGGAACAGCGCCTTTCCCTCGAATCCCACGCCGGGGGAGCGGCCTGTCTTGTAGTCCACGACGCGCACCGCGCCGTCCGGCGCGATGTCGATGCGGTCCACGAAGCCACGCAGGAGGAGTTTCGAGTCGAGCAGGGCCTCCACGTAGAGCTCCCGCTCCGCCGGTTCGAGGCGGCGTGGATCCTCCAGCGCGAAGTAGCGGCGCAGGCTCTCCCGGCACGACGCCAGCCACCCGGCGATCTCGGACCTGCCGTCCGCGCCGTCAGGACCGGGCTCGGCGAACATCGTGGCCAGCTCGGGCTCCGCGTCGAGGACGAACTCCCAGGCGGCCTGGACCATTGACTCGGCCTGCTCGGGTGTGCGCTCGGCAGCCGGCAGGTCGAACAGGTCCTCCAGCACCTTGTGCACGACAGTTCCCCGGGTCGCGGCCGGCGAGGGGATCTCCGGCAGGCGGTCGATCGTGCGCAGGCGGTACATCAGGGGGCAGGTGCGGAAGTCGCCGGCGCGGCTGGGGGAGAGCGACCCGAGGACGTGCACACCGTCCACCGGCGTGCCGATGCGGGTCGTGACCGGGGCTTCCTCCATGGCCACACAGTAGGTCGCCGTTCCGACAGGTTCGGTCCGCGCTAGCGTTAGCGGGTGAGCGGAGACGGGACACCTGGCGGGTCGAACGGCCGACCTGCCCGTCCGCCGTACCCTCCGGGCACCCTGCGCATCGGTTCGATCTACGGCGTCGACGTCCTCGTCCGCTCCTCGTGGCTCCTCGTGGCGCTGCTGATCGCCGTCCTCTTGGCGCCTCGCGTCGAGCAGGTCCACCCGGGCCTCGGAGCACTGAAGTACGTCGCCGGCATCGCCTTCGCCGTGCTGCTCTACCTCTCGGTGCTGCTCCACGAGATGGCCCACGCCGTCATGGCACAGCGCTACGGACTGGGCGTGCGGTCCATCAGCCTGCACTTCCTCGGAGGTGCGACCGAGATCGACTCCGAGGCCCGCACGCCGGGCCAGGAGTTCAAGGTCGCAGTCGTCGGTCCGCTCACCTCGATCGCGGTGGGCGCCCTCGCCCTGGCCCTGCTGACCGTGACGCCCGACGGCCTGCTCCGGCTCTCGGTGGAGGGGCTGGCGGGCGCCAACCTGGTCATCGGCGTCCTCAACCTCGTGCCGGGGCTGCCGCTCGACGGCGGTCGCCTGCTCAAGGCCGCCGTCTGGAGGTTCACCAGCAACATGCACCGCGGCACGATCGTCGCAGCCTGGGGCGGTCGGCTGGCAGCCGTGCTGGTGCTGGGCTGGCCCGTGCTCAACCGGGTGCTGTTCGGCACCGTCCCGGACGTCTTCGACTACCTCATGGCGTTCGTGATCGCCTCCTTCCTGTGGACCGGAGCCACCGCCTCGATCGTCAACGCCCGGGTACGCCGCCGGCTGCCGGGGCTCAAGGCCCGGCCCCTCGCACGCCGAGTGGTCGCCGTACCGAGCGAGCTCCCCATCACCGAGGCCGTGCGCCGGGCCCAGGAGGCAGGGGCCGGCGCCATCGTCGTGCACGCGGGCGACGACCGCCTCAGCGGCGTGGTCAATGAGGCCGCGCTGCTGGCGACCCCCGAGGACCGCCGCGCCTGGGTGCCGGTCAGCTCCGTCTCGCGCACGATCGAGAACGGAATGGTCCTCGGGGCCGACATCTCGGGGGAGGACCTCATCAAGGCCATGTCCAGCACCCCTGCCGAGGAGTACGTCCTGGTCGAACCGGACGGCACCATCTTCGGCGTACTGGCCA
This sequence comes from Marmoricola sp., assembly GCF_025965085.1. Lineage (GTDB taxonomy): Bacteria > Actinomycetota > Actinomycetes > Propionibacteriales > Nocardioidaceae > Marmoricola. Next base: position 2,275 of record NZ_JAOPXP010000127.1, read on the forward strand.
CCATCGACGTGGATCGCGCCTTCGAGGAGGGCGCTACGAAGTGACTGAGACCGAGCTGACGCAGAAGAAGACAGACCAGAAGACCGAGCAGACGACCGACGCAGGCACAGGGCCCCGGACAGGGGCCCGCACAGGTGCTCAGGCAGGGACCCCGTCACCGACGACGGGGTCGCCCGACTGGTCCGGGGTACGCCGCGGCCCGCTCCAGCCTGGTGAGTGGGTGCGGCTGGTCGACGCCAAGGGGCGCCGGCACAACATCTGCCTGGAGGAGGGGAAGTCGTTCCACACCAACCGCGGCGGCCTCTCCCACGACGAGATCATCGGCCGCCAGGAGGGCTTCACGATCACGTCCTCGTCAGGTGGCGAGTATCTCGTCTTCCGGCCACTGCTGAACGAGTTCGTGGTCTCCATGCCCCGCGGTGCCGCGGTCGTCTACCCCAAGGACGCCGCCCAGATCGTGGCGATGGCCGACATCTTCCCCGGCGCTCGGGTGGTCGAGGCCGGCGCGGGCTCGGGCGCGCTGACCTGCTCGCTCCTGCGTGCCGTCGGGCCCAGCGGGCACGTCTCCTCCTTCGAGCGCCGTGAGGAGTTCGCCGAGGTCGCCGAGCGCAACGTCGACCAGTTCTTCGGGGGCCGGCACCCGGCCTGGCAGCTCACCGTCGCCGACCTGGTCGAGGCACTTCCTGCGACCGTGGAGCCGGGGAGCGTCGACCGGGTGGTCCTGGACATGCTGGCGCCCTGGGAGTGCATCGATGCGGTTGCCGAGGCGCTCACGGCCGGCGGCATCGTCGTCGCGTACGTCGCGACCACCACCCAGCTCGGGAAGGTCGTGGAGACCCTGCGCGCCCACGGGGAGTTCACTGAGCCGCAGCCGTGGGAGACCCTCGTCCGCGACTGGCACGTCGAGGGGCTGGCCGTCCGCCCGGGCCACAAGATGAACGGTCACACCGGGTTCCTGGTCACCGCCCGCCGCATGGCGCCGGGCAACAAGGCACCGGTGAAGAAGCGCCGTCCCGCACCGGGGGCCTACGGCGTCGACTACGAAGGACCGCGCCCCGTGGGACTGGCGCCGCAAGCTGCGCAGGTTGCAGATCCACAACAGGATTGACGAGACACGGCCCTGACCGCTTGGCATGTGGGTCCGGCCGAGTAGGGTCGAAATCCAGATCCTGTCCACGGAGGTGGTTCACGTGCCTGACTCAGGTGCCGACCAAGGACCGACCACTGCCCAGCTGCGCAACCAGGTCTCCTTCCTGGAGGCCGAGGTGGCAGACCTGCGTCGCCGACTCGTGGACGCGCCCGGCAGTGCCCGCGCCCTCGACCAAAGGTTGCTGGACACCCAGCGCTCCCTGGCTGCAGTCACCTCCCAGAACGAGCGCCTCGCCCAGACCTTGCGCGAGGCCCGCGACCAGATCGTCACCCTCAAGGAGGAGGTCGACCGGCTCGCCCAGCCCCCCACGGGGTTCGGCACCTTCCTCAAGCGCAACGAGGACGAGTCGGTCGACGTGTTCACCGGCGGGCGCAAACTGCGCGTGAACGTGAGCCCCTCGGTCGACCTCGACGCCTTGACCAAGGGCCAGGAGGTCATGCTCAACGAGGCCCTCAACGTCGTCGCCGCCCTCGAGTTCGAGGAGGTGGGCGAGGTCGTGATGTTCAAGGAGGTGCTGGCCGACGGCGAGCGCGCGCTGGTCATCGGCAACGCCGACGAGGAGCGCGTGGTGCGCCTGGCCCACCCCCTGCGCGACATCACCCTGCGTGCCGGCGACTCGCTGCTGCTCGACGGCAGGTCCGGCTACGTCTACGAGCGGGTGCCCAAGTCCGAGGTCGAGGAGCTCGTGCTGGAGGAGGTGCCCGACATCGACTACACCTCGATCGGCGGCCTCGCCGGCCAGATCGAGCAGATCCGCGACGCGGTCGAGCTGCCCTACCTCTACCCGGAGCTCTTCAAGGACTACCAGCTCAAGCCACCGAAGGGCGTCCTGCTCTACGGCCCGCCCGGCTGCGGCAAGACGTTGATCGCCAAGGCGGTCGCCAACTCCCTGGCCAAGAAGGTCGCCGAGAAGACCGGCCAGTCCGGGCGTTCCTTCTTCCTCAACATCAAGGGCCCCGAGCTGCTGAACAAGTACGTCGGTGAGACCGAGCGTCACATCCGGCTGGTGTTCCAGCGGGCCCGCGAGAAGGCCAGCGAGGGCACTCCGGTCATCGTGTTCTTCGACGAGATGGACTCCTTGTTCCGCACGCGCGGCTCGGGCGTCTCCTCCGACGTGGAGAACACGATCGTGCCGCAGCTGCTCTCGGAGATCGACGGTGTCGAGGGCCTGGAGAACGTTCTGGTCATCGGTGCGTCGAACCGTGAGGACATGATCGATCCCGCGATCCTGCGGCCCGGACGCCTCGACGTGAAGATCAAGATCGAGCGTCCCGACGCCGAGTCGGCGCGGGACATCTTCACCAAGTACCTCACCGCCGAACTGCCGCTCAACGCCGACGACCTCGCCGAGTTCGGGGGAGACCGCAACGCGACCGTGTCCGGGATGATCACCGCGACGGTCGAGCGGATGTACACCGAGACCGACGAGAACAGGTTCCTCGAGGTCACCTACGCCAACGGCGACAAGGAGGTCCTGTACTTCAAGGACTTCAACTCGGGCGCGATGATCCAGAACATCGTCGACCGGGCCAAGAAGATGGCGATCAAGGACCTCCTCGACAACGACCAGAAGGGCCTGCGCGTCCAGCACATGCTCCAGGCGTGCGTCGACGAGTTCAAGGAGAACGAGGACCTGCCCAACACGACCAACCCGGACGACTGGGCGCGGATCTCGGGCAAGAAAGGTGAGCGCATCGTGTTCATCCGCACCTTGATCACCGGCAAGCAGGGCACCGAGCCCGGCCGCTCGATCGACACCGTCGCGAACACGGGCCAGTACCTGTAGCGGTGCGTGCCGCGGCTAGACTTCGCGGCCTATGTGGTCCTACCTCCCGCAGCTCGACGGTCTCCGGGCCATCGCCGTCTACCTGGTCCTGATCTACCACGCCACGAACGTCGCGCACGGGCCGACGTACGCCGCGGGTGGATTCATCGGCGTGGACCTGTTCTTCGTGCTCTCCGGTTTCCTGGTCTCGAACGTCATCCTCAGCGAGATCGACAAGCGCGGGACCTTCAGCCTCGGCGGCTTCTACGCCCGCCGGGTACGCCGGCTGCTCCCGGCCGCGGTCCTGGTCATCGTGGCCACGATGGTGGCCTTCGTCGTCGTCACCGACGTCGTCCGGCGCATCGAGATGGTCAGCGACGCGCGCTCGGCGCTGCTGTACTACGCCAACTGGCACTTCCTGGGGCAGTCGACCGACTACTTCTCGACCGACCTGAAGCCCAGTCCCTACCTGCACTTCTGGTCCCTGGCCATCGAGGAGCAGTTCTACGTCTTCTTCCCGATCCTGATCGCGCTGCTGCTGCGCACCGGGAAGCGGTTCGCGCGGTACGCCTCGGTCATCCTGGGCCTGCTGTTCCTGGCCTCGGTCGCCTCGCAGCTGTACTGGGGCGCCAAGGAGCCCAACCACGCGTACTACGGCACCGACGCCCGCCTGTACCAGCTGCTGGCCGGGGTCCTCCTGGCGCTGGCGCTCCGCGCCGGGACCAAGGTGTTCTCAGGTCGTCCGGGAGCCGCGCTGATGGTCGCCGGGCTCGCCGGACTGCTGCTCTTCGCCTCCGGGGCCGTGCACCTGTCGCCGACCTGGCGCGGACTCGGTGGGACCGCCGCCTCGGTGGCGCTCATCGGCACGCTGACCGTGCTCCCGAAGGCGTGGCTCAGCCGCCTCCTGGGCAGCCCCGTCCC
>NZ_JAOPXP010000152.1 GCF_025965085.1 Marmoricola sp.
TCACCGAGGCGTTGCCCCAGCGGAAGACCTTCGCGGCGTTGGTCGGGTACGTCGTCGCGCCCACCGGCCTGACGTCGTCTCGGCCGGGCGCCGCGACCGGTTGGCCGAGCGGCTGGCCGGCGAGGACGGCGACGACCGACAGTCCGACGGCAGCCAGAGTCGAGAAGCGGACAATTCGTACAGGGGTCACCTGCCGAAGCGTAGACATCGGAGTGGAGCCAAGTGATTGAATTGTGACATTCTTGACCGAGGCCGTTGAAGGGGCAGTTCGCCCGTTCTCGATGTGGCGAGCCGCTCGCCGTGGCACCCTCGGAGTGTCCGGAGTCTTCGGGACGATGTCGGACGGCGCCGGAGGAGGCAGCATGGAATCCAAGAAGGACCGCAAGGCGGCAGCGACCAGCTATGTCTTCGTCGCGCCTGATCCGGGACGGGCGGTCATGCGCGTGGCAGCAGTCGCCGCGCTCGTGGGCCTGGTCGTCGGCGTCACGTTGACCGTCGCCGACGGCAGCGTCTGGGCCATGGTCGTGGCAGCCGTTGCCGCCGTGCTGCTGGTCGTCCTGTGGGCCATGATGCAGTCGAAGATCCCGCAACGCATCACGGTCAGGGGCTCCACCATCCAGATCCGCAGGGACGGCCGGGTCGACGAGTTCGACCTCGAGGACCCCAACGTGGACATCCGGGTCAGTGACGGTGAGATCGCCTTCGCGCACTACATGGACCGATGGGTCGTCGTACGTTCCCGCGACGTCGACTGGAAGGTCTTCAGCGACGTGGTGATGCACTACCAGAACAAGGCCGACGAGTACGCCGAGCAGCGCGACCGGCGCTTCAACAGCTGAGGTCCGCCCTTCCGCGGTCTGGAGCGCTGCCGCCGCCGGTGTCGTCGAACGACGCCGGACGGGGCATGAAACGGCCTCGGTTGGGGCACCCGAGGGCGTGACCTCTCTCTGGCTCGACCACGCCAAGCCCCTGCCAAGTGACGCGCTTCCCGACGGACCCGTCGACGAGATCGTCGTGGGCGCGGGCATCACCGGCCTGGTGACGGGTCTGCTGCTGGCCCGCGCCGGGCGACGCGTCGCCGTCGTCGAGGCGCGCGAGGTGGGATCCGTCGCCACCGGCAACACCACCGCCAAGATCTCCCTGCTGCAGGGCACGAGGTACTCCAAGCTGCTCCGCTACCAGTCGCACAAGGTCGCCGGTGCCTACGTGGACGCCAACCGCGAGGGGATGGCGTGGCTGCTCCAGTTCTGCGAGGACCACGGGGTGGACGTGCAGCGGCGCCCGGCCCACACCTATGCGGCGAGCCCCGGCGAGGTGTCCACGGTCCGCAAGGAGTACGACGCCGCGAGGTCGCTCGGCCTGCCGGTCGCCTGGACCGACTCCCTCGACGTGCCGTTCCCGCACCACGGGGCCGCCGTGCTGGAGGAACAGGCGCAGTTCGACCCGATGGACCTGCTGGCTGCCCTGACCGTCCAGCTCCGGGACCACGGCGGCACGCTCCACCAGGGACTGCGGGTCACCGGGGCCTCCTTCACCGGACCGCCGGAGGTGGCCCTCGACGACGGCACCACGCTGCGCGCGGAACACGTCGTGCTGGCCACCGGTACGCCGATCCTGGACCGCGGCCTGTACTTCTCCAAGGTCGAGGCGCAGCGGTCCTACGCCCTGGCCTTCGAGTCCACCGAGGCCCCGGCGGGGATGTACCTCTCGGCCGGGTCCGACTCGCGGTCGGTCCGCGACGCCCCGGGTCCCGGCGGGACGCGACTGCTGGTCGGGGGGAGCGGTCACTCCGTCGGCCGCACGCGGTCCGAACACGAGCACGTCGAGCGGCTGCGTGAGTGGACGGCGACGTACTTCCCCGGCTCGGTGGAGACCCACCAGTGGTCGGCCCAGGACTACTCCCCCCATGACGCCCTGCCGTTCGTGGGGCCGATGCCGCGCGGACGGGGACGCATCTACGTCGCCACGGGATTCGACAAGTGGGGCATGACCAACGGGGTGGCTGCGGCCCGGGCCATCTCCGGCCGGATCCTCGGCTCGGTGCCGGACTGGTCGAAGCCGCTGAGCAAGCGGATGATCGGCCTCAGCGCTGCGGCGCACCTGGCCACGATCAACACCAAGGTCGGCGTCGCGCTGGCGGGCTCGGTCGTGGAGGCGACGCGCCGGGAACGGTCGTGCGAGGTGGTGGGCGTCTGCACCCACCTCGGTGGCCTGCTGCACTGGAACGACGCGGAGAGCACCTGGGACTGCCCGCTGCACGGCTCGCGGTTCGGCTCCGACGGGTCGGTGCTGGAGGGGCCGGCCACCAAGCCGCTGAAGCGCCGTCAGCGCAACGGCTGAGGACCGGCCGCTGTCTCGTGTCGGTGCCAGGGCATAGGTTCGACGAGATGGACAACCGACCCGGGCCCACCCTCGCGAGCGCCGACGCGGCCTTCGTCACCCCCCAGCTCCTCGTCGGCGGCGACCTGGACACCCGTGACAGCGCGCTGGCTGCCAGCCAGCTCGAGGAGCTCGTCCGGGTCGGCGTGACGCACATCGTCGACGCACGCATCGAGTGGACCGACGAGCACTGGGTGGGGGAGACCGCGCCCGGGATCACCTACCTCCACCACGGCATGGACGACGCGGGCCAGCAGGTCCCGGGATCCTGGTTCGACGTCGGGGTGGGTTTCGCCCTCGGGGCCATCGACCAGGACGGCACGGTGCTGACCCACTGCCACATGGGGATCAACCGCGGACCGTCGCTGGGCTTCGCGGTGCTGCTGGCCCAGGGCTGGGACGCCGTCGAGGCCCTCGACGCGATCCGGGCCGCCCGTCCGATCGCCTGGGTGGCCTACGCGGAGGACGCGCTGCGCTGGCACCACGCGCGGCGGGGCTCCACCTCGGCGGAGCTCGACCGTGACCGTCGACGGCTGGTGCAGTGGCGCCAGGACAACGAGCTCGACCTCGCGGCCGTGATCCGGCTCAAGCGCAGCGAGGGCTGGTAGGGCGCCACCGGGGGAGCGGGCGGAAACGTCGGCCCGCCCGCTCAGCCCTCGATGTGGGCGAGCAGCCAGCTGGGGCTCATCGTGCGGCAGCCGAGGTGCTCGACGCGCTGGGCGAGGACCCGGTCGGCGGTGATCACGACGACGTCGTGGCCCTGCTCCTGCGCGGTGCGGGCCTCCTCGACGATGCTCGCGTCCCCGTCCTTGGCGGCGTGGACGGTTCGCAGGTGACCGTCACGACCTCGCGGGACACCGGCCTTCGCCTGGCCCTCGAGGACGAGCACGATCTCGTCGTACGACGTGTCCGCGACCGCGAGGCGTCCGTGCAACCGGCTCGCAGCAGCGGCACGGTCGCGCCACCAGCCGTCAGGGCGTGAGCCGACGACATTGGCGCCGTCGACGACCAGGACGCGAGCCATGCCGCGGATCCCCTCAGCCCAGCAGATCGAGGCGGTCGAACATCGCCGCCGTGTCGCGCGCCGACGGGGTGCCGGCGTCCAGGTCGGCACCGGCGCCGATGAGCAGCCGGACCACGTCGTCCTCGCCCTTGAACAGCGCCCCCGCGAGCGGCGACTGGTCGCGGTTGTTGCGCAGGTCGACGTCGGCCCCGCGCTCGACCAGCATCCGGACCGTATCGGCCCGGCCGTGGTAGGCGGCCAGCATGAGAGTCGTGTTGCCGTCGGTGTCCTGGACGTCGACGGGCAGTCCGTGGTCGAGGAACCCGGCGAGCTCTCCGGTCAGGCCCTCACGTGCGAAGTGCATGGCGAGCTCGATCACCCGGGCGGTCTCCTCGGGGCTGAGGTGGCTCATGCCGCTTGCACCAACCACAGATCATGCTCACCCGGCAGTCCCTTGAGCGTGACCGTGCCGTCCTCGACCAACCGGAGATCCGCCGAGTCCGCGAGAGCCTCCGCGATGTCGTCGGTGACCAGGATGTCGCCCCCGTCGGCCATCGCGGCCACGCGCGCGGCCATGGCGACGTTGCGCCCGAAGTAGTCGCCCTCGCGCTCGATCGCGGTGCCCACGTGCAGGCCGATGCGCACGCGGATCGGCGTACGACGAAGGTGGCGGTTGCGCTGACGCTTCGCGCTCAGGGCGCGCTGGATGCCGATCGAGGCGCGGATGGCGAGCTCCGGCGTCGGGAACACGACCATGTAGCCGTCCCCCTGGTTCTTGACGACGTGTCCGCAATGGCGGTCGAGGTGGGTCTGCAGCAAGCGGTCGTGGGCGCTGAGCAGCTTGACCCACTGCTCGTCGCCGATCTCGCTGTTCAGGCTCGTCGAGTTCTCGATGTCCGAGAACATCAGTGTCACCGTGCCGTCGGGGGCGGCGATGCGGGCGATCTCGTTGCGGTCCTCCATGGCCCACGTGGCCAGGTCGTCGATCGAGCCGAGCAGCATCCCGCGGACACCCTGCTCGCGCATCCGCGTGGCGGTCCCCACCACCGTCTTCACGGCCACGCCCGCGGCCTGGGCCGCCTGCACCGCCCGAGGGCCGCCCCTCGGTCTGACCTGCTCTGCGTCCAGCGCCTCGCGCAGGCGGGAGACCTCGGCCCGCGTCTGGTCGAGCTGTCGGGCGAGCCAGCCGATCGTCGCGAAGGCCACCGCGAGGAGCAGCCCGAGGACGGTCGCGATCACAGAGCCGGCGTGCACGGTCACAGACTCGCACACGCCTACGGCAGCGTGCCGCTCAGGACGTCTCAGTCGGCCTTGCCTCGCTGCGGATGAGCGCCATCCGGTCGAGCAGGTTCTCGAGGGCTTCCTCGAACTCGGCCGCGTCATGGTCCTCCGAGAGGGAGGCCCGCAGCCGCCTGACCGTGGGAGCGTTCACCAGGCCGTCGTCCTGCGTGGAACCGTCATCGAGGGCGTCGAGGGGTCCGACGTCCGCCCCATGGCCGGCGACCTCGAGGAGCAGGTGCCCGAGCAGGAAGCTCGTGAAGGCGCGGTAGCCGCTCACCGCGGACTCGTCGTCGAAGCCCTCGCTGACCAGGCCGGCGAGAAAGTGCTCGACCCACTCGATGCTGCGCAGCGGGGGCCGGAGCCACGGGGCCTCGGGTGGCCGGGAGGCGACCAGCGGAAACGCCCGGGGGTGCTCGAGAGCCACGCGGCGCACGCCGTGGGCCAGTCGCTGCAGGAAGTCCTGCCACCCGTCCTGGGGAGCGGACAGGACCTCGCTGTCCCGGGTCATCGAGCTGACCAGGGAGTCGACCACGGCGTCGAGGAGGTCCTCCTTGCCGGGCACGTAGCGGTAGAGCGACATCGCCTCGACCCCCAGGGTCTGGCCCAGTCGCCGCATCGTCAGGCCTGGGAGTCCCTGGGTGTCGATGAACTCGAGGGCCGCGGCGACGATGCGGTCCCGACCGAGGGGGACCCGGGCCGAGGGTGGCGGCTCGCCGGCGACCAGTGCTGCATCGGCGTCCTCGACGCCGTCCGTCGCTGGCATGACCACTCCTCTCGTCCTGGTGAGGGTAGACCGTCGGCGTCCCGGGTTGCTGCCCCAACCGTGTCGCCGCTCACCCTGGCGTGACGCCGTCCCTGCTGGTTCGTTGACTGGCCATGCGCCGTACTGCCGCCCGCACCGTGCTCGCCCTGACCGCCGCCCTGATCACAGGGGTCGGCGCGGGAGTGGGTGCAGCGCCGTCGGCGCACGCCGCTCCCTCCGCGGGCGCGACAGCCAGCGGACTGCGCGACGTGATGTGGGTCGGCAACAACTGGGCCGGCACCGCCTCGATCGTCGACGCCCGCAAGCTCCAGGTGCTGCGGCGCGGGGTCGACCTGGTCCCGGACAAGGCGCAGGAGCTCGCCGACATCCAGGCCGACCCGGCGAGGCTGGCGTTCTACCTGGCCATCCAGCAGGGCCCTGGCGAGGGGCACGACCAGTACGTCGACGACATGTTCACCACCAGCGACGGGCGCTATCTCGCGGTGTCGCGGCCCAGCTTCGCGGACGTGGTGTGGATCGACGTCGCGAAGGCCGTCGCCGGCCGCACCGACAGCATCGTCCGGGAGCAGCAGATGGACGGCTACCGCACCGATCACATGGGCCTGAGCCCGGATGGTCGCCGTCTCCTGGTCAGCGACTCCACCGAGCGCCAGGTCATCGAGTTCTCGATGGTCTCCGAGACGGTGGGCGGCACGAGGATCGCCATGGGCGACCGGCTGCGCAGCTTCGAGTCCGGGGAGACGCCCCACGAGAGCAACTTCACCAAGGACGGCTCGCGAATCTTCCACGCGAGCATCGGGAAGGTCTACACACCCGGTGACGAGACGGGCGCCGGACCGGTCAAGATAGGGCCGCTTCACGACGCCCTGAAGGGTGACCGCTGGTTCCAGATCGTCGACGACGCCAGCTTCGGGATCAAGCAGCGCTGGGACATGGGCAAGGAGCTGGCCGAGGCCGGCTACCCAGGCATGAGCTCCGCGGTCCGGCCGATGGCAGTGGCGCCCGACGAGCGCTTCGTCTACTTCCAGGTCTCCTACTTCCACGGCCTGGTCGAGTTCGACACCCGGGCCCCCGACCTCGACGGGGTGGTCACCTACACGGCGGGCGGCATCCCGGAGCCCCGGACCGGCGCCGTACGACGGGTGGTGAACCTCCCCAACCGGGTTCCGAGCATGCCCAGGGAGCAGTACGTCAACGACTCCGCGCACCACGGGCTGTCGATGGACCAGAAGGGCAGCACGCTGTGCGCGGCGGGGACCATGGACGACTACGCGGCGCTGGTCGACCGGAAAACCATGACGCCCACGATCTTCGACACCGCGTCGACCGGTCACTCCTACGGCAAGCCCTACTGGACGACCGAGGGCCTCGGTGACACCTGCTGGGTGTCGCTGAGCGAGGCCGACGCGGTGGCGGTGCTCAGCTTCGACCAGCGGAAGGAGCTGGCCTACCTGCCGGTGGGTGACCACCCGCAGCGCATCCGGCACGGCTTCGTCAGCGAACGCGTGCTGGCGGCGCCTGCACCAGCGGGGACCGCGACGGCTGCCGCCACGGCGGCGTCGGCGCTCGACGCCGGGTCGCGGCTCGGCCCCATCGACGACTCGCCGGCCCCCCGCGTGACCTCGGCGCAGGAGGTCGACCTCCAGCTCGTCGGGAGTCGGTCGGTGCCGTGGCTGACCGTGGTGGGTCTGCTGGCGCTCCTCCTCGTCTCGACGGCACTCCGTTCGGCGCAGGCCAGGATGACGCGGCGGCGGGCCTGACCGGTCTCGCGCCAGCCCGGGTGCAGGGAGGACGTGCAGCCGCGGCTCACCTGGCCTTCACGTAGAACCAGCGGCCGGCCCGCCGGGAGAACAGGCTGCGCTCGTGTAGGACGCCGCGTCCCTCCGGTCCTTCGTAGTGGGCCCGGAACTCCACCGTGTCGCCCACCGCCTCCAGGACCTCCAGGGCCGTCCAGCTCGTCCGCGTGTCCGGGTGCACCTCATCGGGCCGGGTGCGTGGGTGCCACGTGCGCCACACGTAGTCCGAGTCGCCGACGGCGTACGCCGAGAAGCGTGACCGCATCAGCTCCTCCGGCGTGGCGGCCTGCGTCTCTCCGCGGTGGAGGCGGCCGCAGCACGCGTCGTACGACGTCGACGCGCCGCAGGGGCACACGCGCGGCTGCAGCCCGGGACTCATGCCGAGAAGTGTCCCGCACCCCCGCCGAGGCGTCGCAGATTGCCGCAATCTGTGACGCCTCGGCGGTCCGGGCACCGCAATCTGTGACGCCTCGGCGAGAGAAAGGTGGTACGTGGGCGTCACACGGTCGTTGCAGGGGATGGGTAGCGTTGAAGAGGTGACGACGACTCCCCCTGACATCAGCACCCTGGGCCAGCTCAGAGCCAGCGGCCACCAGCAGAAGTCGCTGCGTGACGAGCTGCGCACCAACCTGCTCGCTGCCCTGCGCGAGGGGCGCGACCCCTGGCCCGGGCTGCACGGGTTCAGCAGCACGGTCATCCCCCAGCTCGAGCGCGCGTTGCTCGCCGGGCACGACGTCGTGCTCCTCGGCGAGCGCGGCCAGGGCAAGACGCGCGTGCTGCGCACCCTGGTCGGGCTGCTGGACGAGTGGACGCCCGTGATCGCAGGCTCCGAGCTCGGTGAGCATCCCTACGAGCCGATCGCCCACGAGTCGAAGCGACGTGCCCTGGCCGATGGCGACAACCTGGCGGTCGGCTGGCGCCACCGCGACGAGCGGTACGCCGAGAAGCTCGCCACCCCCGACACCAGCGTCGCCGACCTGATCGGTGACGTGGACCCGATGAAGGTCGCCGAGGGCCGCAGCCTCGGCGACCCGGAGACCATCCACTTCGGGCTGATCCCGCGGTCGCACCGCGGCATCGTCGCGATCAACGAGCTGCCCGACCTGGCCGAGCGGATCCAGGTCGCCATGCTCAACGTGATGGAGGAGCGCGACGTCCAGATCCGCGGCTACGTGCTGCGGCTGCCGCTCGACGTCCTGGTGGTGGCCAGCGCCAACCCCGAGGACTACACCAACCGCGGCCGGATCATCACGCCTCTGAAGGACCGGTTCGGTGCGGAGATCCGCACCCACTACCCGATCGAGCTGGCCGACGAGCTCGCCGTCATCTCGCAGGAGGCCCAGCTGCAGTGGCCCGGCACGACGGTGACCGTTCCTGACCACCTGACCGAGATCGTGGCCCGCTGGACGCGCCTGGTGCGTGACTCGCCGCAGGTGGACCAGCGCTCGGGTGTCTCGGCCCGGTTCTCCATCGCCGCGATCGAGACGGTCGCCGCCTCGGCGGTGCGCCGGGCCGCCGTCGTCGGCGAGACCGAGGCGGTCGCGCGCGTCTGCGACCTGCCGGCCATCGTGGCTGCTGCCCGGGGCAAGGTCGAGTTCGAGGCGACCGAGGAGGGCAGAGAGCTCGAGGTCCTCGCCCACCTGCTGCGCAAGGCGACCGCCAACACCTTCCGGGCCCGGCTGGTCGGCGTGGACCTGTCCGGCATCCAGACCCGCTTCGACGAGGGACATGTCGTCGAGACCGGCGACCTGGTGCCGG
>NZ_JAOPXP010000157.1 GCF_025965085.1 Marmoricola sp.
GGGGCTCCCAGGTTCGCGACCGAGGACGAGCTCCGGTGGATGGTCGAGGACGGCGAGCGTGCCATGCAGCGTTTCATCAACGCCAACCTGCGCCTCGTGGTCTCGATCGCCCGCAAGTACGGCCGCAGCCAGATGCCCATGCTCGACCTGATCCAGGAGGGCAACACCGGTCTGATCCGCGCTGTCGAGAAGTTCGACTACGCCAAGGGCTACAAGTTCTCCACCTACGCCACCTGGTGGGTACGCCAGGCGATCACGAGGGGCATCGCGCAGCAGGCCCGCGTGGTCCGGCTGCCCGTGCACGTCGTCGAGGAGCTCAACCAGGTGGGTTCGGCCCGGCGTACCCTCGAGCGCCAGCTGGGCCGGGACCCCGACCCCCAGGAGATCGCCGCCGAGCTCGACATGGACCTCGACCGGGTCCTGGACCTCATGTCCTGGGGCCGCGACCACGTCAGCCTCGACACCCCCATCGACGAGGACGGCGACACCTCGCTGGGTGACCTCATCGCCCAGGAGAGCTCGCCTGGACCGGACCTCACGGTGCTCGACACCGAGTCCCGTGACCGCCTCAACACCCTCGTCGGGCTGTTGGACGAGCGGTCTGCCGACATCGTGCGCTCGCGCTACGGCCTCGTCGACGGACGGCAGCACAAGCTCGCCGACATCGGCGCCCGCCACGGCATCTCGGCCGAGCGCGTCCGTCAGCTCGAGCGCGAGGCAATCGCGAAGCTGCGCCGCCTGGCCGACCCCGACCTGGCTGCCTGAGAAAGACGCCCCGTACCGCTCGGCGGAGCGGGACAGGCCTGAGCACTCAGTCGCTCCGCGACCCCGCCGAGACCACATCCGCGTAGACCTCCGCCACCCGTGCGCGGAGGTCTTCGCGCGTCCCGGTGTTCTCGATGACGTGGGTCGCGATCGCCCGACGCTCCTCACGGGTGGCCTGCGCGGCGATCCGCGACGCCGCGTCCTCCCTGGTCCAGCCGCGGTCGGTGAGCATCCGCTCGAGCTGCACCTCGGGCGGGGCGTCCACGACGATGACCGCGTCGAAGGTGTCGGCCCGGCCACTCTCGGCCAGCAGCGGGATGTCGTGCACGACGACAGCATCCTCGGCGGCCCGGTCCTCGAGCGCCACGATCCGCTCGAAGACGAGGGGGTGCACGATCGCCTCCAGCCGCTTGCGGGCCGAGGCGTCGTTGAAGACGAGACGACCCATGGCAGGACGGTCCAGCTCCCCGTCGGAACCGAGCAGGTCCTCGCCGAACTCGGCGACGACCTCGTCGAGGCCGGGTGTCCCCTTCGCCACCACCTCTCGGGCCAGAGCGTCGGCGTCGATGATGACGGCCCCCAGGTCGGCGAGCGCGGCCGCCACCGTGCTCTTGCCGGAGGCGACACCGCCTGTCAGTCCCACCCGCGTCGTCATGCGGGGATCATGCCAGCCGCGGTGCCAGGCGGCGAGCCCGCTCCCCCGGGCGCGTGGCCGCGGCCGGCTGCGGTCAGGAACCAGCCTCGGGATCGTCCTGCCTCCCACGCTTGAGCCGCCGCTGGAGCTTCTCGTGCTCCTCGCGCTCGCGGGCAAGCTGGCTCTCACGATGGGCGCGGCGCTGCTCCTCAGCGCGCTCGCGCACCTTGCGCAGGAACTCCTCGTCGTCCTCGGGGTTCGTCGCCGCCGCCCGGCCCGGCCGGTCGTACTCCGGGAACGCCGGTGCGGTCCGCTCGTACCTCGACCGGCCCGGCGCAGCCCCGGGCCGTCCGGCGACCAGCCAGGCGATCGAGCCCGCCAGCGGGAACAGCAGGACGATGAAGACCCACGGCACCTTCGGCAGGTTGCGGATCTCGCCCTCGCGACTGCTGATGACGTCGATGAGGCAGAAGACCCACAGCGCCATCACGAACAGCCCGAAACCGAGCTCGAAGCGAATCATGGGCGAAGTGTGGCCCACCCACCCGCTCCTCGTCCCCGACTTGGCTGACAAGATCGGGGAATGGACGTCCGTGAGCTGGCGCGCGTGTCCCGCGTCGCACTGCTCGCCCCGGGGTCCACGGCGTACGCCGAGCTGGTGCGCCGGGGGGTGTTCCCAGGCCTCCTGGAGCCCGAGGCGGCCGACACCCTCGTCGCCGAGGAGCGCGACCTGGTGCTCGCTGAGGTCGACGGCGTCGAGGACGTCGCCGTCTTCGGCGTCGCAGACGACCGCTGGAGGCAGCGTGTGTGCGCTGCGGTCGTGGGGACGGTGGACGACGCGACCCTGCCGGACCTCGAGCGGCCGGACTGATGGGGTTCACGAAGGCTGAGCTCGAGTCCTTCCGGGACGCGGTGGTTCCCGACCTGCTGGCCGACGACCTGCGGCTGCTGTTCGTCGGGATCAACCCGGGTCTGTGGACCGCGGCCGTCCAGACCCACTTCGCGCACCCGGTGAACCGCTTCTACCCCGCGCTCCTGCGCGCTGGGATCCTCACCGCGCGCGTGGACCCGTCAGCCGGGATGACCGATGCCGACCGCGAACAGTTCCGGTCCCGCGGTCTCGGCATCACCAACCTCGCGCCCCGCGCCACGGCCAGGGCCTCCGAGCTCACCGCGCTCGAGCTCCGCGAGGGAGGCGCCCGCCTGCGCGAGCTGGTGCGGACGCGGTCACCCCGGGTGGTCGCCATCGCCGGGGTCACGGCGTACCGCCAGGCGTTCGGCCGTCCCGGGGCCCAGCTCGGCCGCCAGGACACGACGTTCGAGGGGGCCGAGCTGTGGGTGGTGCCGAACCCCAGCGGCCTCAACGCCCACGAGACCGTGGCGACGCTCGCGGAGGCCTACGCCGCACCAGCGACGGCAGCCGGCATCCTCTGACCGCACGTCGGCCACTGTCACGTCGACGACGGGCCTGGCCCGAGAGGGTGTGCGCCATCAGGACGCGCCGGAGCCCGGCCCCCGAACAGGGGACCGGGCTCCGGCGTGTCGATCTGCCGTGCGGGTCAGGCGCCCCCGCCGGTCAGCTTCTCGCGCAGTGCCTGCAGCGCCTCGTCGGAGGCCAGCGAGCCACCCTCGGCCTCGCCGCCGCCCTGGGCTGCGGCGTCGCCGCCGCTGGAGTACGACGTCGCCTCGCCCGCCTCGGCCTCGGCCTGCTTGGCCTCGACCTGCTGCTTGAGGTGCGCCTCCCAGCGAGCGTGCGCCTTGGCGTACTGGTCCTCCCAGATCTTGCGCTGCTCGTCGAAGCCCTCGAGCCACTCGCCCGTGTCGGGGTCGAAGCCCTCGGGGTAGATGTAGTTGCCCTGCTCGTCGTAGGTCGCCGACATGCCGTAGAGGGTCGGGTCGAACTCCTCGCCCTCGACGGCGGTGGCGGTCTCGTTGGCCTGCTTCAGCGACAGCGAGATCCGGCGACGCTCGAGGTCGATGTCGATGATCTTGACCATCACGTCGTCGTTGACCTGCACGACCTGCTCGGGGATCTCGACGTGGCGCTCGGCCAGCTCGGAGATGTGCACCAGGCCCTCGATGCCGTCCTGGACACGGACGAACGCGCCGAAGGGCACCAGCTTGGTGACCTTGCCCGGCACGATCTTGCCGATCTGGTGGGTGCGGGCGAAGTGCTGCCAGGGGTCTTCCTGCGTGGCCTTGAGCGACAGCGAGACGCGCTCGCGGTCCATGTCCACGTCGAGCACCTCGACGGTGACCTCGTCGCCGACCGTGACGACCTCGGAGGGGTGGTCGATGTGCTTCCAGGACAGCTCGGAGACGTGGACGAGACCGTCGACGCCGCCGAGGTCCACGAACGCACCGAAGTTGACGATCGAGGAGACGACGCCCTTGCGGATCTGGCCCTTCTGCAGCTGGGTCAGGAAGCCGTGGCGAACCTCGGACTGGGTCTGCTCGAGCCACGCACGACGCGAGAGCACGACGTTGTTGCGGTTCTTGTCGAGCTCGATGATCTTCGCCTCGAGCTTCTGGCCGACGTACGGCTGGAGGTCGCGCACGCGGCGCATCTCGACCAGCGACGCGGGCAGGAAGCCGCGGAGACCGATGTCCAGGATCAGGCCGCCCTTGACGACCTCGATGACGGTGCCCTCGACGACGCCGTCCTCCTCCTTGACCTGCTCGATGGTGCCCCAGGCGCGCTCGTATTGTGCGCGCTTCTTGGACAGGATCAGCCGGCCTTCCTTGTCCTCCTTCTGGAGAACCAGGGCCTCGACCTTGTCGCCGACCTCGACGACCTCGTTGGGGTCGACGTCGTGCTTGATGGAGAGCTCGCGAGAGGGGATGACACCCTCGGTCTTGTAGCCGATGTCGAGCAGGACCTCGTCCCGGTCGACATTGACGATGCGACCCTCGACGATGTCGCCGTCGTTGAAGTCCTTGATGGTCGCGTCGATCGCGGCAAGGAGGTCTTCCTCAGAGCCAATGTCGTTGATGGCAACCTGAGGGGCGGTCTTTTCGACCGTGCTGGCAGTCATGTAGTAGGAACTCCGATGGTGGACATGAATGGTTGGGTGGTGCGCCGGCGGCACCGATACCTGGCGGGCCAATACCTGACAGC
>NZ_JAOPXP010000191.1 GCF_025965085.1 Marmoricola sp.
GGAGTGCGCGGGGGTCGCGGCCCGACCCGAGTCCCTGGTCGAGGGGCTGCACATCTTCACGTTCAACCAGATCGCCCAGACCGAGGAGTGGCGCCAGGACCTGCTCTCCCGCCTCTGACCGGCCGGCCTGTGTCGCCCAGGCGTCGCAGATTGCGCTTCCCGCAGGGTCGAGGCGTCGCAGATTGCTCTCGGCGTACGTAGGAGTGCAGCGCAACACCGCAAACTGCGACGCCTCAGCGGGTGAGGGGCCGCAAACTGCGACGCCTCAGCGGGTGACGCCAGCCGGTGCGAGCAGCAGGTCGGCGAGGGCCTTCCGGAGGCCGCCCTGACCGGTGGGTACGACGGTGAGGGGCAGCCCGATCCTGGCTGCGGCCGCCTCGGCAGCCTCGCGCAGCTCGGGCGTCTCGTCCTGGGCGAGCCAGACGACGCGGGTGTAGTGGCGGAAGTACTCGTCGCGCAGCTCGGGGTAGCGGTCGAGGCCGAGCTCGGTCTCCACGGTCCGCGCGAAGGACCTCACCAGGAAGTCCGTGAGCAGGTAGGTGCCGGGCTGGTCGGCGAAGAAGGCCTCGATCCGGCTGGCCCCGGCGTACATGTCATAGCAGTGCAGACCCTCGAGCCGCCGCAGCCCCAGCCGCTCGCAGACCCCGTCGAGCGCGCCGTAGGTGCCGCAGTCGGCGTACCCCACCGCCACCTCGTCGTACGACGCCCGCAGCGTCGTCGCCAACTGCTCCACCTCGCCGGCGATCTTCTGCGGCTGGTTGTGGAGCAGCGGAGGCAGGGGGTGTACGTCGACGTCCCACCCCATCTGCTCGACGATCCGGGCAGCGGGTTGGGCGATCGCTCCACAGGCGATGAGGGCGGTGGTCGCTGGCGGTTTCGAGGCGCTCGCTGGTGCTGGCTGCTCAGCCACTGACCGGGAAGGAGAGCTGGTCGACGAACTTGTCGTTGAAGTCCGGACGGTCGGAGAGCTCGACATACTTCACCTCCTCCAGCAATGCCTCGGCGCCGACGCGCTCACGCAGCGACAGCAGAGCCATCTTCGCCCCTTCGCCGGCGACGTTGCCGGCCGAGACGATGCGCAGGACCGGCAGCTTGGGCACCAGGCCGATCCGGACGGCCGAGGACGGGGAGAGGTAGGAGCCGAACGAGCCGGCCAGCAGCACCTGCTGGATGTCGGCGTGCTCCAGCCCGAGCTCCTCGAGCAGCAGGGTCCAGCCGGTCGCGATGGCGGCCTTGCCGAACTGAAGCTCACGCACGTCGCGCTGCGAGAGGTAGACGCAGTCCGCGGCGTCGCTCTCCGGGCTCGGCCGGTGCAGCACGAACACCCGCTCCTCGCCGATCTTGGCGAACCGGTCGGCCAGGGCGGGCGCGATGGCCGCCGCTTCCTCCTCCGGCAGGAAGCGCCCGCTGCCGTCGAGCACTCCGATCCGCACCATCTCCGCGACCGCGTCGACCAGCCCGGAGCCGCACAGGCCCTTGGGGGTGACGTCCCCGATCACCTGGAGCGCGACGGCGGTCTCCGCAGTCCCGGACGGGTCGAGCTTCACGACCTCGATGGCACCGTCGGCGGCGCGCATGCCGCAGCGGATCGCGCCACCCTCGAAGGCCGGTCCGGCCGGCGCGGCGGTCGAGAGGATCGTGTCGCCGTTGCTGAGCACGATCTCGCAGTTGGTGCCGACGTCGATGAACAGCCGTGTGCGCTTGTCCCGGTCCATGCCGGTGGCGAGCATGCCGGCCACGATGTCGCCGCCCACGTAGGCACCGAGCGCCGGGAACATGGCCGCGCGGGCGCGCGGGTGCAGGTGCAGTCCGATGTCCGAGGCGAGTACGACGGGCGGCAGCGACGTGGTCATCACGAACGGCGCGACGCCCAGCGGCTCGGGGTCGATGCCGAGCGCGAGCGCTGTCATCGTCGCGTTGCCGGCGACCGCGACCTCGTAGACGAGCCGGGGGTCGACGCCACCCTCGACGCAGACCTGCTGGGCGAGCTCGTCGAGGGTCTGCCCGGCCAGCGACTGGAGCCGGCCGAGTGCGTCGGGATCCATCATCGTGGCGCTGATCCGGGTGATCACGTCGCCGCCGAAGGGCTGCTGCATGTTCAGCCGGGAGGCCACCGAGACCGGGGTACCGGTGCCGAGGTCGAGGAGCGTCGCCACGACCGTGGTGGTGCCGAGGTCGAACGCGATCGCGTAGCGAAGCTCGCTGGTGTCACCGGGCTCCACGTCGATGAGCACCTCGTCGACGATCACCGCAGTCACCTTGAAGTCCGCTTCGCGCAGCACCTTCGGCAGCCGACGCAGCACCGGCAGGTCGACCGTCAGCTCGAGGTCCTCGATCGCGTCGGTCAAGCGGACCAGGTCGGTGCGCTGGTCGGCGAGCGAGGGGTCGGCGAGCTCGACGTACCGCTTCTGGACCGCGGGCCGCAGGATGACCTGCCGTCCGACGCCGACCGTTGCCGCCTTGGGACGGGTGGTCAACGGCGGCACCTCGACCTTGAGGTCCTGCGCCGCCGTGGCCAGGCACGCCAGCCGCCAGCCAGCGGCGAGCTCGTCCTCGGAGAACGTCCGGCGGTCGTGGCGCGAGATCGGCAGCGGCGTGTCGATGCGGACCTTGCACTTGTGACAGGTGCCGTGGCCGCCACACGTGGAGTCGATCGCGATGCCGTTCCACGACGCGGAGTCGAACACGGTGACACCCGGTGGGACGCGTACGTCGCGGTCCTGGCCGTCGACCACCGAGAAGGAGAGCTGCACCCTCCCCGAGCCGTCGTGTGCCGTGACCGGGGCACCCGGAGGGGCCATCAGCCCCTCGCGACCGATGTCCGCGAGGGAGGGCGTGTCACTCACGTCGCTGCGGCCTGCGCTGCCCGGTGTCGGGAGATCCAGGCCATGCCCCACTCGTCGTGACCCATCAGCAGGTCGGTCGCCTTCACGGCCGAGACCACCTCGGGCGTGCGGGTGTCCATGATCGCGCTGGTGAGCCCGGCGGTCATGGCCATGCTGAGGAAGGTGCCGTTCAGCTCGTGCCGCCCCGGCATCCCGAAGGACACGTTGGACGACCCACACGTCATGTTGAGCCCGTAGGTGTCGCGGATCCGGCGCATCGTCTCCAGGGTCGCGAGGCCCGTGGTGACGTCAGCCCCGATGGGCATCGCCAGGGGGTCGATGACGATGTCCTCGATGGGGATGCCGTACTCGGTCGTCGCGACCCGCACGATCTTCTCCACCAGCGCGAGCCGCTTGTCGGGCTCCATCGGGATCTCGTCGACGTCGTTGGGCAGCGCGATCACCGCGGCGTCGTACTTCTTGACGAGGGGGAGGATCTGCTCCATCCGCTCGTCCTCGGCGGTGATCGAATTGACCAGCGCCCTGCCGTCGTACGCCGCCAGGCCGGCCTCCAGCGCCTCGACGACCGAGGAGTCGATGCACAGCGGAAGGTCGGTGAGGCCCTGGATCATCGTGACCACCTTGGCGAGGAGCTCGGCCTCGTCGACGAGGGGCACGCCCATGTTCACGTCGAGCACGTCCGCGCCGCCGGCGACCTGGGAGGCGACGTCGCGCTCCACGGCAGAGAGGTCACCGGCCCTGATCTGGTCCTGGAAGATCCGGCGGCCCGTCGGGTTGATCCGCTCGCCGATGAGGCAGAAGCGGTGCTGCCGGCCGATGACCACCTCGCGCGTGGCCGACCTGAGCCGGGTCTCGTGCATCGGAGCCGACATCAGGCGGGCACCTTCTCGCGCTTGGCCTTGAGCAGCGCCTTGGCCTTGCGGACACAGCCGGAGGCATCGGCCGCGTAACCGTCGGCACCGACCGCGTCGGCGTACTCCTGGGTCACGGGCGCACCGCCGACCATCACGATCACGTCGTTGCGCATGCCGGCCTTCTCCAGTGCGTTCATGTTGGCCTTGAACATCGGCATCGTGGTGGTGAGGAACGCCGAGAATCCGACGATGTCGGGCTGGTGCTCCTGGATCTTGGCGACGAAGGTCTCCGGGGCCACCTGGACCCCGAGGTCGATCACCTCGAACCCGGCACCCTCGAGCATGATGTTGACGAGTTTCTTGCCGATGTCGTGGACGTCGCCCTTCACGGTGCCCATCAGGAACTTGCCGACGGTCTCGACACCGGTCTCGGCGAGCAGCGGCCGCAGCACCTCCATCGAGCCAGCCATGGCGCGTCCGGCGATGAGCATCTCGGGGACGAAGAAGTCACCACGCTCGAAACGTGCACCCACCTCCTCCAGCGAGGGGATCAGGGCGTCGAAGAGCAGGCTCTGGGGCTCCATCTGCATCTCGAGCGCCTCATGGGTGAGCTCCAGCACCCGTGGGGCGTTGCCTACCAGGGTCTCGTCGTAGAGCCCCTTCAGGATGTCCTCTGGTGTCATGTCACGCCTCCGTGCGGGTGCCGTGACGGAGGAGCGCTGAGAGCGCCTCCGTCTGATCCATCAGGAGCCGACCGACGTGGTCGACCCTGTCCTCAAGCCGTGCAGTGGGACCCGAGATGCCCACGGTCGCCACCGTGGTGGCCTCCGGTCCGAGAACCGGAGCCGCCACCCCCGAGAGCCCGATCTCGAGCTCGTCGCGGGTGATGGCAAAACCTCTGCTGCGGGTGGCCTCGAGGTCGGCCTCGAGGTCGGCCCGGCTGCGCAGGGTGCGGTGGGTGACCCGCTCCAGCGGACCCTCGGGGAGCTCGAGCACGTGCCAGGCCAGCAGCACCTTGCCGAGCGCCGAGCAGTGCGCCGGGACCTCGACGTCGGTCCAGTCGCGCGCGCCGAGCAGGAAGGTCGAGTCGACCTGGTCGATGTGGGAGACGCGTCCGCCGTTGGCCACCGCGAGGTGAACGGTCTCGCCGGTCTCCTCCCCGATCGCGCGGAGCATCGGGCGGGCGAGCCGGGCCAGCTCGGCGTTGCGGTCGTGGCGGGCGGCGTACAGCGCGAACAGGGGGCCGCCGATGTACTCGCCGGTCTCGACACGCTCGACCAGCCGGGTGCGTTCGAGGGCCGACAGGAGGCGCGAGGTGGTGGAGCGCGCGAGGCCGGCAGCCTCGCTCAGCTCGCCGAACGTGACCGCGGCCTCCGCCTCCACCACGAGGGTGAGCAGGGTTGCCGCGCGGTCGACGGCCTGCGTGCCGCTCGAGCTCTCGATGACCGAAGTGCTGGTCATGCTTGACCGCCCTTCGTTGTTCGGTCCAAGGTGGTGGAAACAACTCCCACCATGTGGAACTCTGTGCCCACATGGTGAGGCTAGGTTTCCCTGCCGCCCCGGTCAAGCACAGCTCGCCGAAAACTCAGGAGTGACGATGTTCCGCAACCAGATGCCTCGCTACGAGATCCTTTCCGAGCAGGCGATGGCCACGCTCGACGGCGGGTGGCGCCGCCTCGTCTCCGAGCTCGGCGTGGAGTTCATGAGCCAGAGGGCGCTCGACCTGTTCAGTGCAGCCGGCCAGCGCGTGGAGGGCAACAAGGTCTTCTTCGACCCCGAGTTCATCCTCGAGCAGGTGGCCAAGGCGCCGCGCTCCTTCGACCTCCAGGCGCGCAACCCCGCCAACAACCTGCACATCGGCGACGACATGATGGCGTTCGGCGCCGTCTACGGGCCACCGTTCGTGCGCGAGGGCGACGTACGCCGCGACGCCACGATGGCCGACTTCCGCAACTTCACCAAGCTCGCCCAGGCGTTTCCGGTCATGGACTCGGCGGGCGGGGTCATCTGCGAGCCGAACGACACTCCGCTGGACAGCCGCCACCTCGACATGACCTACGCGCTGGCCACGCTCACCGACAAGGTGTTCATGGGCAACGTGGTCTCCGGACCCAACGCCAAGGACACCATCGAGCTGGCCTCGATCCTGTTCGGCGGCGGCAAGGGCCGCGAGGCCGGTCGCGCCAGCATCGAGCAGACGCCGGCCACGATCTCGCTGATCAACTGCAACTCCCCGCTGCGCTGGGACGACCGAATGCTCGACTCGCTCTTCGAGTACGCCGAGGCCAACCAGGCCGTCGTCCTCACCCCGTTCATCCTCATGGGTGCGATGTCGCCCGTGACCATCCCGGCGGCACTGGTCCAGCAGATCGCCGAGGCGCTCACCGGCATCACGCTGGCGCAGCTGATCCGGCCCGGCTGTCCGGTCGTGTTCGGCTCGTTCCTGTCCAACATCGACATGCAGTCGGGCTCGCCGACGTTCGGCACCCCCGAGTCGGGGATCGGCCTGCTCTGCACCGGCCAGATCGCCCGCCACTTCGGTCTGCCCTTCCGCTCGGGCGGCGCCCTGACCTCCTCGCAGGTCCCCGACGCCCAGGCCGGCTACGAGGCACTGATGACCCTGATGCCGACGTTCCTGGCCGGCACCAACTGGGTGATGCACTCCGCCGGCTGGCTCGAGGGCGGTCTCGTCGCGGGCTATGAGAAGTTCATCGTCGACATCGAGCTGCTGCAGATGATGCAGGCCGAGTTCACGCCGCTGGAGATCGACGAGGCGTCGCTGGCCTTCGGGGCCCACGAGGAGGTCGGCGCGGGCGGACACTTCCTGGGCGCGATGCACACGATGGAGCGGTTCAGAACCTGCTTCTACCGGCCGCTGCTCTCCTCCTCGGAGAACTTCGAGCGCTGGTCGCGCAACGGTGGCAACGACGCCGCCGCCCGGGCCTCGAAGATCTACCAGGAGAAACTCACCTCCTACGAGCAGCCGCCCCTGGACGAGGCGATCCGCGCCGAGATGGAGGAGTACGTCAACCGTCGCCGCAAGGAGCTCGGCGACTGATGGCCACCAGCACCTCCGCGAGCGCCGGACTCCCCACCGGCGACTTCGTGCTCATCCTGGACTGCCCCGACCAGCCGGGGATCGTGTACGCCGTCTCCGGCTTCCTGGTCGAGCACGGCGGCAACATCATGGAGAGCCAGCAGTTCTACGACCGGCTCAACGGCCGGTTCTTCATGCGCATCGACTTCACCATGTCCGGCAGCGAAGCGACCGCCGAGTCGCTGCGGGCCGACTTCGTCGGCATCGCCCAGCGGTTCGAGATGACCTTCGAGATCTGGGGCGCGCGGGAGCCCTACCGGACGCTGATCATGGTCAGCAAGCAGCTGCACTGCCTCAACGACCTGCTGTTCCGGCACTCCACCGGGTCGCTGCAGATCGACATCCCGGTCGTGGTCTCCAACCACCCCGACGCAGAGCCCCTGGCGAAGAGCTACGGCATCGACTTCCGGCACATCCCCGTCTCCCCGGAGACCAAGGCCGAGGCGGAGGCCGAGCTGATGGCGCTGCACGACGAGCTCGAGATCGACCTCGTGGTGCTGGCGCGCTACATGCAGGTGCTCTCCGACGACGTCTGCCGCAGGCTGTCGGGCCAGGCGATCAACATCCATCACTCGTTCCTGCCCAGCTTCAAGGGCGCCCGGCCCTACCACCAGGCCTACGACCGCGGTGTGAAGCTGATCGGGGCGACCGCGCACTACGTGACGGCCGACCTCGACGAGGGCCCGATCATCGAGCAGGACGTCATCCGCGTGGACCACAGCCACAACCAGGAGCAGCTCACCGGCGCCGGCCGCGACGTGGAGGCGCAGGTGCTCTCCCGGGCCGTGCGGTGGCACTCGGAGTCACGCGTGCTGCTCGACGGGAACCGGACGGTCGTCTTCCGGTAGCGCCCGGGACGTTGGCAGGGGTGGTGGTCTCCGAGACGCTCGCCGCTCGACCACCTGGGGGGCTCGCTCCTCAACCACCGACGGTGTGGCTGGCCTCGACGGCCAGCTGGTCGACGCGGTCGTTCATCGGGTGGCCGGAGTGGCCCTTGACCCAGCGGAAGGTGATGTCGCCGCGGTCCTCGACGAGGTCGATCAACGGCTCCCACAGGTCGCGGTTGGCGACCGGCTTCTTGGCCGAGTTGATCCAGCCGCGGGCACGCCAGCCGGTCCACCACGAGTTCTTGAAGCAGTTCACGACGTACGTCGAGTCGCTCACGACCACCAGCGTCCCGGGGAGGGCACGGATCGCCTCGTAGGCAGCCCGCACCTCCATCCGCTGGTTGGTGGTGGCCGGGTCGTGCCCCGACCCCTCGGGCCCGCCGGCGACCGCCCAGGCCCAGCCGCCCGGTCCGGGGTTGCCCCGGCAGGCGCCGTCGGTGAAGACCTCGGTCGTCCCGGCCGGCACCGGCTCGTCGGGGGTCAGCACGCGCGGCGCCTTCTTCTTCGGCGTGCGTGTGGCCGGCAGCGTCGCTCCCGCGCACGCGGCGTGCACCCACGTAGATCCGTCCGCCGATCGCGCGATCTGCGCCGCGGGTTCGATGCGCCTCGCGCATGCCGCGCACTGGCCGGCGTACCTCGCCTGCATCCTTCGGTGTCTCCTTCACGTCGTGGCCGCCCCGAGGCGCACCGTCGAACCGGATCATCCCATCTCGGCGCATCGCTGGCGGGGTTGCGTCAGGAGGTCTACGGTTGCGCCATGAGCAACCCGGCCGTCGTCGAGTCAGCCGTCGGCGTCCAGTCCGTCGATCGGGCGCTGAGGATCCTCGAGATCCTCGCCCGCTCCGGCGAGTCGGGAGTCACCGAGATCGCGGCCGCCCTGGACGTCCACAAGAGCACGGCGTTCCGCCTGGTCGCCACCCTGGAGCAGCACGGTCTGGTCGAGCAGGTCGAGGGACGCGGCAAGTACCGCCTCGGCGTCGGGCTGCTCCGCCTCGCCGGCGCCACCAGCGCCCGGCTCGACGTGGTGCAGGAGGCTCGTCCGCTGTGCAAGCAGCTGGCCTCCGCCACCGGCGAGACGGTCAACCTGGCCACCCTCAACGGGAACAGCGCCCTCTACCTCGACCAGGTCGCCGGACCGTCGGCGCTCCAGCCGCACAACTGGGTCGGCCAGCACATCCCCCTCCACGCCACCAGCAACGGCAAGGTCCTCCTGGCCTGGCTGCCCCCGACCGATCTCGGGGACCTCCTCGGGCGGCTGCCCGCGTTCACCGGCTCGACCATCACCACCAAGCCACAGCTCAGGCGCCAGCTCGAGACCGTCCGGGAGCAGGGGTACGCCGTCGCGGTCGACGAGCTCGAGGTGGGCCTCACCGCGATCGCCGCACCGGTCCGCAACGCTCACGGGGACGTCATATGCTCGATGAGCCTGTCCGGTCCGACCTTCCGGCTCCCCGCCGAACGGGTGGCGGAGGTGACGCCGATGCTGGTCGAAGCTGCCGACGAGCTCTCCCATCGTCTCGGGTGGGGTGTCCGATGATCCCCCGCAGCACCGACTTCGCGGTTCATACCGCAAGGTCTCGATCCGTTCACGAGTCTTGACTGGATCCGCCCGCTTCTCCATTGTGTTTCGTATAGCGCCGAGGCGTTGCAAGCAGCGCAACGACTGGCGAGGATGGACTTCGAATGCCCGAGAACTTCATCAATGGCCGATGGGTCTCCGCCCGCGAAGGTGGACGGCGGGAGATCCGCTGCCCTGCGACGGGTGAGCTCGTGGCCGAGATCGACGAGTCCACGGCCGTCGACACCGAGGCCGCCATCACGGCGGCACGTGCCGCCTTCGACGACGGGCCATGGACAGCCACCAGCGCGCGCGAGCGCGGCGACCTCCTGCTCCGCGTCGCCGACCTCCTCCAGCGCGACAAGGCCGAGCTCGCCCGGATGGAGTCGCTCGACACAGGAAAGCGCCTGGTCGAGAGCGAGATCGACGTCGACGACGTCACGAGCGTCTTCCGGCACTTCGGCAGGTCCTCCGACGCCGAGGCCGGGCGGGTCGTCGACACCGGTCGCGACGACGTGGTCAGCCGGGTGGTCCACGAGCCGATCGGGGTCTGCGGCCTCATCACCCCGTGGAACTACCCACTGCTGCAGGTCTCGTGGAAGGTCGCACCCGCCCTGGCGGCAGGCTGCACCTTCGTGCTCAAGCCCAGCGAGCTCTCCCCGCACACCGCGATCCACCTGATGCGCCTGCTCGACGAGGCCGGGATGCCCCAGGGCGTGGGCAACCTCGTCGTCGGCGACGGGCCCCACGCCGGCGCGCCACTCAGCGAGGACCCGCGCGTCGACCTCGTCTCGTTCACCGGCGGCCTCGAGACCGGCAAGCGCATCATGGCCACGGCCTCGCGCACGGTCAAGAAGGTCGCTCTCGAGCTCGGCGGCAAGAACCCCAACATCGTCTTCGCCGACGCCGACCGCGAGAGCGCGCTCGACATGGCCCTGACCGCGGTCTTCCTGCACTCCGGCCAGGTCTGCTCGGCCGGTGCCCGGCTCCTCGTCGAGGAGTCGATCCACGACGAGTTCGTCGCCGAGCTGGTGGCGCGGGCGCGCGAGATCCGGCTCGGCGGGCCGTTCGACGACAAGGCCCAGACCGGGGCGCTGATCTCGCAGGCCCACCTGGACAAGGTCACGGCGTACGTCGAGGCCGGGATCGCCGAGGGCGCCACGCTCCTGCTCGGTGGCACGCGTGTCACCGAGGGCCCCCTGGCCGACGGCTACTTCTTCGCGCCGACGATCCTGGGTGACGTGCGCTCGGACATGAGCGTCGCCCAGGACGAGTCGTTCGGGCCGGTGCTCACCGTCGAGACGTTCACCGACGAGGCCGACGCCGTACGCATCGCCAACGACTCGATCTACGGGCTCGCCGGCGCGGTCTGGACCCAGGACGCCGGCAAGGGGCAGCGCATCGCGGCCAGGCTGCGCATGGGCACGGTGTGGATCAACGACTACCACCCCTACGTCGCGCAGGCCGAGTGGGGCGGCTACAAGCAGTCCGGCATCGGGCGCGAGCTCGGCAGCGCCGGGCTCGAGGAGTACCGCGAGACCAAGCACGTCTGGCACAACATCGCGCCAGCACCCCAGGAGTGGTTCTCATGAGCAGCCGGAAGCGCGACCACTGGGACTACGTCATCGTGGGCGGCGGGTCGGCCGGCTGTGCGCTGGCCAACCGGCTCAGCGCCGATGCCGGCACCTCCGTCCTCGTGCTCGAGGCCGGGCGCAGCGACGTACGCCTCGACCCGTTCGTCCACATGCCTGCGGCCCTGCCGTACCCGATCGGCAACAGGCTCTACGACTGGAAGTACGAGTCGGAGCCCGAGCCGTTCATGAACGGCCGCAGGATCTACCACGCGCGCGGCAAGCTGCTCGGCGGATCGAGCAGCATCAACGGCATGATCTTCCAGCGCGGCAACCCGCTGGACTACGAGCGCTGGGCTGCCGACAAGGGCATGGACTCCTGGGACTACGCGCACTGCCTGCCGTACTTCAAGCGCATGGAGACCTGCCTCGCAGGCGCGGATGCCTGGCGCGGCGGCAGCGGGCCGCTCGTGCTCGAGCGCGGCCCCGCCACGAGCCCGCTGTTCGGCGCCTTCTTCGAGGCCGTCCAGGAGGCCGGCTACCCGCTGACCGACGACGTCAACGGCTACCGCCAGGAGGGCTTCGCGGCCTTCGACCGCAACGTGCACCGTGGACGGCGGCTGAGCGCGGCCCGTGCCTACCTGCACCCCGTGCGCTCGCGTCCGAACCTCCGGGTCGAGACCCTCGCGATGGTGACCGGCCTGGTGATGGACGGGGACCGTGTCACCGGCGTCGACTACCACCGCGGCGGGCGGGGCAACCACCGGGCCAACGCGACCGAGGTGATCCTCTGTGGCGGCGCGATCAACTCCCCGCAGCTGCTGCTGCTCGCCGGAATCGGTCCGAAGGCCGACCTCGAGAAGCTCGGGATCAACGTGGTGTCGGACCTCCCCGGAGTCGGCAGCAACCTCCAGGACCACCTCGAGGTGTACATCCAGTACGCGTCTAAGCAGCCGGTGTCGATCGGTCCCTGGCTCAAGCACCGCCACAAGCCCCGCATCGGCGCCGAGTGGCTCTTCCTGCGCAGTGGGGTCGGCGCGTCCAACCACTTCGAGGCAGGCGGGTTCATCCGCAGCAACGACGAGGTCGACTACCCGAACCTGATGTTCCACTTCCTCCCCATCGCCATCCGGTACGACGGGTCGCGACCGGCCGCCGAGCACGGCTACCAGGTGCACATCGGGCCGATGTACTCCGACGTGCGCGGCGACCTGACGCTGAAGTCCACGGACCCCTACGAGCACCCGGCCCTGCGGTTCAACTACCTCTCGACCGAGAGCGACCGACGTGAGTGGATCGAGATGATCCGGGCCGCGCGCGACATCCTCAACCAGCCCGCGTTCGCCGCGTTCAACGCCGGCGAGCTCTCCCCGGGCCCCTCGGTGGAGACCGACCAGGAGATCCTCGACTGGGTCGCCAAGGACGCCGAGACCGCACTCCACCCCTCCTGCACGGCGCGGATGGGCGTCGACGACGACTCGGTGCTCGACCCCGAGACGATGCGGGTGCACGGCGTGCAGGGTCTGCGAGTCGTCGATGCCTCGGCCATGCCCTACGTCACCAACGGCAACATCTACGCCCCGGTGATGATGGTCGCCGAGAAGGCCGCCGACCTGATCCTCGGCAACACCCCGCTGCCACCGTCAACGGCGCCGTACTACCGGCACCGTGACCGGTCACCGCTCTACCCGCCCGGCGACAGCCGCAACCGTGAGGAACAGCCATGACCACCACGGCCAGCACTCCCGAGAAGAGCGAGAACAGCACCGCCGGTTCCGAGTCCCCCGCCCTGCACGTCGAGGGGCTGTGGAAGATCTTCGGTCCCCGGGCCGACAAGATCATCGGCACCGAGCAGGCGCACCTGCCCCGCAAGGAACTGCAGGAGCAGACCGGTCACGTCGTCGGCATCCGCGACGTCTCCTTCGACGTGGCTCCGGGTGAGGTCTTCGTCGTGATGGGCCTCTCCGGCTCCGGCAAGTCCACGCTCGTGCGCCTCCTCACCCGCCTGATCGAGCCGACCGCCGGGACGGTGGAGCTCTACGGCGAGAAGATCACGGGAATGGACGACTCCGCGCTGCTCGACACCCGTCGCCGCAAGGTCTCCATGGTGTTCCAGCACTTCGGCCTGCTGCCGCACCGCAAGGTCGTGGACAACGTGGCGTTCGGCCTCGAGGTGCGTGGCGAGGGCAAGCGCCAGCGCCGCGACCGGGCGCAGGAGATGGTCGACCTGGTGGGGTTGTCGGGCTACGAGAACAACTACCCCGACCAGCTCTCCGGTGGCATGCAGCAGCGGGTGGGCCTGGCCCGTGCGCTGGCGGCCGACCCGGAGGTCCTGATGTTCGACGAGCCGTTCTCCGCGCTCGACCCGCTCATCCGGCGCGACATGCAGAACGAGGTGATCCGGCTCCACGAGGAGGTCGGCAAGACGATGGTCTTCATCACCCACGACCTGGCCGAGGCGCTCAAGCTCGGCGACCGGATCCTGATCATGCGCGACGGCGAGATCGTCCAGATCGGTACGCCCGACGAGGTGGTCGGCGCACCGGCCGACGACTACGTCCGCGACTTCACCAGCGAGGTCCCCAAGTCGCACGTGCTCACCTTGAAGTGGGTGATGCGGCCCGACACCGGTGACGTGTCGGCCGACGCACCCGCCCTCCAGCAGGACCAGATCGTGCGCGACGCGGCACGGATCGTGCTGGACCACCAGGGACCCTGCCGGGTCGTGGACGGCGACCGGGTGGTCGGCGTCGTCGACGACGAGGACATCCTGCGCGTGGTCGTCGCCGAGGAAGCCCACTGAGATGGCCACCGCGACCGCGCCGCCACCCGAGGCTCCCGATCGGCCGGTGAGCAAGGAGGAGCAGCCCTACGTCGAGGTCGGCAAGAAGCGCCACACCGGCGTCAAGCTCCTCGCCGTGCTGGCGGTGTGGCTGGTCCTCTACGCGATCCTCAAGGGCCACGACACCCGATCGCTGGGCCTTCAGGACACCACCGGGTTCCACGACTGGCTCAACCGGGTCCGCGACTGGGTGCAGCTGCACGGCCCGGACAACTGGTTCTTCGGCGGCGTCCTCGGCTTCATCGGCGACGTGTTCAACTCCGTGTTCGCCCACCTCCAGAAGCTCTTCAGCATCCCTGCCTTCCCCCGCCCGGTCCCCCAGATCGGCTGGTTCGGCGTGGTCGCGATCGCCGCCTGGATCACCTGGGCGGTGGCCGGCATCCGCTCGACCATCCTGGTGACCGTCTCGATGCTTCTCTTCGGCATCTTCGGTCTCTGGCAGGACAGCATCGACCTGCTGCTGGTCACGATCCTGGCGGTGGCGGTCTGCTTCTTGATCGGGCTCCCGACCGGCATCGCCATGGCCCGCACGCGCTGGGTCTCGACCGTCGTGACCCCCATCCTGGACATCGCGCAGACGCTGCCCCCGTTCGCCTACCTCGCCCCGGTGGCGCTCGGCTTCGGCATCGGGCCGACCACCGCCATCGTGCTGACGATCATCTACGCGCTGCCGCCACTCGTGCGGATCACCGAGTACGGCATCAGGGCCGTGCCGCAGACGACGATCGAGGCGGCTCGTTCGCTGGGCCTGACCAAGGGACAGCTGCTGCGCCAGGTGCAGCTGCCGATGGCCAAGCGTTCGATCGTGGTGGGCATCAACCAGAGCATGATGGCGGCCCTCTCGATGGCCACCATCGCGGCGCTGGTCAACGGTCCTGGCCTGGGCAAGGACGTCAACGCGGCGCTCCAGATCCAGAACGTCGGCCAGGCCTCGGTCGCGGGCCTGCTGATCGTGCTGATGGCGATCATGCTCGACCGCACCACGACGGCTGCCAGCGAGCGCTCCGAGAGCCAGGGCCGCTCCGGCCTGGTCTCGGTCAGCGGCCCGGGCGTCCTGCTGATGGGCGTCATGGTCGAGAAGCTGCCCCGGTGGGCCACCGAGGACGCCGGCAAGGGCGTGCGGCACCCCCGCCTCACCGGCGCCGGCCGGTGGACCATCCGCGCGCTCTGGCTGGTCCCTGTACTGGTCGCCGTCTACCTCTCGCGCAGCCAGCTGGACCTGGCCCGGTTCCCCGACCGCACAGTCTGGCCGTTCCTCGAGCCCATCGACGGCACGTCGGTGACCAAGCTGATCAACGACTTCTCGAGCTGGTTCATCGACAAGGTGGACACGTTCACGCTCGCCCTGAAGAACGACGTCACCGCCTGGCTGATCAACCCCTTCCAGAACCTGCTGGCACAGTCGCCCTGGTGGGTGATGGGTCTGGTCATCCTCGCCCTCGCCTACGTGCTGGGAGGATGGCGGCCGGCCGTCACCTCGGCGATCTGCCTGGCGGTCATCTTCGGCGTCGGCCTGTGGAACGACTCGATGGTCACCCTGGCGATGACGCTCATCGCCACCGTCCTGGTGATGGTGGTGGCCGTCGTCCTGGGAGTCGGGATGGGGCGCAGCCGGCGTACGGACACGATCATCCGGCCGTTCCTCGACGCCTTCCAGACGATCCCGCCGTTCGTCTACCTGGTGCCCGCCCTCGCGCTGTTCGGCGTCGGCCGCTTCACCGCGATCATGGCGGCGCTGGCGTACGCCGTGCCGATCGCCACCAAGCTGGTCGCGGACGGGATCCGCGGCGTGGCCCCCACCACGGTGGAGGCCGCCCGGGCGAGCGGAAGCACCACCCGGCAGATGATCACCAAGGTCCAGCTGCCGATGGCGCGGGAGGCACTCGTGCTGGCCACCAACCAGGGCCTGCTCTACGTGCTCTCGATGGTGGTCATCGGCGGCCTCGTCGGCGGCGGCAGCCTGGGCTACATCGTGGTCTCGGGCTTCTCCCAGGACCAGCTCTTCGGCAAGGGTCTGGCGGCGGGAATCGCCATCACGGCGATGGGGGTCATGCTCGACCGGATTGCGCGACACGCGGCCGCCCGCACGGGCCGCTAGCAACACTCATACGTCTTCGCGGGTGGACCGCGAAGCAGAGCAGGAGGAGAACAACATGGCTCGAGGACTCATCCGGGGTCGCACCCGGCTGGTCGCGATCGTCGCCTCGGTGGGTCTCGGCCTCGCCGGACTCGCCGGCTGCGGCAGCGGCAGCATCAAGAACAGCGATGCCGGCAGCGCCAGCGGCAAGCAGTGCGGGGACCTGCGGATCGCGGTGAACCCCTGGACCGGGTACGTCGCGAACGCCCACGTCATCGGCTACGTGGCCAAGACGAAGCTGGGCTGCAACGTCACCTACCCCGACGTCAAGGAGGAGGTCGGCTGGCAGGGCATGGCGAGCGGCTCCATCGACACGATCGTGGAGAACTGGGGACACCCTGACCTCGTCAAGAAGTACATCGACGAGCAGAAGACCGTCGAGGACGCGGGCCTGACCGGCGGCAAGGGCATCATCGGCTGGTACGTGCCGCCGTGGATGGCCCAGAAGTACCCCGACATCACCGACTGGAAGAACCTGAACAAGTACGCCAGCCTGTTCAAGACCTCCGAGTCCGGCGGCAAGGGCCAGTTGCTCGACGGTGACCCCTCCTACGTCACCAACGACGAGGCGCTGGTGAAGAACCTGAACCTGAACTACAAGGTGGTCGTGGGCGGCAGCGAGGCCGGCCTGATCCAGAGCTTCAAGACCGCGGAGAAGAACAAGACGCCGCTGCTCGCGTACTTCTACGAGCCGCAGTGGTTCTTCTCGGAGATGAAGCTGGTCCACGTGAACCTGCCTGCCCACAAGGCCGGTTGTGACGCGGTGGCGGCGAAGGTCAACTGCGACTACCCGCCGTACGACCTGAACAAGCTGATCGCCACGAAGTTCGCCAAGTCCGGCTCGCCCGCCGTGGACCTGGTCAAGAAGTTCCAGTGGAGCAACGACGACCAGAACCTGGTCGCCAAGTACATCGCCGCCGACGGCATGTCCCCCGACGACGCGGCCAAGAAGTGGATCGACGCCAATCCTGACAAGGTCCAGGCCTGGCTCGGCTGACGCCGGACCGAACCACCTGGGACGAGGTGCCCGGGGCCGCGACGCGGTCCCGGGCACTCGTCTTCCTCCACGCGGTCACCCGACCTTGACAGTCCCCACGCGGCGAGGAATGCTGAGCCCAAGAGTTTCTCATTACGCATTGCGTTGCATGATGTGCAACAGCAGGAGGTTCCAGTGGCCACCGTTCCCGCTACCGCGAAGGTCGTCGTCATCGGCGCCGGCATCGTGGGCAACAGCCTCGTCCACCATCTCGTCGAGCTCGGTTGGACCGACATCGTCCAGCTGGACAAGGGCCCGCTGCCCAACCCGGGAGGGTCGACCGGGCACGCCTCGAACTTCATCTTCCCGGTGGACCACTCGCGGGAGATCACGGACCTGACGCTGGACTCGATGCGCCAGTACAAGGAGATGGGCGTCTTCACCGAGTCCGGTGGCTTCGAGGTGGCCCGCACCGAGGAGCGCATGGAGGAGCTGCGACGCCGCATGTCCAGCGCCAAGGCGTGGGGCATCGAGGCCGAGCTGGTCTCTCCCGCGTTCGTGCAGGAGAAGGTGCCCTTCCTCGACCCCGACCAGATCATCGGCGCCTTCTGGACGCCGTCGGTCGGCGTCGTCGACTCGCTGCGCGCCGGAACGATCATGCGCGAGAAGGCCCTGGCTTCGGGTCACCTGACCGTCCTACCGAACGTGGAGGTGGAGGACCTCGGCGTCGAGGACGGCCGCATCACGAAGGTCGTCACCGACCAGGGCGACATCGAGGCGGAGTACGTCGTGATCGCCTGCGGCGTGTGGAGCCCCAAGATCGGCGACATGGCCGGCGTGAAGATCGCGCTGACCCCCGCAGTGCACCAGATGATCTCCGTCGGTCCGTGCCCGCAGCTGGCCGAGCGCGAGGGGGAGATCTCCTTCCCGATCGTGCGTGACATGGACACCTTCTGCTACGAGCGCCAGCACGGCGCCGACATGGAGGTGGGCTCCTACGCTCACCGAGCGATCCTGCACGAGCCCGAGGAGATCCCCTCGATCGACCAGGCGAAGCTGTCGCCGACCGAGATGCCGTTCACCGAGGATGACTTCGACCCGCAGCTCGAGCAGGCGCTGGAGCTGATGCCCGAGCTTCTCGGGGCCGAGGGCGCCGAGATCCGCTACGCCATCAACGGCCTTCTCTCGCTGACCGCCGACGGGTCGCCGATCCTGGGCGAGAGCGAGGTCAAGGGCCTCTGGGTGTCCGCCGCCGTGTGGATCAAGGAGGGCCCGGGAGTCGGCCGCGCGGTCGCCGAGTGGATGACCCACGGCCACTCCGAGATCGACATCAGCCACAGCGACATCGCCCGCTTCTACCCGCACGAGCGTGAGCGTGAGCACGTCCGCGCCCGCACCACGGAGTCGTTCATCAAGACCTACGGCATCGTGCACCCGAACGAGCAGTACGAGTCCGATCGCGGCGTGCGCTGGTCGCCCATGGCCGAGGCGCAGAGGGCGCTCGGCGCCGTCTTCTACGAGACCGTCGGCTGGGAACGGCCGTGGTGGTACGAGTCCAACTCCGGGCTGGTCGAGAAGTACGGCGACGCCGTGATGCCGCGCGAGCACGAGTGGGACGCGCGCTGGTGGAGCCCGATCATCAACGCCGAGCACCTCGCCATGCGCGAGAACGCCGGCGTGATCGACCTGACCGCGTTCTCCATCTTCGACATCACCGGACCCGGCGCCCTGTCGTCGGTGCAGCGGACCTGCGTGGCGCAGTGCGACGTGGCGGTCGGCAAGGTGATCTACACCCCCGTCCTCGACGCCAAGGGCGGCTTCCTCTCCGACCTCACGGTGATGCGGCTCGGCGAGGACCACTTCCGCGTCGTCACCGGTGGCGCGCACGGCCGGGCCGACCTGCAGTGGTTCACCCGCCACCTTGACGAGGACGCCTCGCTCCACGACAGCACCGAGGAGATCTCGACGATCGGTCTCTGGGGTCCGCGTGCTCGGGACATCCTCGCCTCGCTCACCCCCGACGACGTCAGCGACGCCGGGTTCGGCTTCCTCACCAACCGCGAGATCGAGGTCAAGGGCGTTGACGCGCCGGTGCTCGCGTCGCGCATCTCCTACGTCGGCGAGCTCGGCTGGGAGCTCTACGTGCCGTTCGCCCAGGCCGCCCAGCTGTGGGACGCGGTGCTCGACGCCGGCAAGGGCCACGGTGCCGTCCCCGTCGGCATCGGCGTCTACGGCACCACCGGCCGCCTGGAGAAGGGCTACCGCGCCTACGGCGCCGAGCTCGACGCCGAGCGCACGATCGTGGAGGCCGGCATGCAGCGGCCCAAGGTCAAGGCCGCGGACTTCGTCGGGCGCGAGGCCTACCTCGCCCAGCGCGAGGCCGAGCCTGCCGCAGTGCTCTGCACGCTCACGGTGGACGACCACACCTCCGCCAGCGGCGCGAAGCGCTACATGCTCGGTGGCGAGCCGATCCTGACGCGCGAGGGCGGCACCCTGACCGACGGCCACGGGCACCACCCCTACGTCACCTCGGCCGGCTCAGCGCCCTCCCTGGGCAAGCACGTGCTGCTCGCCTACCTGCCCGTCGACGAGGCGAGGATCGGCAACGAGCTCGCCGTGTCCTACATGGAGGAGCTCTACCCTGTGACCGTCGGCTCGATCGACGCGACCCCGCTCCTGGACCCGCACAACGAGCGGATCAGGTGATCGCACGATGACCAACGTGCTCGTCTGCATCAAGCGGGTGCCGGACTTCTCCGGCGAGGTCCTGCTCGCCGAGGACGCACAGTCGGCCGACGCCCGCTTCGTGGGCTTCACCCTGAGCAACCACGACAGCTGTGCCGTCGAGCTGGCCGTGCAGGTCGCCTCGGCCACCGACGGCACCGCGACCGTGCTGACCGTCGGCTCCGCCGAGTCGGTGGAGCAGCTCCGCTCCGCCCTCGGCGTGGGATGCGCCGCAGCCGTGCTGGTGGAGGCGGACCCGGTGGCACTGGGCCCCGCCGACGTCGCCCGGGAGATCGCCGCGGCCGTCCGTGACCACGAGGCGGGGGGCGCCGGGGGCGGCCCAGGTGGCGGAACGACGTACGACCTGGTGCTGCTGGGCAACGACGCCGCCGACTCGGGCGACTTCCAGGTGGGCATCCGGCTCGCGCACGAGCTCGAACGCCCCGTGGTGACCGGCATCAAGACCGTCACCGTGGCCGATGGCACCGCCACTGTGCACGGTGACGGCGCCGAGGGTCGCGAGACCTACGCCGTGCCGCTGCCCGCAGTCGTGACCGTTCTCGAGGGCGGCGTGGAGCCGCGCTACCCCACGATCACGGGCCGGATGAAGGCCAAGAAGATCCCGGTCGAGACCCGCACCCTGATGCAGGCACCGACCGGCAGTGGCCGCATGCGGTTGACGCTGCCTCCTGCCGCCCCCTCGACCGCCGAGGTGCTGGGCGAGGGTCCCGAGGCCGCGGGCACCGTGGTCGACCTACTGCAGAAGCTGGGAGTCGGACGATGATCCTGGTCTACGTCGAGGTCTCGGGAGACGCGGTCAGCGAGGTCTCCCTGGAGACGGTCACCTTCGCACGAGGGCTGTCCGCGGCCGGCGGCGGAGTGCCGATCGACGCTGTCCTGGTCGGGCCTGCCCCGTCGGGTGCGACGGCCGAGCTGGCGTCGTACGGCGTCCGCACGGTGCACCATGCCGACGGCGAGGACCTCGAGCGCTTCTCCGGAGCGGCGACGGCGGCCGCCGTCGTCGCCGCACGGCAGGCGGCCGGCTCGGTGGTCGTCATGGCCGGCGGGACCAACCGCGGCAACGAGGTGATGGCGCGGGTCGCCACCCGCCTCGACGTCGCGATGGCGGCCAACGTCGTCTCCTTCGGTGGTCTCTCGCCGTTCGTCGTGACGCGTCAGGTCGTGGGTGGTGCCGCGCTCGAGGAGATGCGGCTCTCGCAGCGGCCGGCGGTCTTCACCGTCGCCGGTCACGCCGTCGAGCCGACGCCCGCCCCCGAACCGGGCGCGGGCACCCTGCAGCCGCTCGACGTCGAGCTCACCCCCGGCGATCTCGCCGTACGCGTGGTCTCGGTCGAGCGCACGGACGACGCCGACGCCGGCAGCCTGAAGTCGGCGCGCATCGTCGTGGGCGCCGGACGCGGAGCCGGTGGACCCGACGGCTTCGGCGACGTCCTCGAGCTCGCGGAGCTGCTCGGCGGGTCCCTCGGCGTCTCCCGCGTCGTCACCTCCCTGGGCTGGCGCCCGCACCACGAGCAGGTCGGCCAGACCGGCAGCCGGATCTCGCCCGAGGTCTACATCCCTTGTGGCATCAGCGGCGCGATCCAGCACTGGGCCGGCTGCGCGAGCTCGAAGGTGATCCTCGCGATCAACACCGACCCCGAGGCCCCGATGATGACCAAGGCCACCTACGCCGTGGTCGGCGACATGCACGAGGTCGTGCCGGCCATCAACGAGGAGATCCGGCGGCGACGCGGCTGACCCGTCCCGGCGGTTGAGGTCACCTTCGTAGACGAGCTGGTCGAGAGGCGAGCGACAACGAGCGTCTCGACCACCGACCCGGTGGCAGAGCCGCACCGCCCCTACGCTGTGCCGCGTGAGCAGACGCGCCTGGGTGATCGGTCTCGCGGCGGGGATGGCGGTGCTCGCCGGCGTGGGAGCCGTGTCGGCGCCTCGCGTGCTGCCGTCGTGCGGCCGGGAGGTCACGCGCGTCTCCGCCGCGGAGTCGACCTCGCCGTTCCTGGACGCCGAGGGGCGCAGGGCGCGTCCCGATCGCGACCGGGACGCGCTGGTCGCGTCGTTGGAAGCGGCGCCGCCGCCCTTCGGTGAGGTCCTGGGTGCTGTCGGCTACCACTACGAGCAGTGGGCACAGGTCGATGCGTTCGCGCAGGGCATCGGCATCCGCACCCGCGACAACCCTGACGTCACCATGCTCGACGACGCCACGCTGAAGCCACTGTGGAGCGTGAAGATCGGCACCAGGCGGTCGACGTACGACGCGAGCGACAGCCGCTACGTGGTGGCCACGATGCCGACCGGTGCCGCGCCCGACGTGGTCGCGCTCGACGCCGCGGACGGCCGCCGGCTCTGGTGTGCGCGGCTCGGGGGACCAGTGCTCGGGGCCGACGCCGGGTTCGCCACCCAGATCCTCGACGACGGAGGCGTCGTGGTGCTCGCCCCGGGCAGCGGGACCGGGGAGCGCGTCGTCCGGCTCTCCGGCAAGGACGGCTCGCAGGTGTGGGAGCGGACCGTCACCGCGGACGAGGGCGACTTTCTCGGGAGCCTCGGCGACGGGCTGCTGCTGGCCGGCGGCCGCGCCCACGAGACGCTCGTGGAGGCGGGTGCACCTGGCCAGCCTGCCGCGGGAGCCGCGCTCGTCGCACTCTCCGCCGCCGACGGCGAGCAGCGGTGGACCAGGAGCATCAGCCGGGGATCAGGCGTGCACGTGATCGGCACCGACCCCGACGTAGGAATCGCGGTCGTGGAGGAGTGGACGGGGGCCACCGGTCGACTCGTTGCGCTCGACCGCTCGGGGCACGAGATCTGGTCGGTGACGCCGACGGCTCCCGGGATCTTCGACGCGACGGTTCGGGCCGGGCGGGTCCTCGTGCGGTCGGGCAACCGCTGGTCGGCGTACGGCCTGGGCGACGGGCGGCGCGTCTGGCAGCGCAGCGTTCCCCGGGAGCCGCAGTTCCTGCCCTACGGGTTCGAGCTGGGGAACGTGCCGCTGCTCGACACCGACCACGCGCTGGTCGGGGGTACGACGGCCCTGCACACCCTGGACCTGCGTACCGGTGCCATGATCCCGGCAGCGCTGCCGA
Source organism: Marmoricola sp. (assembly GCF_025965085.1). Lineage (GTDB taxonomy): Bacteria > Actinomycetota > Actinomycetes > Propionibacteriales > Nocardioidaceae > Marmoricola. The sequence continues at coordinate 22,591 of NZ_JAOPXP010000191.1, forward strand.
CCGACGGCATCAACACCACCTACTGGCCCTACCAGGTAGCCGTCAGCCCCGGGTTGATCGCCGTGGCGACCAACACCGGGGCGGCGGTCGTGCGGCGTGAGTAGCGCCGCTCGTCCCAGTGCCTGCTCCCGGACACCGTCTTCTTGATGACGAGGGTGTCGCCCTGCTTGTCGATGGAGGAGCCGTGGCAAACATCGGTGCGAACCTCACCGGCATGTTGCCCGGGGAGAACAGTCCCAGAAGTGGCCTCTTCTGATCCGCGCTCGCCACTGCGGCGAGATCACTCTTCGCGGTCAAGTAGTTGTAGCCACGTGCCTTCGCCTGCTTCTCCAGCGTCTTGGCCCTTCCACCTCCCGGCCGTGGCCGTCTCGGCGAAGGTCTACGACCCGCCGCCCAGCGTCACGTCCGGCCCGGTGTCGAGCAGCTGCTCCTCGGCAGCTGACCGGCCGCCGCGACGGTCGAGGTGACGGCGCCGCCGAGGACGAGGGCGGCGGTCAGGGTGCCTGCCTTTTTCTTGCTGAGCATGTGGTGGATTCCTCCCCAGGTGGTGTGCTCGTGACACTCCTGGAGCCAGGTGACGTCCGGGAAGGATCCGGATGGACAGGGGGTGTACGTCGATCGAAGCCGTCCCTCCACCGGCGTGCACGCCCCCGTCGGTCGTGTCGTTGCCCCTTGGTAGACAGGACCCCATGACGATCGCCACCAGCGCCCGCGACGAGGCCGAGCACCACCTGAGGGCACTGGTCGGTCGCGAGGACGCCCGACTGCACGACGACCAGTGGGCGGCGATCGAGGCGCTCGTGGTGGAACAGCGCCGGGTGCTGGTGGTGCAGAAGACCGGCTGGGGCAAGTCGGCCGTCTACTTCGTCGCCACCGCGCTCCTGCGGGGGCTCGGCGCCGGACCGACCGTGATCATCTCCCCGTTGCTCGCGCTGATGCGCAACCAGATCGAGGCGGCCGAGCGCGCCGGGATCCGCGCCGCCACGATCAACTCCACCAACATCGAGGACTGGCAGGCCATCCGCGCCCGCGTCGAGGCGGGCGAGGTCGACGTGCTGCTCGTGAGCCCCGAGCGGCTGAACAACCCCACGTTCCGCGACGACGTGCTCCCCCAGCTCACCGAGACTGCCGGGCTGCTCGTGGTGGACGAGGCACACTGCATCTCCGACTGGGGTCACGACTTCCGTCCGGACTACCGCCGCATCCGCCAGATGCTGACCACGCTGCCGCCCGGCATCCCCGTACTGGCCACCACCGCCACGGCCAACTCCCGCGTGACCGGCGACGTCGCCGAGCAGCTCGGCACCGATGTCCTCGTGCTGCGCGGCTCGCTGGACCGTGAGTCGCTCCATCTGTCCGTCCTGCCACTCGAACGCCCCGAGCACCGCCTCGCCTGGCTCGGTGAGCACCTCGAGGAGTTCGAGGGCTCCGGGATCATCTACACGCTCACGGTCGCCGCCACCCAGGAGGTGGCCGAGCACCTGCGGGCGCGCGGTCACGCCGTCGCGGCGTACTCCGGGCAGACGGAGGCCACCGAACGGCTCGCGCTCGAGCAGGACCTGCTCGCGGGACGCCTCAAGGCGCTGGTCGCGACGAGTGCCCTCGGCATGGGCTTCGACGCCCGGCTCGGCTTCGTGGTCAACCTCGGCGCCCCCTCGTCGCCGGTGGCGTACTACCAACAGGTCGGCCGCGCCGGCCGTGGCACCGACCACGCGAAGGTGGTGCTGATGCCGGCGCAGGAGGACCGCGACATCTGGCGCTACTTCGCCTCGCTCGCCTTCCCGCCCGAGCAGCACGTGCGTACGACGCTGCGCGTGCTGGCCGAGAACGGCGCCGCCATGTCGACCGCCTCGCTGGAGACGCACGTCGACCTGAGCCGCACCCGGCTCGAGACGATGCTCAAGGTGCTCGACGTCGACGGCGCCGTCGACCGGGTCCGGGGCGGCTGGACCGCCACCGGGCAGGAGTGGGCCTACGACCAGGAGCGCTACGACCGGGTCGCCGCTGCCCGGCGTGACGAGCAGGCCGCGATGCTGGCCTACATCGCCACGGACGGGTGTCGCATGCGGTTCCTGCGCGAGCAGCTCGACGACCCCGACGCACAGGACTGCGGCCGCTGCGACAACTGTGGTGGGCTCTCCCTTCCCGGCCAGGTGTCCGAGGCGGCGCTCGCAGAGGCGGGCGAACGACTGCGGCGTCCCGGCGTGACGCTGGCGCCCCGCAAGATGTGGCCCAGTGCGCTGGCCAACCTCGGCATCGAGCTCAAGGGCCGCATCGACAAGGGGGCGGAGCCCGGCCGCGCCGTCGGCCGGCTCACCGACCTGGGCCACGGCCAGGCGCTCCGTGCACTCTTGCGGCCCGGGGCCGACGACGGTCCGGTCCCCCGTCCGCTGGTCGACGCCGTCCTCGAGGTCCTCGGCGACTGGCACCCCGAGTGGGCGGCGCGGCCGACCGGGGTGGCGTACGTCGAGTCGGCGCGACGGCCCCAGCTGGTCCGCGACCTGGCCGACGGGCTGGCCCGCTACCTGCACCTGCCGCTCGTGGCGCGCTGGCAGATCGTGGACCCGGACGTGGCACCCGGCCAGGGCGTGGCGAACTCGGCCCAGCGGGTGGCTGCGGTCGGCCGCCGGTTCGACCTCGCGATCGACCAGCCGCTCGACGGTGGGCCGGTGCTGCTGGTCGACGACCTCATGGGCACCGGCTGGACCCTGACCATGGCCGCCCGTGCTCTGCGGGCCGCCGGCGCGTCAGCAGTGCTGCCCCTGACTCTCGGGGTGGAGTCCTGATCAGTGCCCGATGAGCGCTGCCGGGTCGACCGGCTTGTCGGCCTTCCTGCGGGGCAGGAAGAACGCAGGGATCAGGCAGCAGGCGACGAGGACCGTGGCCACGACGAAGACGTGGCTGAAGGCGTTCGCCATGTCGACCACGGCGCGGGCCATCAGTGCCGGGAGGTCGTTCGGGGTCAGCCCCGCCCTGGCCAGCACCTCGGCGACCCTGGCCGGCTGGCCCTGCGCCTCGCCCACGGCACCGGCCAGCTTGATGGCCGCGCTGTCCTTGAACCCGTTGGTGAGCAGCACGGAGAACAGCGCGGTGCCGATCGAGGCCGCAACCTGCTGGGTGATGTTCAGGAACGTCGAGCCGCGCGCGATGTTGTGGGCGCTGAGGGTGGCCAGCGCCGCGCTCATGATGGGCATCATCGTCGCGCCCATGCCGAGGCCCATGATGAAGAGCGCCGTGATGATGTAGGGGTACTGGGTGTCGGCGCCGATCTGGGTGAACATCGCCATCCCCACCGTGATCACGGTGATCCCGGTGAGGACGATCTTGCCGGGCCCGATCTTGTCCGCCAGCAGGCCGGCGATCGGCATCGTGAGCATCGCCCCGACACCCTGCGGCGCGAGGAGGACGCCGGACCTGAGGGCCTCCTCGCCGCGCACCTCCTGGAAGTACAGCGGGAACAGCAGGCTGGCGCCGAAGAACGCGATCGCGAACAGCATCATCGCGAGCACGGAGACGGTCATGTTCCGGTTCTGCAGCAGTCGCAGCTCGACCAGCGGGTGGACGTTGCTGGGGCGCAGCGCCCAGGGCACGAACGCGATGATCAGCAGAGTACCGACGGCGGTCCAGGTGAGGACGCGGGAGTCCATGATCGTGCCGGCCTCGGGGATCGAGGAGACGCCGTAGAGGAAGGCCGCAAGACCGGGCGAGAGCAGCAGCATGCCGACGAAGTCGAAGGACTCCGAGGGCTGCACGTCGTCCTTGTCCAGCACGACGAGGGCGTAGATGAACGCGCCGATGCCGATCGGCAGGTTGATCAGGAAGATCCAGTGCCAGCTCAGGGCGTCGATCATCCAGCCGCCGAGGATGGGGCCGAAGATCGGGCCGAGCAGCATCGGGATGCCGAGCACGGCCATCACGCGGCCGATCCGCTCCGGCCCGGCTGCGCGGGTGAGGATCGTCATGCCGAGCGGCATCAGCATGCCGCCGCCGAGGCCCTGGAGGACGCGGAACAGCACCAGCATCTCCAGACTGGTCGCCGCCGCGCAGAGCACCGAACCGGCCGTGAACAGGGCCACGGCCAAGAGGTAGAGGCGCTTGGTGCCGAACCTGTCGGCCGCCCATCCCGTCAGCGGGATCACGCTCGCCAGAGCCAGGGTGTAGCCGGTCATCGTCCAGGCGACCTGGGCGGCCGTCGCGTTGAACTCGGTCTGGAAGGTCCTCAGGGCGACCGAGACGACCGTGATGTCGAGGATCGACATGATCGCCCCGAGCACCACGACGCCGGCCACGACCAGGACCCTGCGATCGAGCTTGTCCGAGGGGCCTGCGGGCTGCTGGGTGGGTTCGACGTCAAGAGTCACCGGACAATGCTAGGGCCAGAACCGAACGCCATCGACGTGGATCACCGGTGGTCTTCGTCACCGCGACGACCGAGACTGCGTTGCTCCCCGACTCGCCGGTAACCACCGCGGCCGGGCAGGATGCTGGGCATGACTGACTCCGCTCCCCGGAAGCGACGCGCGGCCACCAGTGGCTCGTACTCGATCACCATGCGGCTGCACACCGACACCGACCCGGCGGTGGTGGGCCGTATCGCCACCGCGATCGCCTCGGACGGCGGCATCGTCACCGCCCTCGACGTCACCGAGTCACGGCACGACCGCCTGGTCATCGACGTCACCTGCTCGGCCACGGACTCCGAGCACGCCAACGAGATCGTGGCGGACGTGCGGACCCTCGAGGGGATCACCGTCCACAAGGTCTCGGACCGGACGTTCCTGCTGCACATCGGCGGCAAGATCGAGGTGCACTCCAAGGTCCCGCTGCGCACCCGCGACGACCTCTCGATGGCCTACACGCCGGGCGTCGGACGAGTCAGCCTCGCCCTGGCCGAGCACCCCGAGGACATCCCCCGGCTCACCATCAAGGGCAACAGCGTCGCCGTGGTCACCGACGGCTCCGCCGTCCTGGGGCTGGGCAACATCGGGCCCGGTGCCGCGCTGCCGGTGATGGAGGGCAAGTGCGCCCTGTTCAAGCGGTTCGCCGACATCGACGCGTGGCCCATCTGCCTCGACACCCAGGACACCGACCGGATCGTGGACGTGGTGGCGGCCATCGCCCCGGGCTTCGGCGGCATCAACCTGGAGGACATCGCGGCCCCCCGCTGCTTCGAGATCGAGGCCCGGCTGCGTGAGCGCCTCGACATCCCGGTCTTCCACGACGACCAGCACGGCACGGCCATCGTCGTACTGGCCGCGCTGACCAACGCCTTGCGCTGCATCGACCGTGAGCTGCCCGGCGTCCGGATCGTGGTGGCGGGAGCGGGTGCCGCCGGTACGGCCATCGTGACGCTGCTCCTTGCTGCGGGGGCGCAGGACGTCGTGGTGTGGGACCGCGTGGGCTGCCTGTGCGCCGACGACGACTCGTTGCCCCCTGCCATGGCTGAGCTGGCCGCACGGACGAACCCGCGGCGGGTCACCGGAGACCTGCGGGCCGGGCTCGAGGGCGCCGACGTGTTCATCGGTGTCAGCGGCCCGGGCGTCCTCGAGGCCGAGTGGATCAAGGACATGGGGCCCAAGCCCATCGTCTTCGCCCTCGCCAACCCCGACCCGGAGATCGACCCGGCGGAGGCGACGCGGTACGCCGCCGTGGTCGCCAGCGGTCGCAGCGACTACCCCAACCAGATCAACAACGTGCTGGCCTTCCCCGGGGTCTTCCGCGGCCTCCTCGACGCCCGGGCCAGCGACGTCACCGTGGAGATGCTGCTCCGCGCTGCGGAGGCGATCGCCCTCGTCGTCACCGACGAGGAGCTCAACGCCAGCTTCATCATCCCGAGCGTGTTCGACGAGAAGGTCCCCAAGGCGGTCGCACGCGCGATCCGGGGCACCGACGAGTAGGTCCCCCGCCCGCTCCGCCTCGGTGGGGCGACTGTCAGGGCGACCGGTTAGGTTCGACGCGCAGGTGTGAGGGAGGCGAGTCGGGCAGTGAGCTTCGTTCCGTTGCAGGGCCGCGCCACCTGGGTGCCCAGCCACCCGCCGCGGATGAGCGAGATCGAGTTCTCCGGACCTGCGCGGACCATCCGGATGCCGATGCGCGGTGCCATCCCGGTGCTCACGCGCGCCATCCGGGTCGAGGACGCCCACCCCTCGGTCGGCCTGCTGAGCGGCGCCACGCTGATGGCGATGAAGCTCGTCGCCGCCGGCCGGATCCGCCTCTCCGAGTCGGGTGACTCCTGGCGAGTCGGCCCGCTCCAGCCCGAGGACGACGACCGCCTGCACGCCCTCGCCACGGCTCGGGCCCACGGGGAGACGACCGTCGAGGACGCTGAGGATCTGATCCGGCAACTGCTCGACGCCGTCGTCGACACGGTCACCCGGCCTCCCTCCACCGCGCGGGTCACCGGCGGCTTCGACCCGCTCCACCAGCGCGAAAGGGACCCGCGACGGCGTCTCGAGGCCGACGAGGACCCGGACCTCCCCGAGGACGTTCGGATCACGCTGCGGGTGGAGGCGCCCTCCGAGGTCCTCGCCGGCGGGGGCGTGGTCGTCGTGCTCCAGGCGCACGAGGCCGACAACGACTCCCACGTCGTCGACGCCGACCAGCTGTGGCTCGGGGAGGGTCACGGCTTCTCGCGCCGTGCACGGGTGAACGTCAGCATCGCCCTGCGGGCGGCCGCCCAGGCCTGGGCGCCCCTCGACCGGCTGCAGCGCCAGCAGGTCCCGGACCGGATGGTGCTCGACGCCGACGAGCTCTCCGACCTCCTCGAGCACGGCCTGGAGGCGCTCGACCGGGCCAACGTCGACGTGTTCTGGCCGCGAGGCCTGCGCGGCGAGCTGATCCCCCAGGCACGGGTCGACGTCGTCCACGGGCCACGGGAGGGCCCGCTCAACGAGGGGCTGTTCGGGCCGGGAGCCCTCTTCGAGTTCGACTGGCGGCTGGCGCTCGGCGACGACGCCCTCACCGACGACGAGATGGCCACACTTGCCGGGGCCACCACGCCTGTCATCCGACTGCGTGACAACTGGATGGTCATCGATCCGGCGGTCGCGCGAAGGGCCCGCAGGCGCAAGGCCGCGCAGAGGATCAAGCCGGTCGTCGCCCTGCAGTCCGCACTCACCGGCACGATCGACCTCGACGGGGAACAGGTCGAGGTCCACCCTGGTGCCAGCCTGCTCAAGGTCCGCGACCGGATCGTCGACGCCGCCACCGTCGCCCCCCTCGACACTCCTGCCGCGCTGCACGCGACGCTGCGTGACTACCAACGCCACGGCCTGACCTGGCTCGCCGAGCTCACCGGCGCCGGCCTCGGCGCCTGCCTGGCCGACGACATGGGCCTGGGCAAGACGATCACGGTGATCGGACTGCACCTCCACCGCCGGCAGCGGTCCCTGGCCAAGGGACCGACCCTGGTGGTCTGTCCGGCGAGCCTGATGGGCAACTGGGAGGCGGAGATCCACCGGTTCGCCCCGGGGGTGCCGGTCCGGCGGTTCCACGGTGCCTCGCGGGACCTGGCGGACGTCGACGACGGGTTCGTGCTGACGACCTACGGGACGATGCGGCTCGACCACCAGTCGCTCGCGACCGTTCCTTGGGACCTGGTGGTGGCCGACGAGGCCCAGCACATCAAGAACGCCACGTCGTCGACGGCGCGCAACCTGCGCACGATCGGGTCGCAGTGCCGCGTGGCCCTCACCGGCACGCCGGTGGAGAACAACCTGACCGAGCTCTGGGCGATCCTCGACTGGGCCACCCCCGGGCTGCTCGGCTCGCGGGCGGCGTTCCGCAAGGTCTGGGCCGCCCCGATCGAGAGTGGGGTCGACCCGTCTGTGGCACGCCGGTTCGCGCAGCTCGTCGAGCCGTTCCTCCTGCGTCGCCGCAAGTCGGACCCCGGGATCGCGCCCGAGCTCCCGGCCAAGACGGAGACCGATCACGTGCTCAGCCTGACCCGCGAGCAGGTGGTGCTCTACGAGGCCCTGGTCCGCGAGTCGATGGACCGGATAGAGCGGGCCGACGAGGCCACGCGTCGAGGGCTGGTGCTGGCGCTGCTGACCGGGCTCAAGCAGATCTGCAACCATCCGGCGCACTACCTGCGGCAGGCCGGCGGCCGGCTCACGGGACGCTCGGAGAAGCTCGACCTGGTCGACGAGCTGCTCGGCACGATCCTCTCCGAGAACGGCTCGGTGCTCGTCTTCACCCAGTACGTCGTGATGGCGCGCCTACTAGAGCGCCACCTCGCCGCCGCCTCGATCCCGACGCTGCTCCTGCACGGCGGCACATCCATCCGGGCGCGTGAGCAGATGGTGCGCGACTTCCAGGACGGCGTCGCGCCGGTCTTCCTGCTCTCGCTCAAGGCAGGCGGCACGGGCCTCAATCTCACCCGGGCCGACCACGTGATCCACTTCGACCGCTGGTGGAACCCGGCCGTCGAGGACCAGGCCACCGACCGCGCCCACCGGATCGGCCAGACGCGCGCCGTGCAGGTCCACCGGCTCCTGGCCGAGGGCACCATCGAGCACCGGATCGGCGTGCTGCTGGAGCGGAAACGGACGCTGGCGGAGTCGGTGCTGGGCTCGGGCGAGGTGGCGCTGACCGAGCTGACCAACGAGGAGCTGCGCGACCTCGTGACGCTGCGTGGCCCC
>NZ_JAOPXP010000196.1 GCF_025965085.1 Marmoricola sp.
GCAGGCACAGGTGTCCCCCCATCGACTCGTCGAGGGACCGCAGGCTGGCCGCCAGCCAGGCACGTCTGGCCGGTCCGGCGTTCCGCCACAGGCCGGGATCGAGCACGAACAGCCCCAGGACGGGACCGTGGTCGGCTGCCTCGCGCAGCGCCGGGTTGTCGCGCAACCGCAGGTCACGTCTGAACCACATGATCGACGTCATCCCTCGACCCTACGAGGGGGCGGGAAGCCCCGTGTGAGACTGGCCACGAGCAGGTCTGGGGCTGCGCACGGCCGGTTACTGTCGCAGGATGCGACGCCTCGGACTCCAGCTGCGCCACACGCTCTGGGACATGACTCCGCGGGACCATCGCCAGTCGGACCGGGAGTTCCGTCGCCGCCAGGTCGTCAGCGGTGTGGTCGTGGTGGTCGGGGCCCTGGTCCTCGCGTTCGCCCTGAGGGGTACCGATCCGGGCAGTGTCGAGTTCTACGGCGCCACCCTGCTGCTGGCGCTCGTCTGGACCGTGGGAGCTCTCGCCTCGGGCCCGATCCACCTCGGCCGCATCGGCATCGACGAGACCGCTGCGGTCCGTCCGGTCGTGCAGCCGATCCTGGTCGGGCTCGGGCTCGCCGGCGTCTTCGTCGCGGGCGCGTTCGTCGTGCGGCTGATCAGCCCCTTGGCCGACCAGGTCCGGGCCGTCCTCCACTTTGCCGGGGAGGGGCCCGCGCCGCTCCTGCTCCTGGTCGTCACCGTGCTCAACGGGATCGCCGAGGAGCTCTTCTTCCGCGGTGGCCTGTACGCCGCCATCCGCCAGCACCAGGTCCCGGTGACGGCCGTTGCCTACGCGATCGCGACCGCCGCCACGGGCAACGTGATGCTGGCCTTCGCCGCGCTGGTGCTGGGCGTGGTGGTGGGACTCGAACGACGCGCCACCGGGGGCATCCTCGCGCCGGTGCTCACCCACCTCGTCTGGTCGGTCACGATGCTCTACGCCCTGCCGGCCATCCTCCCGCCGCTCCCGGGCTGAGGCGGTCGCCCGGGTTCAGCCCGACCGGTCCTCCTGGAGCGCGCGGCGCACGGCCTCGGCGTACCCCAGCGGCTCACCGGGCACGATCTCGCGGATGCGCTGCTCGGTCACGACGACCTCGGTGCCCATGGAGTCGATCAGGTTGCGGCCGGTGGTGACGTCGACGTCGGTGACCAGGGCCAGCCACCGGGACGACAGGCCGGGGGTCAGCACGGGGACCTGGACGATCGGCACGCTCCGACCGGTGTCCAGCCTGGCCGCGACCCGCAGCATGTCGATGTAGGTGAGCTGGTCGGGTCCGCCGATCTCGTAGGTCTGTCCCATCGCCGCCTCGTTGTCACACACCCCGACGAGGTAGCGCACCACGTCGTCGACCGCCACCGGCTGAGTCTTCGTCGCCGCCCACTTGGGGACCACCATGGCAGGCAGGTTCTTGACCAGCTGCCGGGTGATCTCCCACGAGATGCCGCCCGCTCCGACCACGATGGCGGCGCGCAGCGCGGTCACCGGCACCCCGCGCTCGGCGAGCAGCCTCTCGACCTCGCGTCGGGACCGCAGGTGCGCCGACAGCTCGCCGTCCTCGCCCAGTCCGCCGAGGTAGACGATCTGCCGGACCGCCTGGGCCTCGGCCGCGCCGGCGAACGAGCGCGCCGCCTGGGCGTCCTTGCGCTCGAACTCGGCGTCGTCGAGGGAGTGGACGAGGTAGTAGGCCACGTCCACGCCCTCGAGGGCTGCCCTCAGTGACGCGGGGTCGTCGACGTCCCCCGCGACAGGCTCACCCGGTCCGTCGTACGCCGCCGGCCGCCGGGTCATCGCCCGCACCTCGTGCCCGGCGTCCAGCAGGGCCGGGACCAAGCGGCGCCCGATGAAACCGGTGGCGCCCGTGACGAGGATTCGGCTCATGCGCACACAGTAGGGCTCGACCGGATCGCGCACCCCCTCTCGAGCCCTCCCCCAGCGGCGTCGAGCGACCTACGCTCGGGTGCATGAGGATCGCGATCATCGGAACAGGCGTGGTCGGGCGGACCCTGGCCGGTGCACTGCAGCGCCTCGGGCACGACGTGGTCGTGGGGACGCGGAACCCCACGGAGACCGCCAAGCGCGAGGAGTGGGCCACCGCCCACGTGCCCCTCAGACCCCTGGGGACAGCGGCCGCCGGCGCGGACCTCGTCGTCAACGCCACGAACGGACTGGCCAGCGTGGCCGCGCTCGGACAGGTCGGCTCTGAGCACCTGGCCGGGAAGGTGCTCCTGGACGTGGCGAACCCGCTCGACTTCTCCCAGGGGTTCCCGCCCACCCTGGGCGTCAAGGACACGGACTCCCTCGCCGAGCAGATCCAGCGCGCGTTCCCCGAGGCCAGAGTGGTCAAGGCCCTGAACACGGTGACGGCGTCGGTGATGGTCAACCCCGCCGCGCTCGGTGACGGGGACACCACGATCTTCGCCGCCGGCGATGACTCCGAGGCGCTCCAGGCGGTCGTTGGAGTGCTTCGCGAGCTCGGTTGGCAGGACATCGTCGAGCTCGACGGACTGCACAACGCGCGCGGGCTGGAGATGTGGATGGGCCTCTGGGTGCGGCTGATGGGTGCTCTCGGAAAGCCGGACTTCAACGTGAAGCTCGTCCGATGAGTCCGGTGGGGGCGGCAGCAGGGACCGTTTCTCGAGCGACACGACGAAATCGCGCAGTAACACCCCTTGGCTAGGGTCGTCACATGGCTTACCTGCTCCGCGTGGAGCTGCCCGACGTACCCGGTTCGCTGGGACGGCTGGCCTCGGCGATCGGTTCTGCCGGTGGCAACATCGATGCCATCGAGATCGTCGAGCGCACCCATGACGGTCGCGCGATCGACGACGTCTTTCTCGCCGCCGAGGCGGGAGTGATGCCGGACAGCATCATCTCGGCGTGTACGGCGCTCCCGGACGTGCGCGTGCTGTGGATCTCGCACTACGGGGCGGGCTCGAACCTGACCCGTGACCTCGAGGTGGTCGAGGCGATGACCTCCGACCCCCACCGGGCACGGGACACGCTGGTGGACCTGTTGCCTGCGACGTTCGTGGTCGACTGGGCGGTCCGAGTACGCCGCGTCGGCGATGGCGCCAAGGTGCTGCACGGCTCGCCGGCCGCCCCGAACGAGATCCCTGCCGACATCTCCTGGCCGCTCGACCTCAAGCGCGGCCAGCGCATCGAGGTGCCCGAGCGGATGTCGGACATGCTCGTTGCCGGCTGCTCGTTCGAGGAGGACGAGATGATCGTGATCGCCCGCCGTGGCGGGCCCGAGATCCTCGACTCCGAGATCGCCCGCCTGTGCCACCTCGCCGCACTGGCGACCTCGATCTCGACCTGAGCCACTTCGTCCGCGTCGGCCTGGAGGCACCGCACGCCCTGCGCAGGCCCGCCGGTCGGAGCCGGGGGCGAGAGACCGACCCGTGGTGCTGCGCTCGCCCGGGAGAGGTGCGTACCACCGTCCCCGGATGCCGTTGTGCTGCTCGAGTCGGCCCCCTCTCCGGGCGTGGTCGGGTCAGGAACGGAGTGGATCGACCTGTTGTGGTGGCCCACGGCAGTCACTGGTTGCGGGACACCTCCACGGGGGCATGGAGGACGCCCGCGGACCGGTTGCCGGACACGAGTCCATCGATGCCTGACGTCGAGTCAGGACCTTCTGCTGCTGTTGCCGACGCTGTGGTGAAGGCGATGCCGAGGACTGTGCGTCCTCCGGCAATCACCATCGCAGTCGCACACAGCGCTCGGCGTACGGAAGAACGTGACGCACGGTCTGCGAGACCGTGACCACCGGGTGCAGGCGGCCCGGATGCCGGGGTGCCCGGGGCGTTGGCCGGGGAGCGCGAGCCTCGGCCCGGTGCGACGGTGCGACGGTGCGACGCAGGGCCGCCCACCCCGAGGGCGCGTGGCAGCCGCAGGACCCGGCTGTCGCCGGTCGCCGGTCGCCGCGCTCTGCGGTCCCATGCCCGATTCTTGACCATCCAATACGTGCGATAACCGGGCCAGTAGGACACGAATCGAGAAGTTGCTGAGGCCGCTCAGTCGACCGGTGTCAGCTTGAAGACCGGAATCTGGCGGTCGGTCTTCTTCTCGTACTCCGCGTAGGTCGGCCACGTGTCCACCGCCAGCTGCCAGAGATCCGCGCGCTCGTCGCCCTC
>NZ_JAOPXP010000132.1 GCF_025965085.1 Marmoricola sp.
CCTACCTCATGGCCTTCCGCAACCAGGGGCCCGACAAGACGTTCGTCGGAGGCCTCATCGACCCCGTCCCGGTGACCTGGCGCCCCGACGGTCGCGGGCTGGCTCTGGTGGGCGGGACGCCTGACCCGTAGTGTGACCGGCATCACTTACAACGGATCGTCCGGCACGTTCCTGCCGGTGAGGAGATGAATGCACCATGGCCACAGTCACGTTCAAGAAGGCCCAGCGCTGGTACCCCGGCATGGACAAGCCCGCGGTCCCGGGCATCGACCTGGAGATCAGGGACGGTGAGTTCATGGTCCTGGTCGGCCCTTCGGGGTGCGGCAAGTCGACCACCCTGCGGATGCTCGCGGGCCTCGAGGAGGTCAACGACGGGCAGATCTTCATCGGCGAGAAGGACATCACCAAGCTGCCGCCCAAGGACCGGGACATCGCGATGGTGTTCCAGAACTATGCGCTCTACCCGCACATGACCGTGGCGGAGAACATGGCCTTCTCGCTGAAGATGGCGAAGATGCCGGCCGACGAGCGCAAGAAGGCGGTCGAGGAGGCCGCGCGGATCCTCAACCTGACCGAGTACCTCGAACGCAAGCCCAAGGCGCTCTCCGGTGGTCAGCGCCAGCGCGTCGCCATGGGGCGCGCGATCGTCCGCAAGCCGCAGGTGTTCTGCATGGACGAGCCCCTGTCGAACCTCGACGCGAAGATGCGCGTGCAGACCCGCACCGACATCGCCAAGCTGCAGGCCGACCTCGGGGTCACCACGGTCTACGTGACCCACGACCAGGTCGAGGCCATGACGATGGGTGACCGCGTCGCGGTGATGAAGGACGGCTACCTCCAGCAGGTGGACACGCCGCTCAACCTCTACGACCGGCCGGTGAACCTCTTCGTGGCCGGCTTCATCGGCTCGCCGCAGATGAACCTGATGGCGGCAGTCGCGCACGACGGGCAGGCCAAGATCGGTGACTACCTGGTGCCGGTCGACGAGGAGGCCAGCAAGAAGATGAAGGGTGACATCGTCGTGGGTGTGCGTCCCGAGACCTGGCGCCTGGTCTCCCCGGATGCGGGCGGCCTGCCGGTCACGGTCACCGTCGTGGAGGAGCTCGGTTCCGACGCGTTCGTCTACGGCACCAGCGGTGTCGAGGGCGCGCCCGCCAACGTGATCGTCCGGGTCAACGGCCGCGACACGGTGCACAAGGGCGAGACGATCCACGTCACCACGGACCCGCACCACGTGCACGTCTTCGACGCCGCGAGCGGGGAGCGCCTGAGCGCCTGAGCCTGGTTCCCCGGGCTGCTTCGCGGCTCATCCCAGCACCATGACGTCCGCCGACGCGTCGGCGGACGTCGTGCGTCCGGGGGTCCGGTCAGGCGCTCCGGTCGGACCGGGTGGCACGCCCGGCTCGGTCCGCCGTACGCCGGATGACGTCGGTGAAGGTCTCGAACAGCTCGTTCGGCATGTCGTGGCCCATCCCGTCGATCAGCAGCAGCTCCGCGCCGGGGATGGCGCGGGCTGTGGCGCGGCCGCCCGAGACGTGCACCATCTTGTCCGCAGCGCCGTGGACCACGGCGGCCGGAACGCGCAGGGCCGCCAGGGCCCTGGAACGGTCGGGTTGGTTGATGATCGCGATCATCTGGCGCAGCACGCCGCTGGCAGAGACCCCGCGGTCGAAGGTGTCCTCGGCCCGGGTACGCCCCTTCTCCTCGTCGAGCGGGAAGCCCGGGGAGCCGATCAACTGCCACATCTTGGCCGAGCTCGCCACGTAGGCCTCACGCCCGGCGGCGCGGTTGGCCAGGAGCATCGGCAGCAGCGAGGGGTGCTGCCAACCGACGGTCCTCCGGCCCACCGTCGACATGATCGAGGTCAGGGACCGGACCCGGGTCGCCTGGTCGATCGCCATCGTCTGCACGATCATCCCGCCCATCGACACCCCGACGACGTGAGCGCTGTCCCAGCCGAGGTGGTCCATCAGGCCGAACGCGTCGCCTGCCATGTCACTGAGCGTGTACGGGACGCGGCCCCCGCGACCGAGGAAGGCCTGCACGAGCTGGCGGCGCGTGACCCGGCCCGCGGCGCGACTCGACCGTCCCGTGTCCCGGTTGTCGAAGCGCACGACGAAGAAGCCGGCCTCCGCCAGCATCGTGCACAGCTCGGGGTCCCACCAGGTCATCGGGCCGCCGAGACCCATCACCAGCAGGAGCGGATCCCCGTCGGGGGATCCGAAGGTCTGGTAGCACAGCTCTATCCCTGGCGAGACAGGTGCGAACAGTTCTTCCGAGACGTAAACAGACATGTAGCGCCTTAATGAGGACGAAAGGTAGAAAGATCGACAGAAATCTGGCTCGTGACTCAGCAGTAACGCTACCTTCAACAAGTGAACTCACCTCTCGGTTCCTTCCTGCTGCCGGCAGGATTCGACGGGCCCACCGGAGTGCGCGCGCTGTCCCGCGAGGCCAGTGCGATCGTCGAGGGAGCCCGTCTGGTGCGCCGCTCACGTTCGGACCGTCGCGCCCGCGCCCTGCTGCCGTACGCCGGTAGCCACCGCGTCCCCGCGCACGCCCCGGTGCTGCTGGTCCCCGGGTTCATGGCCGGAGACACGACCCTCAAGGCGATGTCGGTCTTCCTGCGCCACCAGGGCTTCCGGACCTACCGCGCCCAGATCCACGTGAACGCGGGCTGCACGCGGCAGGCGGCCGACAAGCTCGAGCGTCGGGTGGAGTCCATCGCGACCAGGCGCGACCGCAAGGTGAGCATCGTGGGGCACAGCCTCGGCGGCATGCTCGCCCGCGGGCTCGCCGCCCGACGGCCCGACCTGATCGAGGGGATCATCAGTCTGGGCAGTCCCGTCCTGGCCCCGGGCGCCATCCACCGGGTGCTGGCCTGGGACGCCCAGATGCTCGCCAAGCTCACCCGCGCGGGCTTCCGCGGCATGATGAGCGTGGACTGCTTCGGCGGTGAGTGCGCCCGGCTCTCCTTCGAGGAGAGCCATGAGCCCATCGACCCCGAGCTCGGCTTCACCGTCATCTACAGCAAGCGGGACGGCATCGTCGACTGGCGTGCGTGCCTGGATCCCGCCGCCGAGCAGGTCGAGGTGCGCACCAGCCACTGCGGCATGGCCGTGGACCCGGCCGTGATGGACCAGGTGCTGTCGGCGCTGCGCGCACAGCAGCTCAGACGGGCCACCCGGGAGGCAGCTCCTGACGTCGAGGCGGGTTCGCTCCGCGTCGCTCACACGTGATCGCGGCGACCTCGATCGCCCCGCGCACCAGGCGCGCGACCTCGTCCGCCGCCAGCTCCAGGCCGGGGCCCGGCTGGCGGAAGGCATCGAGGTCCCACAGCTGAGCCAGCGTCGCGGCCATGAAGGCGTCCCCGGCGCCGACCGTGTCGACGACCTCGATCGGACGGGGGCGGGCGCTCGTCTCGCCGTGGGCGGTGAAGGCCGTCGCGCCGTCCCGTCCGCGGGTGAGGATCACGAGGGAGGTGCGCTCTCCCCGGAGCAGCGCACGAGCGACGTCGTCGGGGTCGGAGTCTGGCTCGAGCAGCCCGGCGTCCTCGTCGCTCAGCTTGACCAGCGTGCACCGGGCGCCGAGCTCACCGACCTGCGCACGGGCGAGGTCGTGGTCGTCGACGAAGGACTCGCGCAGGTTGGCGTCGTAGCTCACGAACGTGTCCCGGGCGCAGGCCTGCTCGACGAGGTCGAGCACGCTCTCGCGGCCGGGCTCCAGCACGGTGCCGAGCGATCCGACGTGCAGGGCGTGACAGCGGGGCAGCTCCTGGCGCGGCAGGCTCCACTCGAGGTCGAAGTCGTAGCTCGCTGCCCCTCCCACGTCCAGGTGGGCGGTGGCGACCGACGTACGGCCGGTGGTGGTCGGTACGGCGACGATCTCGGCGCCGCTGGCCGTCACGTGCTGGACCACCAGGCCGCCGCGCTCGTCGTGCCCCACCTGGCTGACCAGGGTGGTGGGGACGTCGAGCCTGGCCAGGCCTACGGCGACGTTCAGGGGCGAGCCACCCGGGGTCTCGCTGGAGTCACCGTCGCGGTCCACCACGACATCGATGAGGGCCTCACCGGCGACGACGATCACGTGCTGCCCCTCAGTGCTCGTAGTCGACGTCGGCGTACGCGCGAAGCTTGCTGAGCTTGTGCTCGGAGTGGATCGAGCGGATCGTGCCGCTGCGCGAGCGCATCACAAGGGAGTGGGTGGAGGCGCCGCCAGCCTTGTAGCGGACCCCCTGCATCAGCTCGCCGTCGGTGATGCCGGTGGCCACGAAGAAGCAGTCGTCGCCGGAGACCAGGTCCTCGGTGTACAGGACGCGATCCAGGTCGTGCCCCGCGTCGATCGCGCGCTGCTTCTCCTCGTCGTCGGTCGGCCAGAGGCGAGCCTGGATGACGCCGTCGAGGCACTTCATCGCGCAGGCGGAGATGATGCCCTCCGGGGTGCCGCCGATGCCCAGCAGCAGGTCGACACCTGTGCCCTCGCGCGCGGCCATGATGGCGCCGGCGACGTCGCCGTCGGTGATGAACTTGATGCGGGCGCCCGAGGCGCGGATCTCCTCGACCATCTTCTGGTGGCGCGGCCGGTCGAGCACGACCACCGTCACGTCCTCGGGCTTGTTGCCCTTGGCCTTCGCGATCCGGTGGATGTTCTCGGCCACCGGGTAGCGGATGTCGACGACGTCGGCCGCCTCCGGGCCGGTGACCAGCTTCTCCATGTAGAACACGGCGGAGGGGTCGTACATCGAGCCCCGGGGCGAGACCGCCAGCACCGCGATGGCGTTGGCCATGCCCTTGGCGGCCAGGGTGGTGCCGTCGATCGGGTCCACGGCCACGTCGCACTCGGGGCCCTCGCCGTCACCGACCTCCTCGCCGTTGTACAGCATCGGGGCGTTGTCCTTCTCGCCTTCACCGATGACCACCGTGCCCCGCATGCCCACGGTCGAGATGAGGGTGCGCATCGCGTTCACCGCAACCCCGTCGGCGCCGTTCTTGTCGCCCTTGCCCACCCAGCGCCCGGCGGCCATGGCGGCCGCCTCGGTGACGCGCACGAGCTCGAGAGCCAGGTTGCGGTCCGGGTAGGTGGGGGCGACGGTGAGGGAGTCGGGGATGTGGCTCTCAGACATGGCAGTGATCGTAACCTTCCCTGCAGTTGGCAGGATGGGGCCCATGAGCGAGTCGGAGCGGCCAGCACCCGCTGGGGGATCCCGCCCAGCCCCTGTGGTCGGCAGTGCCGGGGGCCGTTACTCGCGGACATCGGGTGGTCTCGTGGGCGCCATGCTGGTCACCGTGCTCGCCGTGCTCGCCTTTGCGGCGTTCCGTGCGGTCACCCGGGACAACGAGCCGACCCCGGTCCGCGCCGTGGACTATGTCGCAGTGGCGAGGATGGCCAGGGCGGACAAGCAGCTGCTCGTGGTGACGCCCGAGAAGCTCCCCACCGGTTGGTCGGCGACCAGCGCGACGTACACGAGGGGGGCGGCGCCGGCCTGGCACCTCGGAATGCTGACGAATGACGGCAAGTACGTCGGCGTCGAGGAGTCGCAGTCCACCGTCCAGGACCTCGCCCGCGAACACGTCGACGTCGACGCCCAGCGCGGCAAGGACGTCACGATCGCAGGCCAGACCTGGCAGACGTGGACGGACACCGGAGGCGACTATGCCGTCGCGCGCTCGCTCCGCTCCGGCGGCACCGGGGCGGAGTCGCTCCTCGTCGTCGGGACCGCGCCGGACCAGGAGATCCGCGACCTCGCCGCCACCCTGACGGGCGGCCGGCGGCTGGCGGGGTGATCGCAGCCTCGCGCCGCGGCTTCCCACCACCAGCGGTGCAGAGGGACCAGTGGTCCTGCCTGGGTCCTACTCCCGATCCTCGCCCAGGGCCGCGTCGAGGCGGGCGCGGGCGCCCTCGAGCGCGCGCTGGCAGACCTTGGCGAGCTCCTCGCCCTGCTCCCACAGGGCGAGCGACTCGGCCAGGCTGGTGCCGCCCTGCTCGAGCGTGCGCACGACCTCGATGAGCCGGTCGCGGGCCTCCTCGTAGGAGGGCTCTGCGTTCTGGGGCTGCTCAGTCACGGTCGTCCTCTTCGTCGCTGGCGTCGGGCATCAGGTCGATCCGGTCGACCGACGTGGTGGTGGCACCGATGCGGCCGTCGGCCACCCGGATGTGGAGGGCCTCGCCGGGCTCGAGCGACTCGACGCTCGAGAGTGCTCGGCCTTCGGCGTCGGAGAGTACGGCGTAGCCCCGGCGCAGGGTCGCCAGTGGCGACAGCGCCCGGATGCGCGCGACCTGGTGCACGAGGTCGTCGTCGCCGCGGTCGATGCGGTGGCGGAAGGTGCGTCGCGCGCGCTCGCGGTAGTCCTCGATCTCCCGCAGCCGCTCGTCGAGCCCCGAGCGAGGGTCGGCGAGCGCCGGCCGAGAGCGCAGTGCCGCGAGCTGGTGCACCTCGCGCTCGACCAGGCTGCGGATCGTCCGTCGTCCGCGCTCGCGCATCTGCAGCACCCGCTGCGCCTCCTCGGCCACGTCGGGCACCACCCGCTTCGCGGCGTCGGTCGGTGTCGAGGCGCGGACGTCGCTGACGAGGTCGAGGATGGGGGAGTCGGGCTCGTGACCGATCGCCGAGACGACCGGGGTGGTGGCGAGGAAGACGGCCCGGACCAGGGCCTCGTCGGAGAACGGCAGCAGGTCCTCGACCGAGCCACCTCCGCGAGCGATGACGATGACGTCGACGTGCGGGTCGCGGTCCAGGACCTGCAGCGCCTCGATCACCTCGCGGGCGGAGTGCACGCCCTGCATCGCGGCGTACTTCACGGTGAAGCGCACGCCGGGCCAGCGCCGGCGGCCGTTGTCCAGCACGTCGCGCTCGGCAGCGGAGTTCTGGCCCGTGACGAGGCCGACGTTGCGCGGCAGGAACGGGAGCGGGCGCTTGAGCTCCTCGGCGAAGAGTCCCTCGGCTGCGAGCAGGCGGCGGCGCCGCTCGAGCCTGGCCAGCAGCTCGCCCTCACCGACCAGCCGGATCTCGCGGACGTTGAGCGAGAGCGTGCCGCGGGTGGGATAGAAGGACGGCTTGGCATGACAGACGATCTGCGCGCCCTCCACCAGCGGGGTGGGCAGCGAGTCGATGACGCCCCGGTTGCAGGTGACCGGCACGGAGATGTCCGCGAGCTTGTCGCGCAGCGTGAGGAAGACGGTGTTCATGCCACCGCGACGCGAGATCTGCGTGATCTGGCCCTCGACCCACACCGGACCCAGCCGGTCGATCCACTGGCCGATCGCCTGGCTGATCTGGCGCACGGGCGCCGGATGCTCCGGCGAGGTCTCCAAGGCCATGCGGTGACCTTAAGGCCCCCCACCTACGATTGGCCGTATGACTGACCTGGGTACGCCGAGCGTCCTGTCGCCCGACGAGGCCGACCGCGCCGTGCGCCTCGCGGCGCCGCGTGGGTACTGCGCCGGCGTGGACCGCGCCGTCATCACCGTGGAGAAGGCGCTCGACCTCTACGGCTCGCCGGTCTACGTGCGCAAGCAGATCGTGCACAACAAGCACGTCGTGGCCAACCTCGAGTCGCGCGGCGCCATCTTCGTGGAGGAGCTCGACGAGGTCCCCGAGGGCAGGACCGTGGTGTTCTCGGCCCACGGCGTCTCGCCGCTGGTGCACGCGCAGGCTGCCGAGCGCGGCCTGAAGACGATCGATGCCACCTGCCCGTTGGTGACCAAGGTCCACCACGAGGCCCGGCGCTTCGCCTCCGACGACTACGACATCCTGCTGATCGGGCACGAGGGTCACGAGGAGGTCGAGGGCACTGCCGGTGAGGCTCCCGAGCACATCCAGCTGGTGCAGAGCCCCGACGACGTCGACGCGATCGTCGTACGCGATCCGGCGAAGGTGGCCTGGCTCTCCCAGACCCCTCTCTCGGTCGACGAGACGATGGCCACCGTCGCCGCGATCCGTCGCCGCGTCCCGCACCTGCTGGACCCGCCGAGCGACGACATCTGCTATGCGACCCAGAACCGTCAGCTGGCCGTCAAGGAGATCAGTCCTGAGGCTGACCTGGTGATCGTGGTCGGCTCCGCCAACTCCTCGAACTCCGTCCGGCTCGCCGAGGTCGCGCTCGAGGCCGGCGCCAAGACCGCCTACCGGGTCGACGATGCCAGCGAGATCGAGGAGGCCTGGCTCGACGGCGTGCGCAACGTGAGCGTGACGTCCGGTGCCTCGGTGCCCGAGGACCTCGTGGCGGGGGTGCTCGCGTTCCTCAGCGAGCGTGGCTACCCCGACGCCCAGGCGGTCCACACCGCCGAGGAGTCACTCATCTTCGCGCTCCCGCCCGAGCTTCGTCGCGACATGCGCAAGGCAGCCGCCGCCGGAAGCGGCTCCTGACCCGGTGGCCCGCTACTACGACGTCCACCCGGTCGACCCGCAGCCGCGTGCCATTGCCCAGGTGGTGGATCTCCTCCGCCATGACGGGCTCATCGCCTATCCGACGGACTCCTGCTACGCGCTCGGCATCCAGCTCGGCAACCGCGACGGTCTGGAACGCATCAAGAAGCTGCGCCGCCTCGACAACAAGCACCACTTCACCCTGGTCTGTCGCGACTTCGCCCAGCTCGGCCAGCTGGTGCAGCTGAACAACACGGCGTTCCGTGCGGTGAAAGCGGCGACGCCGGGTCCCTACACGTTCATCCTGCCGGCGACCAGCGAGGTGCCGAAACGGCTGATGCACCCCAAGAAGCGCACGGTCGGCGTGCGCATCCCCGACCACCGGGTGGCGCAGGCGCTCCTCGAGGAGCTCGGTGAGCCGTTGCTGTCCAGCACGTTGCTGATGCCGGACACCGACATGCCCATGACAGACGGCTGGCAGATCAAGGACGACCTCGATCAGTGGTTGGACGCCGTGATCGACTCCGGCGAGTGCGGGTCGGAGCCCACTACCGTCGTGGACTTCTCCTCCGACGGCCCACCGGTCGTGGCCAGGGTCGGCGCAGGAGATCCGTCGCGCTTCGAGTGACGCCGCCGGAGGTGCACTCGCTGCCTGATGGCCAGCACCACGAGGGCCACGAGGTAGCCGGTCAGCAGGGCGCTGGCCCGGTGAGCGAGGCCGGAGACGACCGCCTGCACCAGACCGTCGCGGGCATCCGCGATCCACTGCCGGTGGGTGAGGGCCACGACGGTGAGGAAGCCGAGCAGCAGCAGCGGTGGGAGCGCGGCCACCCGCAAGAAGTCGCGCGGATGCACCGCCAGCGCCGCGCCCAGGCAGATGAGCACGAAGCCGATGTCGAAGACCAGGGTGAGCCGGCCGAAGACCGCCAGGTCGAGGGCGAGCACCAGCAGGCCGCCCAGGACCGCCAGCCGCGTGATGCGGCTGCCGGACATCCGGCCTTCTTCCCACAGGGTGGGTGCGCTCACAGCCTCAAGATAGGTCGCTTCAGGCGCTTGACCTGCGCGACTCGCCGGACCGGCGTTCTTCGGGGGAGGGGATGGCCGGCGGCAGCTCGGGTCGCTCGACGGCCACCGAGTCGAGCAGCTCTGCGGCGGTCATCGGTCGCGGGACCTGTGTCACCGGCTGGACCCGGGCCAGCTCGCTGCGGGTGACGCCGATGTCCTCGAACTGGCGTGCGGTCACCAGCACCCGGCTCTCGATCGACCCGATGGCACTGTTGTAGGCCTCCACTGCGCCCTTGAGCGAGCGGCCCACCTTGTCCAGGTGTGCGCCCATCACACCGAGCCGGGTGTGCAGCTCACGGCCGAGCTCGTGGATCTCGCGGGTGCGCTCGGCGAGGGCCTCGGTGGTCCAGCCGTGGGCGATCGTGCGCAGCAGGGCGATCAGCGTCGTGGGGGTGGCGATCACGACGTCCCTGGTCGCGGCGTACGTCAGCAGGGAGGGGTCGGTCTCCAGGGCGGCCGAGAGGAACGACTCTGCCGGGACGAACATGACCACGAACTCGGGCGCTCCCGGCATCGAGCGCCAGTAGGCCTTGCCCGCGAGCGCGTCCACGTGGGTCCGGACCTGCCGCACGTGACGGTGCAGGTGGGCGAGCGCCTCGTCGGGGTCGTCGGTCGCGAGGGCGTCGAGGTGAGCGTCGAGCGGCACCTTGGCGTCGACGACGACGGACCGGCCGCCCGCCAGGCGCACCACGAGGTCCGGGCGGTGGTTGCCGTCCTCGCGCACGACGTGGACCTGCTCGTGGAAGTCGCAGTGCTCGACCATCCCGGCCAGCTCCACCGCCCGCCGCAGGTGCAGCTCACCCCACTGCCCGCGGACGTGCGGCTTGCGCAGCGCCGTGGACAACGCACCGGTCTCGCGGCGCAGCAGGTCGGTGCTGTGCCGCATGTCGTCGACCTGCTGCCGCAGCTGCCCCTGCCACGACGCGCGCTGTTGCTCCACGTCCATCAGCCGCTCGTGAAGCCGGTCGAGGCCGTCCCGCAACACCGCCTGGTCGTCCCCGCGTGCCGACAGCGCCCGGAGAACGTCGGGGTCACCGGCGCGACGCGACCACACCAGCACAGCGACGGCGCCCAGGAGGGTGCCGATCACCAGGGTCAGGAGGGGAAGCAGGAGGTTCATGTGGGTGAGGGTGTCAGGACCTACCGACAACGTCGGGGCGGCGGTGCCTCGCGGCCCCGCCGACGCGCGCGGGGTGGTCGGTGTCCCGGCGGTGGTCGAGGAAGGTTTCGAGACGCTCGCTCCTGAAGCACGGGGAGCGAGGGTTGCCGGCCCCCGGGCCGGCCCTCAGTCCAGGTCGACGATGATCGGGGCGTGGTCGCTGGCTCCCTTGCCGGCGCGCTCCTCGCGGTCGATGAAGGCGCCGGTCACGCGGGCGGCGAGGGAGGGGTTGGCGAGGACGAAGTCGATCCGCATCCCCCGGTTGCGCTCGAATCGCTGACGGTAGTAGTCCCAGTAGGTGTAGACGCCGGGGCCCGGCGCGTGGGGGCGTACGACGTCGACGTACCCGTCCTCGAGGAAGCCGTTGAACGCAGCCCGCTCCGCCGGCGTGACGTGGGTGCTCCTGGCGAAGGCGGCGATGTCGAAGACGTCGTCGTCCTGGGGGGCGATGTTCCAGTCGCCGACCAGCGCGACGTCGCCCGTCATCGAGCGCGCGGACTCACGAAGCCTGGCCAGCCAGTCGAGCTTGTAGACGTAGTGCGGGTCGTCGACCTTGCGGCCGTTGGGGACGTACAGCGACCACACCCGCACGCCGCCGCACCTGGCCCCGATCGCGCGCGCCTCTTCTGCTGCCGGCTCACCCCAGGTCGGCATGCCCGGGAACCCGGTCTCGACGTCCTCGATGCCCACCCGGCTGATGAGCGCGACGCCGTTCCACTGGTCGCGGCCGACCGCCGCGACGTCGTAGCCGAGCACGGTCAGCCCCATCAGCGGCAGCTGGTCCTCGCGCGCCTTGGTCTCCTGCAGGGCCAGCACGTCGATGTCGTGGCGCTGCAGGAGAGCCTCGACACGGTCGATGCGGCTACGGAGTGAGTTCACGTTCCAGGTTGCGATGCGCACTCGGCGAGCCTATGTGCACACAGACGTGCGTCTGACTCTAGACTTTCCGCGTGATGCCGCTGGGCCAGCACCCACTCCCTCGCCATGTCGTCGCCCATGTGAGCGACCCCCACTTCCTCGCGGAGCGGCGTCTCTACGACGCCATCGACACGCAGGAGAACCTGCGAAGAGCCATGGCGAAGCTGGCTCGGCTCGAGATGCCGCCGCACGCCATCGTGTTCACCGGCGACCTGGCCGACCGGGGAGAGGCGAAGGCCTACACGCGGCTGCGCGAGATCGTGGAGCCGGCAGCCGCGGAGCTCGGCGCCGAGGTCGTCTGGGTGATGGGGAACCACGACGAGCGGGAGCACTACGCGCGCGAGCTCTTCGGCGAGGAGACCACCGAGGACGTGCCCCAGGACCGGGTGCACCACATAGGCGGACTGCGCGTGGTCGCTCTGGACACGAGCGTGCCCGGGTACCACCACGGCGAGCTCTCGGCCGACCAGCTGACGTGGCTGGGCGACGTCCTGGCCGAGCCGGCACCCCACGGCACCCTGATCGCGCTGCACCACCCGCCGATCCCAGTCCCGATGACGCGCGCGGCCGAGCTGATCGAGCTGCACGACCAGCACCTGCTGGCCGAGGTCATCACCGGCACCGACGTGCGTGGCGTGATCGGTGGCCATTTCCACTTCTCGTCCTACTCCACCTTCGCCGGCGTCCCGGTGTCCGTGGCCTCCGCGACCTGCTACATGGCCGACGTGGCCCCGGTCGACCGGCTGCTGTCCGCCGTGGACGGGCACCAGGCGCTCACGATGATGCACCTGTACGACGACCGCATCGTCCACTCGGTCGTGCCGGTCCCGGACGCGGCGGAGGTCGCGGGCTACCCGTACTCCCTCGCAGCGGAGATCGAGGCGATGGAGCCCGCGGAGCGCCACGAGCTCCTCTCCGCGAAGGACTCGCCCGTCTGGGCCCACGAGAACCCGCTGGACTGAGCCGCCGGCAGGCATGCTGGGGAGATGGATGACCCACGCACGGCGCTGAACGAGAAGATCGCCGAGATCGATGACCAGATGGCCACGATGGAGAAGAAGCCGGCCGACCAGGGATCGATCTCCTTCGGAAAGCGGATCGGCGAGGGTACGTCGATGGCGGTCGACCGGCTCGCGCAGGTGGCCGTGCACGACAAGCTGCAGCTGATCCGCGGCGACGTGCTCCGTGCCTTCGAGAAGCTCGACGAGGGCAGCTACGGGCGCTGCGACGTGTGCGGGAAGCCGATCCCCGAGGCCCGCCTCGAGGCCCTGCCGTGGGCCGTGCTCTGTGTCGGTGACGCCTCGAAGCGCTGAGCGCGGAACGGCCGACCACGGTTGCCCGGCGGGTTAACCGCGGCGCAACCTGGGTCGTCCCGGCCGGAAACACGGGAGTGATTGCGTCGGCAACCACCCCGCCCGACCCTGGAGCATCCATGACGCAGACCCAGCGCCCCGACCACGACATCGACCTGCGGGCCGCCGCCGACGACATCGGTGCCCGGCTCAGGAGGCGCACGCTGTTGGGAGCGGCTGCAGCAGCCGGTGCCGTCGGCTCCACGACCCTCCTGCCCACGGGCACGGCCCAGGCCGCCCCGCAACGTCGCTCCGGCAGCCCGCGGGTGCTCCAGCCCGGCGTGGGCCGGACCCGTGGTCGCTACATCCGGGCCCTTCCCGACCAGGTCTCCTGGGGCAGGCTGCCCAACCGGGACAGCGAACCGGTCGCGGTCGTGCACTCCGGAGCCGTCGTCACCATGGACACCATCTCCCACGAGGGCGTCCTCGAGGACCAGGGCAAGGACCCTCGCGCCTTCTTCGAGACCTACGGGGTCCACCCGCGCGACGTCCTGCAGGATGCGGTGGCGGTCGCTGCAAGGTCGACCCACGACGGCCCCGGCCCGCACGTCGTGACCGGACCGATCGCCGTGCGCGGCGCGGAGCCGGGCGACGTGCTGAAGATCGAGGTGCTCGAGCTGCCCCTGCGGGTCCCGTACGGCGTGATCTCCAACCGGCACGGCAAGGGAGCGCTGCCGGGGGAGTACCCCGAGCGGTTCGAGGACCGCCCCGAGTTGAGGCGGCACTTCAACCAGGGCGGCAACATCAGCGTCTTCACCTCCGTCGAGCGCACCCGGGGCGGCCTGCGCGGCCGGTTGCCCGGCGAGGTCCCCGTCGGCTTCGACCTGAACCCGTTCCTCGGCATCATGGGCCTCGCGCGGGACACGTCCGCACTCGTGGACTCGGTGCCGCCCACCGATGCGGGTGGCAACATCGACATCAACGACCTCACGGTCGGTTCCACTCTGTACCTGCCGGTGCAGGTGCCCGGGGCGCTGTTCTTCGCCGGGTGACCCCCACATGGCGCAGGGCGACGGTGAGGTCGCGCTGACCGCGATGGAGGGGTCGCTGCGTCCGACGTTCCGGCTCACCGTCGTCAAGAAGGGGCAGCGCGGCGCGCCCAGGGCGGCCTTTGAGTACCCGTTCGCAGAGAACCCCGACTTCTGGATCCCGATCGGTCTCAGCGACCCGGACGGCTCCGAGAACGGCGGAAACGCGACCAGCCTCGACATCGCCATGAGGACGGCCGTGCGCCACGCCCTCGCGTTCCTGACCGACGACCTGGGGATGGCCGGCCCGGTCGCCTACGCCTACCTCTCGGCGGCCTCGGACTTCCAGTGCTCGCAGGTCGTCGACCGTACGACCGGCATCCACGCCCTGATCCGGAAGGCGGACTTCGATCGGTCCCGCCGGCGGTGACCCGGGACGTCGTCGAGACAGTGACCAGGGACTTGAGGGGCTGGTCGCTCGGCGGTGATTGGGTGAACGCGCGCCCGTCGGGGACGATGTCCGGGCGATGCCACTCCTCGACCGACTCCCCGACAACGCCGGCTCACCGGAGCCGGACGTGCTCTTCGACCTCTTCGAGACCTGGGTGGGCGAGCAGGGCCTGACGCTCTACCCGGCGCAGGAGGAGGCGCTGATCGAGATCGTCAGCGGCAACAACGTCATCCTCTCCACGCCCACCGGCACCGGAAAGAGCCTGGTCGCGACCGGCGCCCACTTCGCCGCCCTCGCGGAGGGCCGGCGGACCTTCTACACGGCGCCGATCAAGGCACTGGTCTCGGAGAAGTTCTTCGCCCTCATCGACATCTTCGGCGCTGAGAACGTCGGCATGCTGACCGGTGACGCCGCGGTCAACGCACAGGCGCCGATCGTGTGCTGCACCGCCGAGGTGCTGGCCAACATCGCGCTGCGCGAGGGGGCGGCCGCCGACGTCGGCCAGGTCGTGATGGACGAGTTCCACTTCTACTCCGAGCCCGACCGTGGGTGGGCCTGGCAGGTGCCGCTGCTGGAGCTGCCGCACGCCCAGTTCCTGCTGATGTCCGCGACGCTCGGTGACGTCACGCCGTTCGTCGAGGACCTGACCCGGCGTACGGGTCGGGAGACCTCGGTCGTCACCAGCGCCACCCGGCCGGTGCCGCTGAGCTACGAGTGGGCGGTGACGCCGCTGCACGAGACGCTCGAGGACCTGCTCACCACCAACCAGTCACCGGTCTACGTCGTCCACTTCACCCAGGTCGCCGCCCTCGAGCGGGCGCAGGCGCTGACGAGCATCAACATCTGCACCCGCGAGGAGAAGGACCGGATCGCCGAGCTGATCGGCGGCTTCCGGTTCAGCCCCGGCTTCGGCAAGACGCTGTCCCGACTGGTCAAGCACGGCATCGGCGTGCACCACGCGGGCATGTTGCCGAAGTACCGCCGCCTGGTCGAGCAGCTCGCGCAGGCTGGCCTGCTCAAGGTCATCTGCGGCACCGACACCCTCGGTGTCGGCATCAACGTGCCGATCCGGACGGTGGTGTTCACGGGTCTCTCCAAGTACGACGGACGCCGGCAGCGACTCCTCAAGGCACGCGAGTTCCACCAGATCGCCGGACGCGCGGGACGGGCCGGCTTCGACACCGCCGGCACCGTGGTCGTCCAGGCCCCCGACCACGTCGTGGAGAACCACCGGCTGGTCAAGAAGGCCGGCGACGATCCCAAGAAGCTCAAGCGGGTGCAGCGCAAGAAGCCCCCCGAGGGGCAGGTCAACTGGACCGAGGAGACGTTCGAACGGCTCGTCGCCGCCGACCCCGAGGCGCTGGTCTCCCGGATGCGGGTCAGTCACGCGATGCTGCTCAACGTGATCGCGAGGCCCGGGAACCCCGCGGCCGCGATGCGCCGACTCCTGCGTGAGAACCACGAGGACCCGAAGTCCCAGCTGCGGCTGATGCGCCTGGGCGCGGCCCAGCACCGCGCGCTGCTCGCTGCCGGCGTGGTGGAGCAGATGTCGCCCCGCGACGAGGACGGACGCCGGGTCCGGCTCGTGGACGGTCTGCAGCTCAACTTCGCGCTCAACCAGCCACTGTCGGCGTACGCCCTCGCGGTCTTCGACACGCTCGACCCCGAGGCGCCGACGTACGCCCTGGACGTGGTCTCCGTCGTCGAGGCCACGCTGGAGAACCCACGGCCGGTCCTCGGGGCGCAGGAGCACAGGGCGCGCGGTGAGGCCATCGGCGAGATGAAGGCCGACGGGATCGAGTACGACGAGCGCATGGAGCTGCTCGACGAGGTCACCTGGCCCAAGCCGCTGCAGGAACTGCTCGAGCACACCTACGACCTCTACCGGCGGCGGCATCCCTGGGTCGGCGAGGACGCGCTGCAGCCGAAGTCGGTGGTGCGCGACATGTACGAGCGCGCGATGACCTTCGGTGAGTACGTCGCGTTCTACGGCCTGACCCGGTCCGAGGGGCTGGTGCTGCGCTACCTCGGCGACGCCTACCGCGCGCTGCGCCAGACCGTGCCGGACAGTGTCCGGACCGACGAGCTCGAGGACATCGTCGAGTGGCTCGGTGCCGTCGTACGCCAGACCGACTCGAGCCTGCTCGACGAGTGGGAGCGCCTCAGCGATCCGGACCGCCTGACGGGTGAGGCCGCGCCGGACGTGCTCCCGCCGGTGCCGGAGCGGATCACGGCCAACGAGCGGGCCTTCACCGTGCTGGTGCGCAACGCGATGTTCCGCAGGGTCGAGCTCGCCGCCCTCCGCCGCTGGGAGCAGCTGGGAGAGCTCGAGGCCGAGGGCGGCTCGAGCATGACCGGCGAGGACTGGCGGGACGCGCTGGAGGACTACTTCGCCGAGCACGACAGCATCGACACCGGCCAGGACGCCCGGGGCCCGCGCATGCTCCTCGTGGAGAGGATGGAACGCACGTGGGAGATCCAGCAGATCATCGGCGACCCCGAGGGTGACCACGACTGGCGGATCACCGCAACCGTCGACCTCGCGGCCTCCGACGACGAGGGAGAACTCGTCCTCGACGTCACGGGGTTCGTGCAGCTGTGAGCCGGTGCCCCGCCGGAGGGGAGCGGCGGCGCGACGATCTAGGGTCTGGCGCATGAGCGTGACCCCGGACGACGTCTCCCGCGCCGCCACCGTCGTACCCCGCATCGCGGTGCCGACGGCCCTGGACCGCTCCGCGCGGCTGTCCCAGCGCCACGGCGTCGAGGTGCTCCTCAAGCGCGAGGACCAGCAGGTGGGTCGTTCCTACAAGGTGCGCGGCGCCTTCAACCTGATGGCCTCGCTGGATGCCGACGAGCTCGCGCAGGGGGTGGTGTGTGCCAGCGCCGGGAACCACGCGCAGGGTCTCGCGCTCAGCTGCTCGCGCCTGGAGGCCGACGGCCACATCTTCCTGCCTACCAACACGCCCCGGCAGAAACGTGAGCGCATCCGTGAGCTGGGCGGGTCCCGCGTGCGGATGACCATGCAGGGCAGGACCTACGACGAGGCCTCCGCGGCCGCGCTGCAGTTCGCGTCGGAACGGGGAAGCACCTACGTCCACCCGTTCGACGACGAGCGCACCATCGCCGGCCAGGGCACGGTCGCCGTCGGTCTGGTTCGCGACGCAGACCGGCCGCTCGACGTTGTGGTGGTTCCCGTGGGCGGCGGGGGGCTCATCGCAGGGATGTCGGTCTGGCTGCGCGAGACGTGGCCGCAGATCCGCATCATCGGGGTCGAGCCTGCCGGTGCCGCGAGCATGGCGGCGGCGCTCGCCGCCGGCCGGCCGGTGCCGGTTGCCGACCTCGACACGTTCGTCGACGGTGCCTCGGTCGGCACCGTCGGCAGGCTGACGTTCCCGCTGGTGCGGGACCTGGTGGACGAGGTCGTGACAGTCGCTCCGGGCGCGATCTGCACCGAGATGCTCGCGCTCTACCAGAGCGACGGGATCATCGCCGAGCCCGCGGGGGCGATGGCCTCCGCGGCGCTGGAGCAGATCGACCTCGAGCCCGGCTCACAGGTCGGCTGCCTGGTCTCGGGCGGCAACAACGACGTGAGCCGGTACGCCGACGTGATCGAGCGCTCGATGGTTCACGAGGGCCTGCGCCACTACTTCCTGGTCGGGTTTCCGCAGGAGCCGGGTGCCCTGCGCGGCTTCCTCGACCACGTCCTCGCCGACGGCGAGGACATCGTGGTCTTCGAGTACGTGAAGAAGTCCAACCGGGAGACCGGACCCGCCCTGATCGGCATCGACCTCGACTCCGCGGCGGGACTGCCGGCGTTGATGAGCCGGATGCTGGCCAGCAACCTGACGATCGAGAAGGTGGCCTCCGGCTCGCCGCTCTTCGAGTTCGTCACCTAG
>NZ_JAOPXP010000207.1 GCF_025965085.1 Marmoricola sp.
GCCGATCGGGTGGTCGCCGTTCGGTACGGCCTGCTGAGCCAATCGCTTGATCTGGTCGAACACGCGTTCCGCCTCGGCCTCCATGCGATCGGTGAGCGCCTCGACGTACCACGAGCCGCCGAGCGGGTCCGCGACGTTGGTCACGCCGGTCTCGTCCATGATCACCTGCTGGGTGCGCAGCGCGATCTCGGCAGCCTGCTCGCTCGGCAGCGCCAGTGTCTCGTCCAGCGCGTTGGTGTGCAGCGAGTTCGTGCCCCCGAGGACCCCGGCGAGCGCCTCGACCGCCGTCCGGACCACGTTGTTGTAGGGCTGCTGCGCGGTCAGCGAGACCCCGGCGGTCTGGGTGTGGAACCGCAGCCACTGCGCCTTGTCTGTCTTCGCGCCGTACACGTCACGCATCCAGGTCGCCCAGATCCGGCGCGCGGCGCGGAACTTGGCGATCTCCTCGAAGAAGTCGAGGTGGCTGTCGAAGAAGAAGCTCAGGCCAGGAGCGAAGGCGTCGATGTCGAGTCCGCGGGAGAGCCCGAGCTCGATGTAGCCGAAGCCGTCCGCGAGGGTGAACGCCAGCTCCTGCGCAGCCGTCGAGCCGGCCTCGCGGATGTGGTAGCCGGAGACGCTGAGCGGCTTGTACGCCGGGATGTTATCCGCGCAGTACTCCATGAGGTCACCGATCAGCTTCAGGTGCGGCTCGGGTCCGAAGAGCCACTCCTTCTGCGCGATGTACTCCTTGAAGATGTCGGTCTGCAGGGTGCCGTTGAGCTTGCCGGTGTCGGCGCCCTGACGCTCCGCGGCGACGAGGTACATGCAGAAGATCGGTACGGCCGGCCCGCTGATCGTCATCGACGTGGTGACCTCGTCGAGCGCGATCCCGTCGAAGAGGATGTCCATGTCAGCGGCCGAGTCGATCGCGACGCCGCAGTGGCCGACCTCGCCGAGGCTGCGCGGCTCGTCGGAGTCCAGCCCCATCAAGGTGGGCATGTCGAAGGCCACGGACAGCCCGCCGCCGCCACGGCCGAGGATCATCTTGTAGCGCTCGTTGGTCTGCTGCGCGTTGCCGAACCCGGCGAACTGGCGGATCGTCCACGCCCGTCCGCGGTAGCCGGTCGCGTACAGCCCGCGCGTGTACGGGAACTCCCCTGGCCACTCGGAGTCGTCGGTGCCGTACGCCGGCTCGACCTCCATCTGCGAGAGGGTGGTGAAGTCGGCGTCCCTGACGCGTGACTTCTGGTAGCGGTCCTGCCAGCGCTCGCGTGCGTTCATACCGAAGATAGTAGGACGTCCTACTAGTTTCGCCTAGAGCCGCCGCCGGGCTCCGGGAGCGAAGCGGCAGAGACGCCCGCTCAGAAGTCGCCCGCCGACTGCCTGATCGGGCGCAGGAGCTCGGACAGCTCGCCGAGCCGGTCGTCGTCGAGCGACCCGAGCCCGAAGTCGGCGCCGACGAGCTCGGCGGTCGCGCGTTCGACGAGCTCGCGGCCGCTCTCGGTGATCTCGGCCAGCACCCCTCGACCGTCCGCCGGGTGTCGACGTCGCACGACGAGACCGCTGGCCTCAAGCCGGTCCACGATCGAGGTGACCGACGTCGGGTGCACCTGCAACCGCTCCCCCATCTTCCCCAGCGGTAGCGAGCCCCGCGAGGAGAAGGTGAGCAGCACGAGCGCCTCGTAGCGGGCGAAGGTCAGGCCGAGCGGCTTGAGCAGCCCGTCGAGGCGCGCGATCACGACCTGCTGCACCCGCATCAGGGAGGTGACCGCGTGCATCTGGGCCACGCCGTCCCAGTGCGTGGCCCACTGCCGGGCGGCCTCGTCGATCGGGTCGAACGGCAGGCCCGCATGCACTGGCTCAGGCGTCCCCATGCGCCGCACCCTACCCAGCGGGGACGTCGCCCGCGGACCACCGGCGGCTACCCGAACAGGCCACGGACCGGGACCCCTCAAGGGCCAGGACTCGGGCGCAGTAGTCTCCCCGAGAGCCCACCGCAGCCCTGAGGAGAGCCGTGCCTGCCAAGAATGCCGACGTCAAGCCACTGCAGAAGGTCCTGGTCGCCAACCGGGGCGAGATCGCTGTCCGGGTCATCCGGGCCTGCAAGGACGCGGGCATCGGCAGTGTCGCCGTGTACGCCGAGCCCGACCGGGACGCCCTGTTCGTGCGGCTGGCCGACGAGGCGCACTCCCTGGACGGCGCCACCCCCGCCGACTCCTACCTCGACATAGCGAAGATCGTCGCAGTCGCCGAGAAGTCGGGCGCCGACTCGGTGCACCCCGGCTACGGCTTCCTCGCCGAGAACCGCGACTTCGCCCAGGCCGTCATCGACGCGGGGCTGGTGTGGATCGGCCCGCCGCCCGAGGCCATCGAGAACCTCGGAGACAAGGTCAAGGCGCGTCACATCGCCGAGAAGGTCGGCGCTCCCCTGGTCGCCGGCACCAAGGACCCGGTCGAGAACGCCGAGGAGGTCGAGAAGTTCGCCGACGAGTACGGCCTGCCGATCGCGATCAAGGCCGCCTTCGGCGGCGGTGGTCGCGGCCTGAAGGTGGCGCGCAAGCGCGAGGAGGTCGCCGAACTCTTCGAGTCGGCCGTCCGTGAGGCCAAGAGCGCCTTCGGCCGGGGCGAGTGCTTCGTGGAGAAGTACCTCGACAAGCCGCGCCACGTCGAGACTCAGTGCCTGGCCGACCAGCACGGCAACGTCGTCGTCATCTCGACCCGCGACTGCTCGCTGCAGCGTCGTCACCAGAAGCTGGTCGAGGAGGCGCCCGCGCCGTTCCTCACCCAGGACCAGGTCAACACGCTCTACGAGTCGTCCAAGGCGATCCTGCGCGAGGCGAAGTACGTCGGCGCGGGCACCTGCGAGTTCCTCGTCGGCCAGGACGGCACCATCTCCTTCCTCGAGGTCAACACCCGCCTCCAGGTCGAGCACTGCGTCTCCGAGGAGGTCACCCGCATCGACCTGGTGCGCGAGATGTTCCGAGTCGCCGCCGGTGAGGAGCTGGGGTACGACGACCCGCGCGTCGAGGGTCACTCCATCGAGTTCCGCATCAACGCCGAGGACCCCGGAGCCAACTTCATGCCCGCCCCCGGCACGCTGTCCGAGTGGGCGCCCCCGTCCGGACCAGGCGTCCGGCTCGACGGCGGCTACGAGAAGGGCGAGACCATCCCCGGCGCCTTCGACTCGCTGGTCGCCAAGCTGGTCGTCACCGGACGTGACCGCACCCAGGCGCTCGAGCGCTCGCGTCGCGCACTCTCGGAGTTCCGCGTCGAAGGCATGCCGACCGTGATCCCGTTCCACGCGGCCGTGGTCAGCGACCCCGCCTTCATCGGAACCCCCGTCGAGGCGCCCGAGGGGTTCAGCGTCTACACGTCGTGGATCGAGACCGAGTTCGACAACCAGATCCCGCCGTACGCCGGCGAGTCCGCCGAGGCCCCCGAGTCGGACGAGCGCACCAGGGTCACCGTCGAGGTCGGCGGCCGGCGGCTGGAGGTCGTGCTGCCCGCAGGGCTGGCCGCGAGCGGTGGCGGTGCCGCCGGTGGGGCGAAGAAGCCCAGGCGCGCGGGCGGCAAGAAGGCCGGAGCCGCGGCGTCCGGCGACTCGGTCGCCTCGCCGATGCAGGGCACCATCGTCAAGGTCGCGGTCGAGGACGGCGCCACGGTCTCCGAGGGCGACGTCATCGTGGTGCTGGAGGCGATGAAGATGGAGCAGCCCCTCAAGGCACACAAGGCCGGCACCATCACCGGCCTCAAGGCGGAGGTCGGCACGGGCGTCACCAACGGCGAGGTCATCTGCGAGATCAAGGACGCCGACTGAGCGTTCCCAGCCCGAGGCGCGCCGCTGGTTCGGGCAAGGCCCGGGTGGTTCCTCGCCAGCAGGGGCCGGGCGACCTCCTGCCCGGCCCGCAGCCCAGGGGGCCACACGTGCGGCGATTCCGGGGCCTCGGAAGGGCTACTGACGGGTAGATATCAACCTGATGAAAACCTCGTTAAAAACGCGAGGCTGATTTCAGGTTCACGAGGGGAACATGATGTACTCCTCATATGACTCAGCTACCCCCCACCACGCTGACCCACGACCACTCGACCCCCGAGCGCGGCCTCACCCTCGCCGACCGGCTCGCCGACGGCGAGGAGTTCGCCGTGACGTTCGGCGGGCAGGGCGCCGACTGGTTCCACACCCTCGTCGAGCTCGTCGGCGAGCACCGCGACACCTCCCGGGTCACGCACCTGGTCGAGGAGTCGGCCCGCCTCGTCCAGCCCGTCGCCGGCCAGCTGGCCGCCGCGCTGCCCCGCCCCTTCGAGCCCCAGGCCTGGCTCACGGACGACGTCGCCCCCCGCGGCGCCGACACGGCCGGGGCGGCGCTCGCCCTTCCGGGTGTGCTGCTGACCCAGCTCGCCACCCTGGACCTCCTCGCCGACGAGGGCCTCGACCTCGCCCGGATCGCTCCGGTCGCCACTGTCGGCCACTCCCAGGGCATCGTCGGCGTCGCGGCCCTCGCGGGCCGTCGGGAGGCTGCCAGCGAGGGCGCGAGCCCCAGCGACGTCGAGCTGATGGCCATCGCCCGCCTCATCGGCGCCGCCGCCTCCATCGTCGGCCGCCGCGCCGGTCTGGTCGCGCACGGCGAGGACTCCCCCATGCTGGCGATCAGCGGAGCCAGCCTCGCCGAGGTCCAGGACCTCGTCGCCGAGGTCTCCGAGGCCGGGGACTCCGCCACCGTCGCAGCCGTCAACGGCCCCCGTCGCGTCGTTGTCAGCGGCACGAAGGGCGCCCTGCGCCGGCTGCGCACCGCCATCGAGAAGCGCACCGCCGCCGAGGCCGCCGAGATCGAGTCCAAGGTGCGCGGTGGGCGCGCGTTCGACCCGTCCGTGGAGTCGGTGCAGGTCGCCCTGGGCTTCCACCACCCTGCGCTCGCCCCTGCGGTCGCCATGGCGCGTGACTGGGCCGAGGCGTGCGGCCTCGACGCCGGGCTGACCGAGCACCTCGCGCACGCGATCTGCCTCGAGACCGTCGACTGGCCCCGCCAGCTCACCGACGCGGTCGGCCCCGCCACCCGTTGGGTGGTCGACCTCGGCCCCGCCGACCTCTCCGCCAACATGACCGGCCGCGCCCTGCGGGGCCGCGGCGTCACCGTGATCCCTGCCGCGACCGCCAAGGGTCGCGACCTCCTCTTCACCCCCGGCGCCACCGTCCCGGAGGCGGCCGACTGGTCGGCGTACGCCCCCCGGCTGATCGACCGCGGCGACGGCAGGCCCGTGGTCGACACCGCGTTCACCCGTCTCACCGGCAAGTCGCCGATCCTGCTCGCAGGCATGACCCCGACCACCGTCGACCCCGAGATCGTCGCGGCTGCCGCCAACGCCGGTCACTGGGCCGAGCTCGCCGGAGGCGGGCAGGTGACCGAGGAGATCTTCGCCGGCAACATGGCCCGTCTCTCCGAGCTCCTCGACGAGGGGCGCACCGCCCAGTTCAACGCGCTGTTCCTCGACCCCTACCTGTGGAAGCTGCAGCTCGGTGGCCAGCGCCTGGTCCAGAAGGCCCGCCTCGCCGGCGCCCCGCTCGACGGTGTCGTGATCAGCGCGGGTGTGCCCGAGCTCGAGGACGCCGTCGCCATCATCGAGGACCTGCACGAGTCCGGCATCAGCCACGTCGTGTTCAAGCCGGGCACCGTCAAGCAGATCCGCCAGGTGCTCGCCATCGCGCGTGAGGTCGACACCACGGTCGTCGTGCACATCGAGGGCGGCGTCGCGGGCGGGCACCACTCGTGGGAGGACCTCGACGAGCTGCTGCTCGCCACCTACCCCGACCTCCGCGCGGTCGAGAACCTCGTCGTCTGCGTCGGCGGCGGCATCGGTACGCCGGACCGCGCGGTCGACTACCTCACCGGCGCCTGGGCGACCGGCCACGGCGAGGCAGCGATGCCCGTCGACGGTGTCCTGATCGGCACCGCCGCGATGGCCGCCAAGGAGGCCACCACCTCCCCGGCGGTCAAGCAGCTGCTCGTCGAGACCCCCGGCATCACCCCGTCGGTCAACGGCGGCTGGGTCGGCGCCGGCCGCAGTGACGGCAACGTCACCTCCGGCCGCAGCCAGCTGGGCGCGGACATCCACGAGATCGACAACGCGGCCTCGCGCTGCGGTCGCGTCCTCGACGAGGTCGCCGGCGACGCCGAGGCAGCGGCCGCCCGCAAGGACGAGCTGGTCGCCGCGATGGCCGAGACCTGCAAGCCCTACTTCGGCGACGTCGCCGAGATGACCTACGAGCAGTGGTTGCGCCGCTACGTCGAGCTCAGCGGACCCGGCGCCGGCGCCGGCTGGCTCGACGTCACCTTCCGCACCCGCTTCGAGGCCATGCTCGACCGAGCCCTGGCGCGCGTGCACCCGCAGAGCTCCGGTCCGATCGAGCGCCTCGACTCCGACCTGGACGACCCGACGGCGGCGGTGGACGAGCTCGTCGCGGCGTACCCCGCGGGCACCAGCTGCCTGCTGCACCCCGCGGACGTGCACTACTTCCTCGAGATCTGCCGTCGCCCGGGCAAGCCGGTCAGCTTCGTCCCCGTGATCGACGCCGACGTGCGCCGCTGGTGGCGCTCGGACTCGCTGTGGCAGGCCCACGACGAGTCGTACCCCGCCGACCAGGTCATCGTCATCCCCGGCCCGGTCGCCGTGGGCGGGATCACCGAGGTCGACGAGCCGATCGCCGACCTGCTCGACCGCTTCGAGGCAGCGATCGTGGCCGACCTCGGCGACACCGAGGTCGTGCCTGCGGCGAGCCGCACGACCGTGGGCGCCGACACCGGCGTGATCGAGGCTGCCCTCGCCTCCACGGATGTGGTCTGGGCGGGCCGCGTCGTGCGCAACCCGCTGCACCGGCTGGCCGGCACCTCCGCCGAGCTGGTGGCCGAGGGGGACGACACCGCCGTGCTGCGCGTGCCCCTCACCCGCGGCGACCTGCAGCTGCGCGTCGACCTCTCCGGTATTCCGAGTGGTCGACTGCCGGTCATCTCCGGGGACGCCGCTGCCGACGCGATGGGGGCCCTGCTGGCACTCACCGCGGGCGGCACGCTGCCCGAGATCGTCGACGGCAAGGCCGTCATCGACACCTCCTGGTCGGCCGACCTGGTCGCCGACCACATCGGCGTGACCAGCCCCGCCCGCACCCGTCGCGGCGACGCTGTCGCCGACCCGCAGGAGCAGGCCGTCCCCGACACGCTGGTCGGGCTCGCCTGGCCGGCGGTCTTCGCCAGCATCGGTGCCGTCGAGGGTCTCTTGGATCTGGTGCACCTCGACCACCGGATCGAGATGTCCGATGGCGGACTCGAGACGCTCGCCGGCGACTCTGCCGGCGTCCCGCTGACGATCACCGCCACGCGCGGGGCCGTCGCGGACACCACGGCCGGTCACGTCATCTCGGTCTCCGTCGAGATCACGACGGGCGAGACCCTCGTGGCCATCCTGCGCGAGCGCTTCATGGTCCGGGGCCGCGTCGGCGAGGACGAGTTCGTCGCCCCCGCCGCCCTCGCCCCCGAGGCCCAGGAGAAGCCCCGTGCCCGCCTCGACCGGTTCACGGTCTCGGCTCCGCACCACATGGGCGCCTTCGCCGCCGTCAGCGGCGACCACAACCCGCTGCACACCGACGTCCCCGCCGCCCGCCTCGCGGGCTTCGACGGACCGATCGTCCACGGCATGTGGCTCTCCGCCGTGGCGCAGCGCGCTGCCGCCTCGGTCGGCGCGACCCACCGCCCGCGCCCGATCCGCAGCTGGCTGACCCGCTGGGTCTCCCCGCTGCTGCCCGGTGCCGACGTGGAGATCACCGTCGAGCGCACCGGCGTCCTCGGTGGCGACACGGTGGTCGAGGTCACCTGCCGCGCCGACGGCGAGCTGGCCATGGTCGCGGAGGCCGTCGTGGCGGCACCCCGCACGACGTACGCCTTCCCCGGCCAGGGCATCCAGAGCCAGGGCATGGGTCTGGAGGCGCGT
Source organism: Marmoricola sp. (assembly GCF_025965085.1). Lineage (GTDB taxonomy): Bacteria > Actinomycetota > Actinomycetes > Propionibacteriales > Nocardioidaceae > Marmoricola. Next base: position 7,960 of record NZ_JAOPXP010000207.1, read on the forward strand.
ACCCGCTCCGCCGCCGCCCGCAAGGTCTGGGACCGCGCCGACGCCCACACCCGCGAGGCCCTCGGCTTCTCCATCCTCGCCGTGGTGCGCGACAACCCGACCGAGCTGTGGGCCGACGGCGAGCTGCACGTCCACCCCGACGGCGTGCTCTTCCTGACCCAGTTCACCCAGGTCGCCATGGCGACGCTCGCGGTCGCCCAGGTCGCCGAGATGCGCGAGGAAGGTGTCTTCGTCGAGGACGCCATCACCTGCGGTCACTCCGTGGGTGAGTACAACGCCCTCGCCGCCGTCACCGGCATCCTGCCGCTCGAGGCGCTGCTGGAGATCGTCTTCCGTCGCGGCATGGCCATGCACCACCTGGTGCCCCGCGACGCCAAGGGGCGCAGCAACTACCGCCTCGCCGCGATCCGTCCCTCGCAGGCCGACCTGGCCGACGAGGAGGTCGCCGACTTCGTGGCCGGGCTCGCCGAGCGCACGCGCGAGTTCATCCAGATCGTCAACTACAACCTGCGTGGCTCGCAGTACGCCATCGCCGGCACGATCGCCGGTCTGGAGGCTCTCGAGGACGCGATCGAGGAGCGTCGGGCCCGCGTCGGCGGCAAGCCCGCCTTCATCCTGGTGCCGGGCATCGACGTGCCGTTCCACTCCTCGGAGCTGCACGCCGGCGTCGGCGACTTCCGTCAGCGTCTCGACGACCTGCTGCCCGAGACCATCGACCCGTCGGTGCTGATCGGCCGCTACATCCCCAACCTGGTGCCGCGCCTGTTCACCCTCGACCGCTCCTACGTCGAGGAGGTCGCCGACTACGTCGACTCGCCGCTGCTCAAGCCCGCGCTGGCGGACTGGGCCACCTGGGAGGCCGACCCGGCCCGTCTGGGCCGTGCCCTGCTGATCGAGCTGCTCGCGTGGCAGTTCGCCAGCCCGGTGCGCTGGATCGAGACCCAGGACCTGCTGTTCGGTGCCCCCGAGCAGGGTGGACTCGGCATGGAGCAGTTCGTCGAGGTCGGTGTCGCCAACGCGCCGACCCTGGCCAACCTGGCCGCGCAGACGACCAAGCTCCCGTCGTACGACGGGGTCGCGCCGAAGATCGTGAACTCCTCTCGTGATGCGACCGTGGTCTTCGCCACCGACACCCCGATGCCCGACGACGAGCCCGAGGACGAGGCTCCCGAGCAGCCGACCGCCGAGGCGGCCCCGGCCGCCGAGAGGGCCGCCACACCCGCCGCTCCGGTGGCTGCTGCCGGCGCCGAACGCCCCGCGGACCTGAGCTACACCGCCGCGGACGCGACCAGGACGCTGGCCGCGCTGCGCACCAAGGTGCGCCCCGATCAGATCGGCCCGGCCGACACGATCGAGGCGCTGTGCGACGGCGTCTCCTCGCGCCGCAACCAGCTGCTGGTCGACCTGGGCGCCGAGCTCTCGCTGGGTGCGATCGACGGCGCCGCCGAGGCTGACTGGAAGGGTCTGTCCGCCACGGTCACCAAGCTGGCCCGCACCTACTCCGCCTTCGGCCCGGTGCTGACCGAGGCCGTCAGCGAGCAGCTGCGCAAGTGGGCCGGTGCCGTCGGCAGCAAGCCCGCCGCGATCGCCGACCGGGTGCGCGACACCTGGCAGCTCGGTCCCGGCTGGGTCTCGCACGTCTCCGCCGAGCTGGCCGCCGGCCTGCGCGACGGCTCCTCGACGCGCGGTGGCTCGCTGGGCTTCGACATCGACCTGGGCGACCTGGGCTCGGTCGTCGACCACGCCGTCCAGGCGGTCGGCTCCGCCCACGGTGTGTCCGTGAGCATGCCGGCCTCCGCCGGCGGCGGGGGCGGTACGGTCGACTCCGCAGCGCTCGACGAGCTCAGTGACACCATCACCGGCCCCGGCGGCGTCCTTGCCTCGACGGCCCGTCACCTGCTCGGCAAGCTCGGACTGGCCGACGCAGGTGTCGTCGGGACCGACGAGGACCTCGACGCCGAGCTGGTGCAGCTCGTCGAGTCCGAACTGGGCTCCGACTGGGCCCGCAAGGTCACGCCGACGTTCGACGCTCGCCGTGCCGTGCTGCTCGACGACCGCTGGGCCTCGGTGCGCGAGGACTTCGCCCGCGTCTGGGTCGGCGACGACTCGGCGCGCGAGCGCAGCTTCGCCGGTCTCGACGAGAACGCCCTGGCCCAGGCCGGCTGGTGGCTGGACCGTGCCCGTCGCGAGCAGCGCACCGACCTGGTGTCCTTCTACGGTGGGGCGATCTCCGCGGCCGACCGTGACTGCGAGTGGGCCGGTGAGGTCGCCGTGGTGACCGGCGCCGCCCCGGGCTCGATCGCCGGTGCGGTCGTGGCCGACCTGCTGCGTGGCGGCGCCACCGTCGTGGCCACCACGTCGCGCCTCGACGCGGAGCGCCTCGCGTTCTTCCGCGGCCTCTACCGCGACCACGCGTCGACCGGTGCTGCCCTGTGGGTGCTGCCGGCCAACCTGGCGTCGTACGGGGACGTGGACGCGCTCGTCGAGTGGATCTCCTCCCCCGTGGTGGAGTCCGCCGGCGGTCAGCGCACCGAGCTGCGGCCCGCGCTCTCCCCGACGCTGGTCTTCCCCTTTGCCGCCCCGGCGGTGCAGGGCACCGCCGCCGACGCCGGCCCCCGCGCCGAGGTCGAGTTCCGCGTGCTGCTCTGGGGGGTCGAGCGCCTCGTCACCGGCCTGGCCGCGCAGGGCGCCGACCACAAGATCGGCCGGCGCGTGCACGTCGTGCTCCCCGGGTCGCCCAACCGCGGCCGCTTCGGGGGCGACGGCGCGTACGGCGAGGCCAAGGCCGCGTTCGACGCGTTCGTCACCCGCTGGCAGGCCGAGAAGGGTTGGGCCCAGCGGGTCTCCCTGGCCCACGCCCACATCGGCTGGGTGCGCGGCACGGGGCTGATGGGTCACAACGACCCGTTGGTCGACGCCGTGACCCAGGCCGGGGTCCGCACCTGGTCCCCGCAGGAGATGGCCGCCGAGCTCCTCGAGCTCTGCCGTGCCGACGCCCGCCGGACTGCTGCGGTCGCGCCGATCGTGGCCGACCTGACCGGCGGCCTGGGTGAGGCCGACCTGGACCTCGCTGCGCTGGCCCGCGAGGCCCGTGCCGCTGCCGAGAGTGCCGCGGCCGCGGAGGCCGAGGACTCGGATGACACGCTGCTGGCGCTGACCCACCCGGCCGGCTACGGCACCGTCCAGCCGACGATGGCCTGGCCTCAGATCGACACCCGCCCCGAGGACATGGTCGTCATCGTGGGTGCCGGCGAGGTCGGCCCGGTCGGTTCGGCGCGGACCCGCTTCGAGCTCGAGGTCGAGGACCACCTGTCCCCGGCCGGTGTGCTGGAGCTGGCGTGGACCACGGGCCTGATCGTGTGGGAGAACGAGCCTGTCGCCGGTTGGCACGACGCGAAGAGCGGCGAGCCGCTGACCGAGGGCGAGGTCGTGGAGCGCTACGCCGAGCAGATCGAGGCCAGTGTCGGCATCCGGAGCTACCGCGACGACGGCGCGCTCATCGATGGGACCGCGCCGCTGATGGTGCCGGTGTTCCTCGAGGAGGACACCTCGTTCGTCGTACGCACCCGGGACGAGGCCGACGCGATGGTCGAGGCCTCGCCGAAGCACACGCGGATCGCTCCCACCGAGGACGGCGACTGGCTGGTCACCCGGCTGGCCGGCAGCGAGATCCGGGTGCCGCGCAGGTTCAAGCTCTCCCGCTTCGTGGGAGCGCAGATCCCCGACGGCTTCGACCCCAAGGTCTGGGGCCTCGGCTCGATGACCGAGTCGACCGACCGCCTCGCGGCCTGGAACCTGGTGGCCACGGTGGATGCGTTCATCTCCTCGGGTTTCGAGCCCGCCGAGCTGCTCCGCTGGATCCACCCGACGCGGTTTGCGAACACGCAGGGCACCGGCATCGGCGGCATGCAGTCCACCCGCAAGATGTACGTCGACGCGCTGCTCGGTGAGCAGCCGCCGAACGACGTCCTGCAGGAGGCGCTGCCGAACGTGATCGCGGCGCACACGGTGCAGTCCTACCTCGGTGGGTACGGCTCGATGGTGCACCCGGTCGCCGCCTGCGCGACCGCCGCCGTCAGCGTCGAGGAGGGCGTGGACAAGATCCGTCTGGACAAGGCCAGCGTGGTCGTGACCGGTGGCTTCGACGACCTCGGCATCGAGGGCATCCTCGGCTTCGGCAACATGAGCGCCACCGCCGACACCGCCGAGATGCTGGCCAAGGGCATCGAGGAGCGCCACGTCTGCCGCCCCAATGACCGTCGTCGTGGCGGGTTCGTCGAGGGCCAGGGCGGCGGGACCGTCGTACTGGCTCGGGGCGACGTCGCTGCCGAGCTCGGCCTCCCCGTGCTCGCGGTCGTGGCGTACGCCGGCTCGTTCGCCGACGGCATCCACACCTCGATCCCCGCCCCGGGCATCGGCGCCCTGGGCGCCGGTATCGGCGGTGCGAGCTCGCCGCTCGCCAAGGGCCTGGCCTCGCTGGGCCTGGGCGCCGATGACCTCGCCGTGGTGTCGAAGCACGACACCTCGACCGCGGCCAACGACCCCAACGAGTCGCAGCTGCACGAGAAGCTCGCGGATGCGCTCGGCCGCACGGTCGGTTCGCCGCTCTACGTGGTCAGCCAGAAGTCGCTGACCGGTCACGCTAAGGGCGGCGCCGCCGCCTTCCAGCTGATCGGGCTGTGCCAGATGCTGGCCGGCGGGACGATTCCCCCGAACCGCGGCCTGGACTGCGTCGACGAGACGCTGGCCGACAACGAGCACCTGGTCTGGCTGCGCGAGTCGCTGCAGACCGGTCCGCTCCGCGCCGGTCTGCTGACCAGCCTCGGCTTCGGTCACGTGTCCGCGATGGTCGCGGTCGCTCACCCCGGTGCCTTCGTGGCGGCGCTCTCCCCGGCGCAGCGCGACGCCTGGCTGCAGGCAGCCACGGCTCGGCTGGTTGCCGGTGAGGCCCGTCGCCTGGACGCGATGTGCGGTGGTCAGCCGCTGTACCGCAAGCCCGAGCAGCGTCGCTTCGCCGACAGCTCGCCGGCCCGCACCAAGGCCGACGAGAGCGCGATGCTGGTGGACCCGCGGGCCCGCCTCGGCGCCGACGGTGTCTACGCCGAGGTCCCCCGATGACCTCGGCAGCCAGCGGGCCGATCTCGGGCCCCCTCGACCCCGGCACCATCGCGGGCAACGCCGCGGTGGGGGTCGACGTGGTCGGGATCACCGCGTTCGCCGAGCAGCTCGAGGAGCCCGGGACCCGGTTCGCGCGCGCGTTCACCGCAGGTGAGCGACGCGCGGCCCGGGCCGGCGAAGGCGGCGAGGCGCAGAGCCTCGCCGCCCGCTGGGCCGCCAAGGAGGCTGTCGTCAAGGCTTGGTCGAGCACCTGCTTCGGCCACCCCGAGGTCATCGACCCCGCGTTCGTCGACCTCCGCGAGATCGAGGTCCGCTCGGACGCGTGGGGTCGACCCGCCATCCGGCTCCACGGAGCCATCTCCCATGCCATGGCCGGCTACGAGGTCCTGGTCTCGCTGTCACACGATCCCGCTGCCGACGTCGCCGTCGCGTTCGTCGTGCTCCAGCCCACGCAGGAGGCTCTCCATGTCTGACGTCCAGGACATCGTCACCACCCTTCCCGGCCTCGTCGTACGCCACCTCGTGGCCCACGGTGACCGCGTCTCCGCGGGCCAGGGAATCCTCATCACCGAGACGATGAAGTGCGAGCAGACGCTGCTCGCACCCACCGACGGCCTCGTCGACCTGTGCTGCACGGTCGGTGACGTCGTCGACCCCGGCCAGACCGTGGCCTCGGTCCGGGCCGTCGACGCGACGGTACGCGATAGCACCCGCACCCGCGGCCCGCGCCCGCTCGCACCGCAGGCCGTGGTGGACCTCGTCTGCGGCCCGGCCGCGGACCGGGCCCTTGGTCCGGCGGCCCGCAGCGGCACGTTCGTCGAGTACGACCTCGTCGACATGCCGGAGATGTTCGCCACCCCGGACCCGGGCGACCGGCTCCACGCGGTCGGCCCGGACCACCAGCGCACGAGCGGCGTGATGGTCGGAGTGATGACCCACGTGCTCGACGGCCACCCCCAGGGTGTCTCGCGGGTGTGGATCGGTGGCGACCCGTCGCGCTCGATGGGTGCCGTGGCCGAGGGCGAGTGCCGCCGGATCCTGGCTGCGTTCGACCTCGCCGAGCGGCTCGGCGTACCCGTCGAGTGGGTGGCCATCTCCGCCGGCGCCCGCATCGCGTGGGACACGGGCACCGAGAACATGGACTGGTGCGCCGCCGTGGTGGCCCGGATCGTGCAGTTCACCCAGCGCGGCGGCCAGGTCGTCGTCGTGGTCAGCGGCATCAACGTGGGCGCCCAGTCCTACTGGAACGCCGAGGCCACGATGCTCGGCCACCACAAGGGCATGCTCGTGATGCTCCCCGGCGAGGCCATGGTGCTCACCGGCAAGCGCGCCCTGGCGCTCAGCGGCGGTGGCACCCACGCCACGGACGCCCACATCGGCGGGTACGACGACGTCATGGGACCCAACGGCCAGGCGCACCACGTGGCGGCCAACATGGTCGAGGCCTACCGGCTCGTGTTCACCCACCACTCGCTGTGCACCCGGCGCCGGGACGAGCAGCCGGCCTCGGTGACCACCGCCGACCCGCTCGACCGCGACGTCACCCGCGACCGCTACACCGAGCCGGAGCCCTTCGCCACCGTCGGCGACGTGCTCGACGAGGCCTCGCACCCCAGCCGCAAGCAGGCCTTCGCGATCCGCCCGGTGATGGGCTCGGTCGTCGACCGGGACGCGCCGGTGCTCGAGCGCTGGACCGATATGGCCGACGCCGCCGGCACCGTGGTGTGGGACAGCCGCATCGGCGGCGCACCCACCACGGTCATCGGCATCGAGTCGCGCCCCGTGCAGGCCCACACCGGTGACCACTGGCTCTCCGGCTCGACGCTGCACCCCGAAGGCTCGCGCAAGGTGGCCAAGGCCATCAACGCAGCCTCCGGCAACCGGCCGGTCGTCGTGCTCGCCAACCTGTCCGGCTTCGACGGCAGCGCCCGCTCGATGCGCGGCCGGCAGCTGGAGTTCGGCGCGGAGATCGCCCGGGCCGTCACCAACTTCGAGGGTCCGCTCGTCGTGGTCGTGCTCGGCAGGTTCCACGGGGGTGCCTACGTCGTGTTCAGCAAGGCGCTCAACGCGAACGTCTCGATCATTGCGCTGGAGGGCACCTTCGTGTCGGTCATCGGGGGCGACTCGGCCGCCGGCGTCGTCTTCGCCGGCGAGCTGAAGAAGCGGGTGGCCGCGGTGCTGGCCGACGACCCTGCGGCCGACGCCGAGCTCGTGCATCGCCGGGAGCGCGACGCCCTCGCGCGCCGGTTCGACCAGGTGCACGACGTGAATCGCGCCGCTGCGGTCGGTTCCATCGACGAGGTCATCAAGCCCGCCGCCGTACGCGCCTCGGTCGCGCGTCTGATCGGAGTCACGGGCCCCCAGCCAGAGGCCACCGCCAGGATCGCTCCCGCCGACCAGCGGGCCGCCACGATGACGGACTCGCCGGCTCTCTACTGACCAACGGCGGACCGACCGGGGCGGGCCTCCCGGCCGGTTCCGCGGTGGCGGCGGGGCCGGTGCTGCACGACCCTCGTGACTGCGGCTCCGTCGCCCTCGGCACCACGAGCCACGGGCGAGTCGACGTCGGGACGGCCGACCTCAGGAAGCAGACAGCTTCTTCTTCGCGGCCTCGGCCTCCGCGGCCATCAGGTAGCCGGTCAGCATCGTCTTGAGCTGTACGACGGCGTCCGGGTGGGACTGCCCGTCGCGGATCGAGAAGTTGAGCATCGAGTAGGTGACGTGCACCAGCACCTCGGCGATCACCTGGCGGTGGGCGATCTTCGACCCCGGTGTCAGCGGTGCCAGCAGCCGGGTCACCTGGGCCGCGAGCTCACGCTCGTGCTCGGCCGCGATCGCCCGTGTCGGGGGCGTGGCCTGCATAGCGAGCCAGACAGCCCTGCGCGACGGGTCGGTGCGCCAGAGCGCCGCGAGGTGGTCCAGGAGCTTCTCGAGGAGCTGCGCCCAGTTCAGGCTGGGGATCTCGGCGGCGAACTTCTCCAGCTCGGCCTGCACGTTGGCCGTGTCGAGCCGGTCGAGCTCGCAGATGATCGCGAACTTGTTGCCGAAGAACTGGTAGAGCGACCCGATAGGTACGCCGGCCCGCAGCGCGACCTGCTCGGAGGTGAAGGCCTCGAAGCCGACCTCGACCAGGAGCGCGCGCGCCGCCCGCAGGATGTCGTCGAACCGGCGGCGGCTGCGCTCCTGCGACGGCCGTCGCCGCGGCAGGAACTCCGCGGGGTCGTTCGTCTGGATGGTCATGGC
>NZ_JAOPXP010000220.1 GCF_025965085.1 Marmoricola sp.
GACCAGGCGCTCGGCTCCAGCAGCTACCAGGGCGTGGTCACCGCGACCTCGTCGGTCGCGCTGCAGAGTGCCCCCGGTGTACCCGGAAACGTGACCGCCGGACGGGGCAACGGAAAGGCGACGGTCGGCTTCACCGCGCCGGCTGACAACGGGTCGCCGCTCAGCGGCTACGAGATCTCGGTCTCCGGCGGGGACAGCTCCTCGACCCGGGCGTGCTCGGATTCCCCGTGCGAGGTCCAAGACCTGGTCAACGGGGTCTCCTACGAGGTGCGGGTCCGCGCCCAGAACCTGGAGGACGGCTGGGGAGCCTGGTCCGACGCGGTCTCGGTGACGCCGTCGACTGTGCCCGCCGCCCCGACCGGAGTCTGGGCCCAGCGCGGTGACCAGAGCGCGACGGTCGGTTTCGAGACACCCGTCTTCGACGGGGGCGCCCCGGTCACCGGCTACACCGTCACGTCAGCGACTGGTGCGCACACCGCGACCTGCGCGAGCAGCCCCTGCCCCGTCCCCGGCCTGGAGAACGGGACGTCGTACACCTTCACCGTGCGGGCTTCGAACGTGGCCGGGGACTCGACCGAGTCCGAACCCAGCCAGTCGGTGGTGCCTGCCGGTGTCCCCGGCGTGCCCACCGAGGTCTCCGCCGAGCACGGCAACGGTTCAGCGACAGTGTCCTTCACCGCTCCGGCCGACAACGGCTCACCCGTCTCGGGCTACACGATCACGACGTTGCCCGGCGGCGCCACAACGAGCTGCGAGGCGAGTCCCTGCACGGTCACCGGCCTGACCAACGGCGCCGCGTACACGTTCGCGGTGCACGCCGAGAACGGCCTGGGTTCGGGCGCCGACTCCGACGCCACGCAGCCGGTCACGCCGGCGACGGTCCCGGACGCGCCCGGGGCGGTGCACGCGACCCGTGGCGACGGACAGGTCGGGCTGAGCTTCGACCCGCCAGCCTTCGACGGCGGCTCGCTGGTCGTCGGCTACGAGTACTCGCTCGACGCCGGCAAGACCTGGCTCCCCCTGCCCACGAATGGAACCGATCCGGTCACGGCGACCCTCACAGGCCTGAACAACGGCACCGTGTACGGCGTCGCGGTCCGGGCGCGCAACGCTGAGGGACCCTCGGTTGCGGCGGTCCCCGGTCAGGCCACGCCGGCGCGCGTCCCCGACGCACCGACCGTCATCGCGACGACACGGGGCGACGGCCGGGCCACGGTGACCTTCGTTGCCCCCGACGGCAACGGGGCGGCGGTCACCGGCTACACCGTGACCACGGTGCCCGAGGGAGCCGCGACCGCCTGCCCGGCAAGCCCCTGCCTCGTGGAGGGGCTCACCAACGGCACGTCTTACACGTTCTTCGTCGTGGCCACCAACGACGTGGGCGACTCCGAGCCCTCGGCTGCCTCGGCCGCGATTGTTCCCGTGGCGCCTCCCGGCGCCCCGGGGCATGTCCAGCTCGGCTCCCGGGACAGGGCCGCCCTGCTGGCCTTCGACCCCGCGCTCACCGACGCCAGCGCACCCGTTACGGGCTACGAGGCCTCGCTCGACGGCGGCCACACGTGGCAGCCGTTGACGACGAACGGCACAGGTCCGATCACGTCAGCTGTGACCGATCTGAACAACGGCACCGACTACTCCATCCTGGTCCGCGCCCGCAACGAGATCGGCGGGGGTGAACCCTCCACGCCCACGCACGTGACGCCGGCAGGCCCTCCCAGCGCCCCCCGCGACGTCACGGCCACGGTGCGCGGCACCAAGGCGGACGTGCACTGGTCGGCGTCCACGAGCGACGGCGGTGCGCCGGTGACCGGCTACACCGTGACTTCGTCACCGGCTACGGCAGCGTGCACGACCACCCGCACGACCTGCGCCCTCACTGGTCTGGAGACGGGGACCACCTACACCTTCACGGTCACCGCCACCAACGCGCGGGACGGCTGGGCCGGGACCGGCGCGGGACCGGGCGCCACCTCCTCGCCGACGACCGTCACCGAGAGGCCGGCGAACCCTCGGGACGTGAAGGTCGCCGCGACCGACCGCGCCCTGGGAATCAGGTGGACCGCTCCCGACAATGAGGGCACCACTCCCATCTCGGGCTGGTTGGTCAGCGTCGACGGCGGCCGGCACTGGGGCCGCACGGTTGCACGTCCGATCGCGCGCAGCGGGGCGTCGGGTCCGATCGCCCGGACCTGGACGGCCGTCCAGGAGCCGGTGCGCAACGGCGCGTCGTACTCGGTCATGGTGCGGGGCGTGAACGCGTCCGGCCGCGGGGCCGCGAGCGCACCGGTGGACGTGTGGGCCGCGCAGTGGTTCCGCGACCCGCTCAGCGCGGCAACGCGTCGCAAGGAGATCGCGGTACCGGCACACCCGCGTCGTTACCGGGGCCCCCTGCGTCACACCACCGCGACCGCTCGCTCGCACGACGGATCCCCCGCCGTCGCGGCCCCGGACCTGCACGGACGCAAGCTGCAGTCGGGACAGGCCGTGAACTTCGGCCTCGGTCCGCTGTTCGCCTACAACAGCACCGTGCTGTCCCCCCGGGGACGGCTCGCGATCAAGGCCGTGGTGCCGAGCCTGAGCTGGGTCACAGCCGTCACCTGCGAGGGGTACGCCGACTACGGCGGCCGCAGCCGGTGGGAGCGCCGGCTCGCTCAGCAGCGCGCCGTCGTCGTGTGCCAGGCGCTGCGGGCCTACGGCGCGCACGTGGCGACCAGCGTGCGGGCCTACGGCAGCTCGATGCCCGTGGTGGTCGGTGGTGACCGGGCCGACCGGGCTCCGAACCGCCGCGTGGTGGTGCGCATCACCCGCGGCTGAGCGCGGGACCCTTGTCCGCGGTCCTAGGCTGCCCGGATGAGTGCCCTGCCGATGTCGGCCGTGCTGTGCACCTGGCTCGACGCCGTCCGGGCTGGCTACGCCGGTCCCGACGACCTCACGGACGCGGTGCGGGGCGACGACCCCCGTCATCTCGTCACGGGCCTGCCGGAGCGCGGCGTGATGGAGCTGCACGAGCTCCCGGCCGCGGTCGCGGGGAGGATCTCGCTGGCCCTGCCGGCTCCCGGGGATCCGGTGGGGCTCGGCGGTCCGCCGTCGTTCAACCTGGCCGCGATGGACGCAGGTGAGGCGGTCGTCGTCGGTGACGTGGGGCTGGTTCCGGAGGAGGACGCGCGCACGATCGTCTGGCGCGCACACCCCGCAGGGCGGGTGCCGTGGGTCGACGAGCGGGAGACGGCATCCGGGCTGCGCCTGGCGCTGGCCGACGTCACCCGGCGCCTGCTGGACCTCGACGTCGCCGCGTGGCAGCCCGAGATCCCCGACCTGCTCCTCAACCTCCGCCACCGTGCCCCGCTGCCGCTCCCACCCGGGTACGACGCCCGCCGGGTCGAGACGGTCGAGCGTGCGGTGCTCTGCCTCGACATCCTCGAGCTGGCCCGTGCCGATGAGGGCGGGGCCGTGTCGGCGTACGAGATGGAACGCAGGCGGAGCGCCCTCGACGACCTCGACCGGGCCGCTCGCAGGGCCCTGGTGGGCGCCTGCTCGTCGCGTACCGACTGAGCCGACCGGTCGCGACCCGGCTAACCTCGTCCCGTGCCTGAGGAGACCCGCGAGCTGCCGCGGACACTGCTGATCACGATGACCGGCAAGGACCGCCCCGGCGTGACGTCCCTGGTCTTCGACACCCTCGCGCAGTTCGGCGTCGAGGTGATCGACATCGAGCAGATCGTGCTGCGGCGCAGGCTCATCCTCGGCCTCCTGGTCACCAGCCCCCGCGACTGGAACCCGTTGCGCAGCGCGATGGAGCGCGTCGCCTCGGGGCTGGGGATGACGTTCGACATCGACAGGGGTTCTGGCGACAACCGTCCACGCCCCGAGGGACGCAGCCACGTCACCGTCCTGGGGACCCCGCTGAAGTCGTCGGCCGTGGCTGCCATCGCCGGCAGGATCGCTGACACGGGGGCGAACATCGACCGGATCGAGCGGATGGCGCGCTACCCCATCACCGCCATCGACCTGCACGTCTCCGGCGTCGACCCCGAGAAGCTGCGGGACATCCTGGCCCGCGAGGCAGCGGTGCAGAACGTCGACATCGCGGTCCAGGCGGCCAACCTGATGCGCCGGGGCATGCGGCTGATCGTGATGGACGTCGACTCCACGCTGATCCAGGGTGAGGTCATCGAGATGCTCGCCGCCCACGCCGGGTGCGAGGACGAGGTCGCCCGGGTCACCGAGCAGGCCATGCGGGGCGAGCTGGACTTCGCCGAGAGCCTGCGCCACCGCGTGGCCCTGCTGGAGGGGCTCGACGCCACCGCGCTCGACCAGGTCTACGACGAGCTCGAGCTCGCTCCGGGGGCCCGGACCACCGTGCGCGTGCTCAAGCGGCTCGGCTACCGGTTCGCCATCGTCAGCGGCGGGTTCACCCAGCTCACCGACCGTCTCGCCGCCGACCTGGACATCGACTTCTCGATGGCCAACCAGCTCGAGATCGTCGACGGGAAGATCACCGGCCGTGTGCTGGGCGACATCGTCGACCGCGCCGGCAAGGCCCAGGCGCTGCGCCGCTTCGCCGCGGAGTCCGGCGTCCCGGTGAGCGCGACGATCGCGATCGGTGACGGCGCCAACGACATCGACATGCTCAACGCCGCCGGACTGGGCATCGCCTTCAACGCCAAGCCCGTCGTCCAGGAGGCGGCGCACGCGGCCGTCAACGTGCCCTACATGGATGCCGTGCTGTACCTGCTGGGGATCAGCCGCGAGGAGATCGTCGCCGCCGACGCGGAGGCAGGCATCACCACGCCGGAGCCGGTCGTCTGACCGGGCACGTCGGACCGCTGGCGGTTCAGCCCAGCCCCGTGTGGAAGGCGACGAGGTGTCCGGTGGCGACCTCGAGCTCGGCCCACGGGAGGGGGATCTCCAGCACGGCGACGGCTGCGGTCGGGAAGCCGGCGCTCATCGCGCGGAACGCCTCGGGATCGGGGTCGCCGTCGTCGAGCAGGAGCGCCAGCGATGCCGCTGTGGGGTTGTGCCCGACGTAGAGCACGACCTCGGCGTCGGCGGGTGCCCCCCGCAGCACGTCGAGCGCGCTGTCGGCGTCGGCTGAGTAGACGGCGTCCTCGAAGCTGGCCTCGGCCGGAGCCCCCGCCTGGGCTGCGAGAGCCGTCCAGGTCTGCCGGGCCCGCACCGCCGAGGAGACGAACGCGTGGGTGGGTACGAACCCCCGGTCGGCGAGCCACTGCCCCGCGGCCGCAGCCTCGCGCCGACCGCGCTCGGTGAGCTTTCGCTGGTGGTCACCCTGGGCGAACGCCTCGGCCTTGCCGTGCCGCATGATCACCAGCAGGCGGCGTCCACCCGCCGAGAACGAATCGGGCGAAGACGGGCTCACCGAGGCACTGTATTCACCCCTTAGGCTTCCTGTCATGCCATTGGGACAAGGCGACCTGCTCGTCATCGGGGGAGCCGAGGACAAGCTCGGCAAGCGCACGGTGCTCAAGGAGTTCGTCGAGCGCGCCGGGGGCTCCCAGGCACGGATCGCCGTCGTGCCGACGGCCTCGTCGCTGGGGCCGGAGATCGTCGAGGTCTATGCCGCGCTGTTCACGAAGCTCGGCGCGGCCGACGTGTACGGCGTACGCCCCGAGAGCCGGGCGCAGGCCTCCGACCCGGACGTCGTCGGCGAGCTGGACCGGGCGACTGGCATCTTCATGACCGGCGGCAACCAGCTCAAGCTGTCCACCGTGATCTCCGGCACCCCCTTCGGGAAGGCCATCCTGGACGCGCGAGGAGGCGGGGTGACCATCGCGGGCACGTCCGCAGGGGCCAGCATCCAGAGCTCGCACATGGTCGCCTTCGGGCCCGGCGGGTCCACCCCCAAACAGCGAATGACCCAGGTCGCAGCGGGTCTCGGGCTCGTGGACGACTGCGTGATCGACCAGCACTTCGCCCAGCGCAACCGATACGGGCGGCTGCTGATGATCGTCTCGCAGAGCCCGCAGCTGCTCGGCATGGGCGTGGACGAGGACACCGCCGCGGTGATCAGCCGCACCGAGGACGGCGACGTCCTGCGGGTGGTCGGCCGTGGCTCGGTGACGCTGATGGACGGGTCCCACATGGTGACCAACGCCCACGAGGCACGCGAGCACCGCCCGATCCTGGCCTCGGGGGTCACGCTTCACGTGCTGCCCGCAGGTGCGGAGTTCGACCTCGACGCCCGCGCGCTGCTCCCCCAGCGACCTCAGGCGGACCCCGCCGCGGCCGACGAATTGGCCTCAGCCAACCGCGATCTGCGCAAGATGGCACGTGACATCGCGGCCGGGGACATCGGTCCCGCAGTGCTCCGCCGCCGCATCGTCCGTCGAAGCAGAGGAGTCGTGCAGTGACTGAGACCGCCAACGACGGGACGTCCGTCCGCAACGGTGGGCGCCCGGTCGCCGATCTCGCGATCATCGAGACCCGCGTGTACCGCGGAGCCAACGTCTGGTCCTACGACAGGGCCATCCACCTCGTCGTCGACCTCGGCGTTCTCGAGGACTACCCCACCAACACGATCCCGGGTTTCACCGATCACCTCCTCGACGCCCTGCCCGGACTGAGGGAGCACTCCTGCTCGCGCGGTCGTCGCGGAGGCTTCGTCGAGCGGCTCCACGAGGGCACCTGGCTCGGCCACGTCGCCGAGCACGCGGCACTCGCCCTCCAGCAGGTCGTCGGCCATGACATCCGGCGGGGCAAGACGCGCCAGGTGAGGGGCCACAAGGGCCGCTACAACATCATCTTCGGGTACGTCGACGAGCAGGTCGGGCTCGACGCCGCCCGGCTCGCCGTACGCCTCGTCAACCACCTCGTGGAGGCCGACCCCGACTTCGACTTCGCCGAGGAGCTCGACGCGTTCATCCTGCGGGCGCAGCGCACCGCGTTCGGTCCGTCGACCCAGGCCATCATCGACGAGGCCGTCTCGCGCGACATCCCCTGGATCCGGCTGAACAAGCACTCGCTCGTCCAGCTCGGCCAGGGCGTGCACGCCAAGCGCATCCGGGCCACGATGACCTCGGAGACCAGTTCGATCGCGGTCGACATCGCCTCGGACAAGGACCTCACCACCCGCCTGCTCGGGGCCGCTGGCCTGCCGGTTCCCAAGCAGGAGTCCGTGCGTACGGCGGACCAGGCGGTGAGCGTGGCGCGCCGCATCGGGTTCCCCGTGGTCCTGAAGCCGCTCGACGGCAACCACGGCCGAGGCGTCTGCCTGAACCTCATGGACGAGGACGACGTCCGTGACGCCTTCCCGATCGCCAGGGACCAGTCTCGTCGCGGCACGGTGATCGTCGAGTCGTTCGTGACCGGGAGGGACTACCGCTGCCTGATCATCGACGGCAAGGTCGCCGCGATCGCCGAGCGCGTGCCCGCCCACGTGGTGGGTGACGGCACCCACACCGTGCAGCAGCTGGTCGACGACACCAACGCCGACCCCCGCCGTGGAGTCGGCCACGAGAAGATCCTGACCCGGATCAAGATCGACCCAGCCGCCGAGGAGGTGCTCGCCGGTCAGGGGCACACGCTCTCCTCGGTGCCTGCCGAGGGCGAGATGGTCAAGCTGGCCCTCACCGGCAACATGTCGACGGGTGGCATCTCGATCGACCGCACCTTCGAGGCGCACCCGGAGAACGCCGAGATCGCCGAGGAGGCCGCACGGATGATCGGCCTCGACATCGCCGGCATCGACTTCATCTGTCCCGACATCACCCAGCCCGTGCGCGAGACCGGCGGCGCGATCTGCGAGGTGAACGCGGCCCCCGGGTTCCGGATGCACACCCACCCGACGATCGGTGAGCCGCAGTTCATCGCCAAGCCCGTGGTCGACATGCTGTTCCCGCCCGGCGCCCCGAGCCGCATCCCGATCGTCGCGGTGACCGGCACCAACGGCAAGACGACCACCAGCCGGATGATCAGCCACATCTTCAAGGGCATGGGCCGCAAGGTCGGCATGACCTCCACCGACGGCGTGGTGATCGACGAGCGTCTCGTGATCCGCGCCGACGCCTCGGGACCCCGTAGCGCGCGGATGGTCCTGCAGAACCCGCGCGTCGACTTCGCGGTCTTCGAGGTCGCGCGGGGCGGCATCCTGCGCGAGGGCCTCGGCTACGAGCGCAACGACGTCGCCGTGGTGCTGAACGTGCAGCCCGACCACCTCGGCCTGCGGGGCATCGACACCGTCGAGCAGCTGGCCGACGTGAAGGCCGTGCTCGTCGAGGCGGTGCCGCGCGACGGGCACGCGGTCCTCAACGCCGACGACCCTCTGGTGCGGGAGATGCGCCGTCGCTGCTCGGGGCAGGTCGTGTGGTTCTCGATGGCCGAGCCCGGTTCGGAGGAGCGCGACATGATCGACGCGCACTGCCGCCGGGGTGGCAAGGCGCTCGTGCTCCAGCCGACCGAGCGCGGCGAGATGATCGTCGTACGCCACGGGGGCCGGGACATGCAGCTGGCCTTCACCCACCTGCTGCCCTCCACGTTCTCCGGCCGGGCTCGCATGAACGTGCAGAACGCCCTGGCTGCCGCAGCCGCGGCGTTCGCGTCGGGAGCCCCGCTGCACGACATCCGGCAGGGCCTGCGCACGTTCTCGACGAGCTACTACCTCTCCCCCGGACGCCTCAACGAGATCGAGGTCAACGGGGTCAACGTCATCGTCGACTACTGCCACAACGCACCGGGCATGCGCATGCTCGGCGACTTCGTCGACCGCGTCGGGGACAGCCTCGACTCGGGCAGCGAGCTCGGGAAGCCCTCACGCATCGGCGTCATCGCCACTGCCGGCGACCGTCGCGACGAGGACATGCGCGAGCTCGGGGAGGTCGCCGCGCGGCACTTCGACGTCGTGATCGTCCGTGAGGACGTCAACCTGCGTCGCCGGCCCAGGGGGGAGACCGCCGGACTCGTCGCGGAGGGCGTTCGGGCCGCCATGGAGCAGGGATCGCGCTGCAAGCAGGTCGAGGTGGTGCTCGACGAGATCGAGGCAGTCCGGCACGCGATGAGCCGCGCGAACTACGGTGACCTGCTCATCCTGTGCGTCGACCAACACCCCAAGGTGATGTCCGAGCTGGAGAACTGGTCACCGCACGCGCAGGCGGGCGCGTCGTCGGGCGGGGACGACACGCGCGTTGCCGACCCGGACTACACGCCTCCGCCGGGCGCCTGACCCACCTTCCTGGTGGTACGACGGCGCGCCGTCGTCTTCTTCGCGGGCTCCTCGGCGAGAGGCTGCTCCACCGCCCTCTCGGCCACGGGCACGTCAGCCACTGCTCCGCCGGACGCCTTGCCGACCTTCCTGGTGGTGCGGCGACGCACACCGGACTTCTTCGCGGGCTCGTCGGTGACGGGTCGGGCAGCCGCCGCCGGCTCGACGGCCGGAGCCTCGCCGACGGCGGGCTCGCCGGCCGGAGGCTCGGCGATCTCCTGGTCGGCCACGGGCGGCTCGACCGGGGCCTCGCGGACCGGCGCCGCCGCAGACTTCTTCCTGGTCCTGGGCGTGCTGGCCCTGGGGGCGGCCGACTTCCTGGCCGCGGCACGGCGCTTGAGCCGGACCCAGAGCTGACCCTGGCCGGCTTCGGACTCGACGGTTCGGGTCTCCAGGAACGGCTGGTCCCTGACCAGGTCGCTGAGCTTGGCGAAGCCGTAGGCCCGCGAGTCGAACGACGGGTCCGTCCTGTTCAGGTGGCTGCCCAGTGCACCCAGCGCCGACCAGTCGTCGTCGGTGGCCGTCTTGTTGATGGCCTTGGTGAGCATGCTCTGCAGGGCGCCGTTCCCCTTGGCGTCCCGCGTCGGCTCGGGGGCAGTGGCCTCCTCGGGAGTAATCACCTCCGGGGTCGCGGCCTCCACCTCCTGGGCGTCGGCGCGGAGCACCTCGAGGAACGTGAACCTGTCGCAGGCGTCCCGGAAGGCGCGCGGCGTCTTCTTCGCGCCGAGCCCGTAGACCGTCATGCCGGACTCACGCAGGCGGGTCGCGAGGCGGGTGAAGTCGCTGTCGCTGGACACGATGACGAAGCCGTCGAGGTGTCCGGCGTACAGCAGGTCCATGGCGTCGATGATCAGGGCGGAGTCGGTGGAGTTCTTGCCCACGGTGTAGGCGAACTGCTGCATCGGAGCGATCGCGAAGGCGTGGAGCTGGTCCTTCCACCCGTTGAGCTGCGAGGTCGTCCAGTCGCCGTAGGCGCGCTTGACGGTGAGGGTGCCGTAGCCGGCGAGCTCCTCGAAGACGTCCTTGGCGACCTTGGGTGAGATGTTGTCGGCATCGATCAGTACGGCGAGCCGACTCGTGTCGTCGCTCATGGGTTCTCCTCGGTGGTGGGTGACGCGGGTTGGGCCGACGTCTGGCTCAGGTTCCCACGGAGGCGCGCCGGACCTTGTCCCGCAGCACGTCGGGCGTGTCCGGGCGTGCGCCGTGCGTGCGCAGCCAGTCGTAGACCTCCTGGCGCTCCGCGTGACACATCAGCCCCACGACGTCGCCGGGCTCGGCGATCGCCACGAGTGCCTGCAGCGACTCGAGCTCGGTGGGGTAGGACTCGACCTCGGTGACCCCGACGCGCTCGGCGCCTGCCCGCAGCAGCGCGTCGAGGCCTTCCATCGTGCGTCCGCGAAGGTACTTCTGCTTGTGCCCGATGGCCAGGACGTCCGCGTCGCGCGCGGCGATCTCGCCGAGCATCTCCAGCAGGTCGTCCTGCCGGTCGCCGACCGCGCCCAGCCCGAGCAGGATCCGCTTGCCGGGGGCTCGCACGCCCCGCATGATCTCGATCATCGCTTCGAGGCCGGCCTCGTTGTGGGCCAGGTCCATGACCACCGAGAACTCCCCCAGCGTGAAGAAGTTCATCCGGCCCGGGTTGTGCTCGGCGTCGGGGAGGAACGACTGGAGACCGGCGACGACGCAGCGGCGCAGGATGCCCGCGGCCAGTGCGGCGGACGCGGCGGCGAGGGCGTTCTCGACGTTGAAGCGCGAGAGGCCGCTCAGCGTCATCGGGACGTCAGTCACCTGGACCAGCGGGTCGGTCCGGGTGCCCTCGAGCACGCTGATCCACCCGTCGATGACCGTGGTGGCGCGGCCTCCCCCGGTCAGGATCTCCCGCAGGGCCGGCGAGTCGGGGTCGCGCGAGAAGACCCAGGGGCGGGCCGGGGTCGTGGTACGCATGGCGAAGACGCGGGGATCGTCGCCGTTGAGCACGGCCCACCCGGTCTTCTTGGTGATCCGCGCGACGACCGCCTTGACCTCGGCCAGCTGGTCGACCGTGTCGATCCCGTGGAGCCCGAGGTGGTCGGCCGTCACGTTGGTCACCACGGAGACGTCGTTGCTGACCAGGCCGATTCCCTTGAGCAGGATCCCGCCCCGGGCGGTCTCGGTGACGGCGAAGTCGACGTCCTTGTGGGCCAGCACCCGCCCCGCACCGGACGGCCCGGAGTAGTCACCGGCCTCGACCAGGTCGCCGTCGATGTAGATGCCGTCGGTGTTGGACCAACCCACCAGGTGCCCCGCCTCACGGGCGATGTGGGCGATCATGCGCGACGTCGTCGTCTTGCCGTTCGTGCCGGTGACCGCGACGACCGGGACGCGCGGCCTGATCGTGGTCGGGGACGGACCGCGCTCCACGGCGGTGACGTGCTGCGCAGCCCTCTCGACCAGAGCGGTCACGTCTGCGGTGCCGATCCCGTCGATGACCGAGGCAACGGCCTCCCCGAGCGCCCGGGCTCGGTTGCGGTCATGCCACGGGTAGGCGACGACGATCTGCTCGGGCTGGGCGGTCGGCCGGACACGTACGCCCAGACGGGTGGTGCCCGCCTCGGCCGCGACCCGGCGTACGAGCTTGGTGACCAGCCGGGTGAGGGACCGCTGACGGAAACCACTGAGGGGCACACCGGGCCTGATGGAGGCGATGCCGAGTCGGTGCGCGAGCTGGCGCAGGTCCTCCTCCGGCGCCTGGGCGAGGGCGGTGACGTCGAGCGTGAGCTTGATGGCAGCCCGAGGGAAGTAGAGGTTGGGTCCCTCGAGGACCCTCAGCTCGACCAGCGCGGAGACGTCGTGGGTCGTCACGTCAGCGGCCCCGGGGAGGGCCCGGTCAGTCGTCCTCGAGCCGGAAGCCGACCTTGATGCCGACCTGGAAGTGCTCGACCCTGCCGTCCAGGACAGCCCCGCGGACCTGGGTGACCTCGAACCAGTCCACGTGGCGCAGGGTGCGGGCGGCGCGCTCGACGCCGTTGCGGACGGCCTCGTCGATGCCCTCGGGTGAGGTGCCGACGATCTCGGTGACGCGGTAGGTGCGGTTGGACATCGGCGATCACTCCTGCGCTTCGGGGTTGGGACCTGCCAAGAATGCCACGTCCTGGCGGTGCGCCCACACCCGCGACGTAGGCTGGCACCGTGGCAGCACCAGGCAGGGCGAGGCGCGAGGCGGAAGCCGTCCGCATCACCACTGCGCCGACCAGTCACGGCGAGGAGCTCGACCGTCGTCGGCGCCGCTACGTCATCTCCATGGCCATCCGGACACTCTGCTTCGTCGGTGCCATCGTGGTCGGCGACATCTGGGTGCGCTGGGTCCTCGTGGCCGGCGCGTTCGTGCTGCCGTACGTCGCGGTGGTCATGGCCAACACCGAGGGCCGGCGGCAACAGGGGGCCGACCTCATGCCGCCGGGCCAGAGCCACAAGGAGCTCGGACCGTGACCGAAGGACCACAGGGTCCCGCGATCTGCTCGGCCAAGGGATGCAGCACGCCTGCGGTGCACGAGCTGCGCTGGAACAACCCGAAGCTGCACACGCCGGACCGCCGCAAGATCTGGCTCGCCTGCGACGAGCACCGCCAGAGCCTCTCGGACTTCCTGGCCGCTCGCCAGTTCCTCCGTGAGGTCGCTCCCCACGAGGTGTCCTGAGCCGTCGCGGGTGCCGTCAGCCGCCGATGGCCGACATGGGACGCGTCGGCTGCAGGAACGTCGTGTCGTCGATCCCGTGGCCCGGGCGCTTGGTGATCATCGCCAGCCGCCACTGGTCGGCGATCTCCTCGTCGGTTGCCGTGCCGCGCAGCGCGGCGCGGAGGTCCGACTCCTCGCGGGCGAACAGGCAGTTGCGGACCTGGCCGTCGGCGGTGAGCCGGACCCTGTCGCAGTCGCCGCAGAACGGACGCGTGACCGAGGCGATCACGCCGACCTTGGCAGGACCGCCGTCGACCAGGAAGGTCTCGGCCGGTGCGCTCCCCCGGTGCTCGGGGTCAGGGGTCAGCGTGAACTCGGCCTCGAGCGAGGCGAAGATCTCCTGGGCGGTCACCATCTTCTCGCGCGACCAGTTGTGCTGGGCGTCCAGCGGCATCTGCTCGATGATCCGGAGCTGGTAGTCACCCTCCAGGCAGAACCGCAGCAGCTCGGCGGCGTGCCGGTCGTTCACGCCCCGGAGCAGGACCGCGTTGACCTTGACCGGGCCCAGACCAGCGGACTTCGCGGCGGCCAGACCGGCGAGCACGTCGTCGAGCCGGTCACGCCGGGTGATCTGGTGGAAGAGATCGCGACGGATGGTGTCGAGGCTGACGTTGACCCGGTCGAGCCCGGCGGCGGCCAGTGCGTCTGCCGTGCGTGAGAGGCCCAGCGCGTTGGTGGTCAGGGAGACCTCGGGGCTCGGGTCCAGGGCCTTGGTGCGGGCCACGATGCCGGGCAGCCCCCTGCGCAGCAGCGGCTCCCCACCGGTGAAGCGCACCTCGCGGATGCCGAGCTGCTCGACGCCGATCCGGACGAGGCGGACGACCTCGTCGTCGGTCAGGGTCTCCTCGGTCGGCAGCCACTCCAGACCCTCGGCGGGCATGCAGTAGTTGCACCGCAGGTTGCACCGGTCGGTCAGCGAGACCCGTAGATCCGTGGCGACCCGCCCATAGCTGTCGGCCAGGCCATGGGTGCCGGTGGGTGTGCTCACCCGCCGAGTCTAGGACGTGGGACCACGAACTAGTCTCGCCGCGTGAGATTCCTGCTGAGCCGGCGCTGGGTGTTGTTCTTCCTGGTCGTCGTCGCGCTCGCCTGGCTGGCGGCCCAGCTGGGCCAGTGGCAGTTCCACCGCCTCGACCAGCGCAAGCAGGACAACCGGATCACCGCGACCAACCTCAAGCTGCCGCCCGCCCCGGTCGACGACGTGCTCTCCACCGAGCACGGGCCCAGGAGGAGCGACGAGTGGCGCCGGGTCACCGTGCACGGCACCTGGGACGACGCGCACACGATCGTGCTGAAGTACCAGACCCGGGATGCCGGCCCAGGCGTCGACGTGGTCACCCCGTTGGTGACCGGGAACGGCGCAGCTGTGCTGGTGGACCGGGGTTGGCTCTCCACGGAGAACAGCGGTGCCAGCCGGCCGAAGCTGCCCGCTGTCACCACGGGCGAGGTGACGGTGACGGGCTGGGTACGTCGTGACGCGACGGGCAGCGCCACCCAGGTGAACCAGCTCTCGACCCGGGCCCTCGCGTCCACCAAGGTGGCCGAGGTGGTGCCGTACCCCCTCTACCGGGGGTTCGTCGACCTCGCGCAGGAGAGCCCGACACCCGCCACGACGCTCCAGCCGACCGAGCTGCCCGACGACACCAGCAACGGACCGCACTTCTTCTACGGCCTGCAGTGGTGGTTCTTCGGGGCGCTGGCGATCTTCGGGTTCTGCTACCTGGCGTGGGACGAGTTCCGCCAGCACCGGGACCGGCGGCGCTCAGAGCGCCCGCAGCATGCCACCGTCCACGGGTAGCATCGCGCCGGTCACGAACGACGAGGCGGGACTGAGCAGGAACGCAGCCGCGGCCGCGAACTCCTCCGGCTTGCCGTAGCGCCCCAGCGGGATCGTCGCCATGGCCTTCGCGCGCGCGGCCTCGGCATCGCCGGTGGACGCATCGAGCTCCTCGACGCGCGCGGTGCCGATGCGGCCCGGCAGCAAGCCGTTGACCCGGATGTCCCGGGGGCCGAGCTCGTCGGCCAGCGTCTTGGCAGCCATCGCCAGACCCGGCCGCAGGCCGTTGGAGATGGCGAGGTCGGGCAGCGGTGCCCGCACGGAGCTCGACAGCACGAACGCGATCGACCCCGGTCCCTCGATGGCGCGCGCAACGGTCCTCGCGACGCGCAGGCCGCCCAAGAACACCGACTGGAAGCTCTGGGTCCAGGCCTCGTCCCCGGTCCCCATCACCGTCCCGGTGGGCGGACCACCCACGGAGACCAGGGCGCCGTCGAGACGGCCCCAGGTCTGCAGTGCGGTCTCCACGACGCGATCGGCGGTCGCGGGGTCGGCGTTGTCCCCCGCGACGGCGGCAGCACTCTTCCCCAGGTCGCTCACGGCGGCCCGCAACGAGTCCTCGCTGCGCCCGGAGAGCACGACCCGGGCACCCTCGGCGACGAGCAGGTCGGCGGTGGCGCGGCCCAGACCGCGAGCTCCCCCGGTCACGACGTAGACGCGATCACTCATCCCGAGGTCCATGGCCTCAACCTAGCCAACCGGGTCGGGCTGGGGTGCATCCTCCTCGAACTGCGTGCGGTAGAGGTCGGCGTACAGGCCGCCCTCGACCAGCAGGTCGCTGTGCGTGCCGCGCTGGACGATCCGGCCCCCGTCGACCACGAGGATGAGGTCGGCGTTGCGGACCGTGGACAGGCGGTGCGCGATGACCAGCGAGGTGCGGCCCTGCAGGGCCTCGTCGAGGGCGCGCTGCACGGCGTACTCCGACTCCGAGTCGAGGTGGGCCGTCGCCTCGTCGAGCACCACGATGCCGGGGGCCTTCAGCAGCAGCCTGGCGATGGCGAGCCGCTGGCGCTCGCCACCGGAGAGTCGGTAGCCACGGTCTCCCACCACGGTGTCGAGCCCGTCGGGCATCGAGCGCACCAGGTCCGCGATGCGGGCCGACTCGAGCGCGGCCCAGATCGCCTCGTCGGTGACCGTGGGTGAGGCGTAGCGCAGGTTCTCGCCGATCGTGTCGTGGAACATGTGCGCGTCCTGGGTGACGTAGCCGACGGCATCCTCGAGGGACTGCAGGGTCACGTCACGGACGTCCTGGCCGCCGACGCGCACGGCTCCCCCGGTGACGTCGTAGAGCCGGGCGACCAGGTGGGTGATCGTGGTCTTGCCGGCTCCCGACGGCCCGACGAGTGCGACCATCTGACCGGGCTCGGCCGCGAACGTGATCTCGTGGAGGACCTGCGTGTTGTCGCGCTTCTCGACGCGCGCAACCGTCTCAAGGGAGGCCAGGGACACCTCGTCGGCACGCGGGTAGGTGAAACCGACGTGGTCGAACTCGACGCGTGTGGCGCCGCCCTCCAGCGGCACGGCGTCCTCCTTCTCGGCCACCGTCGAGGGCAGGTCGAGGACCTCGAAGACCCGGTCGAAGCTGACCAGTGCGGTCATCACGTCGACCCGCACGTTGGAGAGCCCCTGGAGCGGGCCGAGCAGCCGCAGCAGCAGGGTGCCCAGCGCGGTCAGGGTGCCGATCGTGAGCGCCCCGTTGACCGCGAGGGTGCCGCCGATGCCGTAGACGAGCGCCGTCGCGAGGGCGGGGATCAGCATCATCACGGCCACGAAGATGCGGGTGATCAGGGAGATCCGCACTCCGAGGTCGCGGACGAGGCCGGCCTTCTCGGCGTACCTCGCGTCCTCCTCGTCGCGGCGCCCGAACAGCTTGAGCAGCAGGGCTCCACCGACGTTGAACCGCTCCGTCATCATGTTGCCCAGATCGGCGTTGCCGTCCATCTGCTGCCGGGTGAGACCGCTGATCTGGCGGCCCACCCAGCGCGAGGCGAGGAGAAGGAGCGGGAAGAGCGCGAGGCATGCGAGGGTCACCTGCCAGCTCAGCGCGAACATCGTGATGCCCACGACGACCACGCTGATCGCGTTGGACACCGTGCTGGACAGGGTGGAGGTGAACGCGCGCTGGGCGCCGATCACGTCGTTGTTCAGCCGGGAGACGAGGGCGCCGGTCTGGGTGCGGGTGAAGAAAGCGAGCGACATGCGCTGGACGTGGGCGAACACCTTGGTGCGCAGGTCGAAGATCAGGCTCTCGCCGATCCGGGAGGACACGTAGCCGGAGCCCACGCCGAGGACGGCGTCGAGGATCGACGCGCCCGCCATGGCCAGCGCCAGCCACACCACCAGCGCGGCGTCCTTGCCGAGGATCCCGTCGTCGAGGATGTGCTTGACCAGCAGCGGGTTGACGACGACCAGTCCGGCGTCGAGCACGACGAAGACCAGGAAGATGGCGATGAGCCGCTTGTGGGGTACGGCGAAGCCGGCAATGCGCCGAACGGTCTCGCGGGTCAGCTTCTGCTCGACCACCGAGGGGTCACGGCGCATGGTTCGCATCAGGGTGCCCGGATTGATGGCGCTCATCGGTGCCCCTTTCCTCCACCTCGTGGAGCCTTAGCCGGGTCCGGCCCGGTGCCTTTCACCAGAAGCGTCTCAGGCTCCTCCCACAAGTTCACGGAACCTGCGCAGCTGCGCCTGGCGCTCCGCCAGACGCTGCTCCTCGAGGTCCCGCCGGCCGGCCCCCTGCAGGAGGCTTTGGGTCTCCCTGACGGCGCCGGCGTTGCTGGCGAGAAGGGCCTCGACCAGGTCCGAGGTCGCCTCGTCGAGCTCCGCCCGAGGCACGACGGCGGTGGCGATGCCGAGCTCTCGTGCCTCGTCGGCCCCGACGTACCTCGCGGTGGCGCAGATCTCCAACGCCCGCGAGTACCCAACAAGGTCCACCAGCGCTTTTGTTCCCGCGAGGTCAGGGACCAGGCCCAGAGCCGGCTCCTTCATGCAGAACGCGACGTCGTCCGCCACCACGCGCAGGTCGCACGCCAGGGCCAGCTGGAAGCCGGCTCCGATCGCATGGCTGTGCACCGCCGCGATCGAGACGAAACGCGGGTCGGAGAGCCAGACGAAGCCGCGCTGGTAGCCGTCGATCGTCTCGAGCACCTCGTCGTCACTGCCGTGCATGAGCTCGAAGACGGAGCTCTCGCCCTCGATGCCCTCCGGCCCGAGCAGACGGGTGTCGATGCCGGCCGAGAAGCAGGCGCCGGCACCGCGCACCACGACCACCCGCACCTCCTCCGGCAGACCCTCGCCGATCGCCGCGAGGGTGTGCCACAGCCTGGGCGTCTGGCTGTTGCGCCGGTCGGGCTTGTCCAGGGTGAGCGTCAGGGTCGGGCCGGTGAGATCGACCGCGAGGCCGGCGGCGTGCAGGTCGGTGTCGGAGGGGAGCGCCATGCGCCGACTGTAGGCGCCCGACTCAGGCCAGCGAGACCAGGTCGGCGTAGTCGGGCGTCCAGAGGTCCTCGACCCCGTCGGGCAGGATCAGCACCCGGTCGGGCTCCAGCGCGTGTACGGCGCCCTCGTCGTGGGTCACCAGCACGATGGCGCCGGCATACTCGCGGATCGCGGCCAGGACCTCCTCGCGGGAGGCCGGGTCGAGGTTGTTGGTGGGCTCGTCGAGCAGCAGCACGTTTGCGCTCGAGACCACCAGGATCGCCAGGGCGAGACGCGTCTTCTCGCCGCCCGAGAGCACACTCGCCGGCTTGTTCGCGTCGTCACCGGAGAACAGGAACGAGCCGAGGACAGAGCGCGCCTCTGTGTCCTGGAGCTGGGGCGCGGCCGCGTGCAGGTTCTGCAGCACGGTGCGGGAGGCGTCGAGGGTCTCATGCTCCTGGGCGTAGTAGCCGATCTTCAGCCCGTGCCCGGGCTCGACGGCGCCGGTGTCCGACTTGTCGACCCCGGCCAGGATCCGCAGCAGGGTGGTCTTGCCGGCACCGTTGAGGCCGAGGATGACGACGCGGCTGCCCTTGTCGACGGCGAGGTCGACGTCGGTGAAGACCTCCAGGGACCCGTAGGACTTCGACAGCTCGCTCGCGGTGAGGGGCGTCCTGCCGCACGGCGCGGGCGCGGGGAACTTGATCCGCGCCACCTTGTCGGACTTCCGCTCCCCCTCGATGCCGGCCATCAGCTTCTCGGCACGCTTCAGCATCGACTGGGCGGCCTGGGCCTTGGTGGCCTTGGCGCGCATCTTGTTGGCCTGGTCCGTCAGGGTCTTGGCCTTGGTCTCCGCATTGATGCGCTCGCGCTTGCGTCGCTTCTCGTCGGTCTCCCGCTGGGCGAGGTAGGACGTCCAGCCGATGTTGTAGATGTCGATCACGGCGCGGTTGGCGTCGAGGTGCAACACGCGGTTCACACACGCCTCCAGCAGCCCGACGTCGTGGGAGATCACGACGAGGCCGCCCTTGTGGTTGCGCAGGAAGTCGCGCAGCCACACGATCGAGTCGGCGTCGAGGTGGTTGGTGGGCTCGTCGAGGAGCAGCGTCTCGGCGCCGGAGAACAGGATGCGGGCCAGCTCGACCCGGCGGCGCTGGCCACCGGAGAGCGTGCGCAGGGGCTGGTCCATCAGCCGGTCGGCGATCCCGATGGACGACGCGATCTGCGCGGCCTCGGCCTCCGCGGAGTAGCCGCCTGCGGCGTGCAGCGCGGCGTCGGCCTTCTCGTAGCTCTTCATCGCGCGGTCACGCACGTTCGGGTCGTCGCTGCCCATGCCGGCCTCGGCCTCCCGGAGGCGGCGTACGACGGTGTCGAGGCCGCGCGCGGAGAGGATCCGGTCGCGGGAGAGCACCTCGGGATCGCCCGTGCGGGGGTCCTGCGGCAGGTAGCCGATGTCACCGGAGGACGTCACGGTGCCGCTGGCGGGCAGCGCCTCACCGGCCAGGATCTTGGTGAGGGTGGTCTTGCCGGCGCCGTTGCGGCCGACGAGCCCGATGCGGTCGCCGGCGGCGATCCGGAAGGACACGTCGCCCATCAGTAGGCGGGCACCAGCACGAACCTCGAGCTTTGAAACAGTGATCACGACATGCTTTCGAAAGAGTGCGTCGACGCCGCCTCTTGGGGGCGGGCCCGGTGGGGTACGTCATGGACCCGCGGTCGTTAGTCTACGAGCCCATCGCGGGTGAAAGGACCAAGGAGCATGCGCTTCAACCCGAAGGCCCGGATCGACCAGAGCCAGATCGAGACCCGAGGCGGGGGCGGCGGTGGTGGGGGCATGCGCCTGCCGATCCCCGGCGGGGGTGGCGGCAGGATCGGCATGGGCACGGTCGTGATCCTCGTCCTGTACTTCGTCATCACCCAGTTCACGAACTCCGGCGGCGCCGGCGGCGCCGGCAGCGGCAACGGTGCGGCCTCGAACAGCTGCGCCACCGGCGCGGACGCCAACAGGTCCGAGGACTGCGCCATCGACCTGTTCACGAACTCGGTCCAGGACTTCTGGAGTCGGACCTATCCCGAGCAGGCGAACGGCCAGTACGAGGTGATCAGGACCGTGCGCTTCCAGGGGTCGACGAGTTCGGCGTGCGGCCAGGCGAGCTCGGCGATGGGGCCGTTCTACTGCCCCAACGACCGCATGGTCTACCTCGACACCACCTTCTTCGACGACATGCTCCGAGGAGAGCTGGGCGCCAAGGGCGGGACTTTCGCGATCGGCTACGTCATCGCCCACGAGTACGGCCACCACGTCCAGGACCAGCTCGGCGTACTCGGCCGGATCCGCACCCAGAAGGGCCCGAGGAGCGACGCCGTGCGCGTGGAGCTGATGGCCGACTGCCTCGCGGGTGTCTGGGCCAAGGGAGCCCAGGAGACCAGGGACAGCCAGGGCAACGCGATCATCCAGGGCCTGACCCAGGACGACGTCAAGATCGCCGTCGACGCGGCCCAGGCCGTGGGCGACGACCGCATCCAGAAGCGGACCTCGGGGCGGGTCAACACCGACACCTTCACCCACGGCTCGGCCGCGCAGCGCGTGCGTTGGTTCGACCGGGGGATGGGGCAGGGCACGATCAAGGGCTGCGACACGTTCGCCACCGACGACCTCTGAGGTTGTGACCGTCCGGTAGCGAACCGCGCGCCGCGTGCAGGCCCCACTCTGGTAGACATGGCGCATCCTGGCCCGTCTTCCCGGAGGTCGCCCCCATGTCCAGCTCCGCCATGTCCGTCCCGCTGCACCAGCGTCGCCCGCTGGTCCTGGCAGACCTCGTCGCGGGAAGTCGCCTGCGCGACGTCCTGCTCGTGGTCGGTGGCGCCGCCTTCACGGGCATCCTCGCCCAGATCGCCATCCCGGTCGCAGGCTCGCCGGTCCCTGTGACCGGTCAGACCTTCGCCGCGCTCACCGTCGGCGCCGTTCTCGGCTGGCAGCGCGGAGCGGCCTCGCTCGCGCTCTACATGCTGGCCGGCATGGCCGGCATGCCGTGGTACGCCGACGGCGGCTCGGGCTTCCACTTCCCGTCCTTCGGCTACGTCATCGGCTTCGTCTTCGCCGCCGCCCTGGTGGGCGCCCTCGCGAGCCGGGGAGGCGACCGTTCGCCGCTGCGCACCATCGTCACCATGATCCTCGGCAACGCGGTCGTCTACGCCTTCGGCCTGGCCTACCTGATGTTCGACCTCCACATCGGCCTCGGCACAGCCTGGGACATCGGCATGAAGAACTACCTCCTCGGCGACGGCCTCAAGATCCTGCTCGCTGCCGGTTGCCTCCCCGCCCTGTGGCGCGGCGTGGACGCGCTGAAGAGGACCAACCACGAGCGCTGACCCGAACGGCCCGCGAGGCGCTCAGACCTCGCGGGTCAGCTCGGTCGACATCGAGTAGTCCTTGGCCGGCCCGGTGACCTCCCACTCGACGGTCCACCGCTCCGGCGTCCCGTGGACCACGCCCCGGTAGGTGTCCGGCGCACACGGGTGAACGACGGCCTCGCCCGGCAGCCAGGGGTGGAAGTCGCGATCGTCCTCGAAGCGGACCCACCAGCCCTGGGAGCCCTCGTCACGCACCAGCCACAGGCCGCGGCGTACGGCGACGTCTCCGGCGGGCTGGTGCCAGTGCCCCTGCTCCTCCCACCTGATCCGGTCCGGCGAGACGGCGGTGAGCGACAGCATCCCGCCCACCAGGCTCCTCTCGCCGGCCAGCCGGTCGTCGATCACCCTGGACAGCCGCCACTCCCCCAGCAGCGACGTCGGGTCGGCCAGGGACGCGGAGCCGGTAGTCATGCACCCAAGCGTGCCAGCGCATCCGGCACGCCCGCGACCGCGTCGGGCGAGTCAGCCGATGTCGCGGGTCCGGAAGCGCCACCAGGACGCGGCCAGCAGCACCGCGGCAAGGCCGGTGAGCACCAGCGACGGCTCCAGGGCGAAGGGCTCCGCCGGCATTTTCGGCACGTGGACGTACGGCGACAGGCCGACCACCCACCCCGGCAGCCGCAGCAGTTCGCCGAGCTGGCCGAACGTCAGGAAGGCGACCAGGAACGCCCAGCCGAGGACGGCCCACCGGCTCCGCAGCGTGTACGCCGCCACGCCGATCGCGGTCACCAGCCAGATCGCCGGGGCCTGCGCGAGCGCGGCGGGAACGACCCGCCGGAAGGTGTCTCCCAGGTCGCCGGCCGCTGCGCCGTACCCGAGCGTGAAGGCCAGGCCGGTCACGAGCGACAAC
Organism: Marmoricola sp.; assembly: GCF_025965085.1. GTDB lineage: Bacteria > Actinomycetota > Actinomycetes > Propionibacteriales > Nocardioidaceae > Marmoricola. Next base: position 22,446 of record NZ_JAOPXP010000220.1, read on the forward strand.
CATGTGGCGCCCACCAGCGCCACGGCCACCGTCGCCACCAGCGCCCGGGAACGCGACGTCGCCGTCGCCAGCACCTGCTCGGTGCGGCCGTCACGCTCCTCGGCGCCACCGTGGCCCACCACGGCGATGGCGAAGCAGGTCACGATCACCGCCGTCATCGACAGCTCTGCGGCGATCAAAGTGTCCCCGAGCGCTCCCCTGCCCCCGATGCGCTGCGCCATCTCCCGCGCAGCCGGTGAGTCGAGCATGGAATCGATGTCGGGCGCGATCGAGCCGAGGACCACGCCCAGGACGCCCACCGCGACCGTCCAGGCCAGCGCCATCGGGCCGTGCAGGCGCAGGCTGAGCGCGAGCACGCCTGCGAGCCGTGGGGACCCCACGGACGGGCCCGGCCGGGGGGCGAGCATCCCCGCGCCGAGGTCGCGCCGGGCACGGAGCACACGGGCCACGCCGGCCAGCGCGAGGCCGGCCCCGACGTCCAGGAGCAACACCCACCAACGGGTGTGCGACCAGGCGTGCAGCTTCGTGGACCAGCCGAAGGGCGAGATCCAGCTCAGCGTGGGGGCGGAGGTGTCCCCCACCGCCCGCACCAGGAACAGTGCTCCCAGCGCTGCGCCCGCGACGGCGGCGCACGTCCGCGAGCTCGCCGAGAGCTGGCAGCACACGGCGGTGAGCCCTGCGGCGACCAGTCCGATGCCGGCCCAGGAGGCGCCGAACGCCAGGGACCCCTTGACCGGAAGGCCGCCCACGACGTCGGCCAGAGCGGCCAGCACTCCCAGACCCAGCGCGACCACGGTCGCCTCCAGCACGGCAGCACCCAGTGTCGCGTCGCGCCCGATCGCCGTGCCGCCGAGCAGCTCGGCCTGCCCGTCCTCCTCCTCGGCGCGCACGTGACGGCGGACGAGCACCAGGAGGAGCAGGGCCACGAGGACGGCGTACAGCACGGTCATCTTGGTCATGGCGAGCTCGCCCTCGCTGCGCACGTCCACGACCGGGCCGTACAGGGCGACCCCCGCCGGGCTGGCGTTGATGGCGGTGGCGGCCGAGACACGGTCGGCGACAGACGGGTACAACGAGCCGGTGGCGGCAGCCGATGCGTAGCAGACCGCCACGAGCACGAGGGTCCAGACGCCCACCAGCACGCGGTCGCGACGCAGGAACGTGCGCGCCAGGCGAACCGTGCCGGTCCACGTCGACATCAGAATCCCCGGTAGGCCTCGAGGAAGAGCTCCTCGAGCGTGGGCGGTGTGCTGGTCAGCGTGCGCACGCCGGCCCTGGTCAGCGCCTCCAGCACCGGGGCCAGGCCCTCGGGGTCGACGGTGCAGCTGACGGTGTGGTCCTCCACCGTGACGTCGTACACCCCCGGGACACCCAGGAGTCCCGGGACGGCTGCGGACACCTCAGCCCGGACGTGGCTGCGGCGCAGGTGGCGCAGATCCTCCAGCGAGCCGCTCTCGACGGTCCTTCCCTCGCGGATGATCGTCACCCGGTCGGCCAGCCGCTCGACCTCGCTGAGGATGTGGCTGGAGAGCAGCACGGTCGTGCCCGCCGCCTTCCGCTCGGCCACGCACTCGTCGAAGACCTCCTCCATCAGCGGGTCGAGCCCGGAGGTGGGCTCGTCGAGGACCAGCAGCTCGCAGTCGGTGGCGAACGCAGCGACCAGGGCGACCTTCTGCCGGTTCCCCTTGGAGTAGGCGCGCCCCTTCTTGGTCGGATCCAGTTCGAATCGCTCCAGCAGCGTCGCACGACGGCTGCTCGACGGATCGGCGTCACGCATGCGGATCAGCAGGTCGATCGTCTCGCCACCCGACAGGTTGGGCCACAGGGTCACGTCACCGGGGACGTAGGCGAGCCGCCGGTGGATCTCGACCGCGTCCCGCCACGGGTCGCGCCCGAAGACCGTCGCCGACCCCTCATCGGTGCGCAGGAGGCCGAGCAACGCCCTGATCGTCGTCGACTTGCCCGCACCGTTGGGGCCGAGGAACCCGTGGACCTCGCCGGGCAGCACCGTCAGGTCGAGACAGTCGAGTGCGCGGAACCCTCCGAACGTCTTGACGAGGCCCTGCACGGAGATCACGGGGGCACCGGCGGCTTGTGCCATGCCTCCATCATGGTGCGAGGACTGCGCTTCCGCAGCACCGTCACGAGGAGACTGCATGGACGTCACCGCCCGGTTGATCACCACCCGCGCCCCGAAGGACCCCGAAGGCCAGGTGCTGGTGCTGCACGGCGGCGGGGCACGGCGCGACAGCACGATGGTGAGCCCCACGCAGCTCTCCGTCCTCCGGATGGTGCCCATCGCGCATCGCATCGCCCGGGAAGGACGCGGCCGGCTGGCCGTCGTACGCCTGCTGAACTCGGTCCGGGGCTGGGACACGCGGCACACCCCGGTCGACGACGTCCGGTGGGCCCTGCAGGAGCTGCGGGACGCGCGCGGCGCGTCGCTGCCCACCTGTCTGGTGGGACACTCGCTGGGCGGGCGGGCGGCCCTGCTGGCAGGGGACCAGCCGTCGGTGCGCAGCGTCGTGGCGCTCAACCCCTGGGTGCAGACCACCGACCGCGTCGACCTGGGCGGGCGTCCGACCCTCGTGGTCCACGGCACGGACGACCGCATCGCGGACCCGCGCCGTTCCGAGGCCCTCGCGAAGCACCTGGCCCGTACGGCGCCCGTGGGCTACCTGCGTGTGACGGGTGGACGGCACGCCATGCTGAAGCACCGCGCCCGCTTCGAGGGCGCTGCCGCGGACTTCGCGCGCGCGACCTTGCTCGGTACCGAGGTGACCGGCCCTGTCGCCGAGCTCCTCGACGGCGAGACCGTTGTCACCGTCTGACGCTCCTCACACGTCGACCAGCCGCTCGATCTGAGGGAACTGGCGCTGCAGCGCCCGCAGGTGAGGCGCCACGGCCGGGTGGCGGAACTTGCCGGCCAGGGCGCCCTCGCCCCGCGCCGCCTGGGCCAGCGCCCACTCAGCCCGGCTGAGCACGGTGTACACGGCCGTGACCCGGGCCGCCACAGCGATGGCCTCCCGGTCGGCTCCCGGTCCCACCCCGTCGAGGAACGCGTCGAGGAGCACGTCGAACTCCTCGCGGCTGGAGAGGGCGAAGTATCCGAGGTCGGATCCCACCGGCCCGACGCCGAAGCACTGCCAGTCCACGGCGACGACGTCCTCACCCCGGCGGGACAGGAAGTTCGACGGAACGGCGTCGCCGTGCAGCCGGCCCTCAGGGCCCTGGGCACACCTGTCCAGCCAGTGGCCGCGCTTCCTCCAGAGGAGGTCGGAGACGTCGGCGAGCGTGGTTCGTGCGAGGGTGCGCCACCCTCCACGCGCCTGCGTCATGGCGAGTCGGTCCGCGAGCAGCCCCCGAGAGGCCCAGCCCGGCGTCGCGTGGGGCGCGCCGGCGAAGCGACCCAGGGCGTGGGCCACGAACAGACCCGTGGGCGGCTCCCCGGCCTCCTCACGAGTCCACAGCGTGACGCCCTCGTCGTCCTCCTCGACCGCGCCGTACACCGGCGGCACCAGCCCGGGGCCATCGACCGACGACGCGTCCCTGGCCACCTCGGCCTCCCGCCGCCAGTAGCCCGCCCCACCCGGCTGCGTCAGGGAGTTGAGCCGTTCCCGGGGCGCCGCGAGGCGCTTGACGACCCACCGCTGTCCGTCGGCATCGGCCACCCAGACGCCCTCGGTGGAGGGTCCGCCCGCGCCAGGGAGCTGGCGCCACGAGGGGTCCGGCTCCCACATGAGGGCCATCCTGACAGAGAGACGCACCCCGGGTCTGTTAGGTGGCACGCGCGAGGGGTACCCGCCCGTGGACGGGGCGAGCACGCGAGTCACGTGAAGCGAGGACGCCATGGCCGAACCTGCACAGCTCCAGAAGGGCCTGAAGCAGCGGCACCTGACCATGATCGCGATCGGCGGGGTGATCGGCGCCGGCCTCTTCGTCGGGTCGGGCGTGGTGATCCACGACACCGGTCCCGCTGCGTTCCTCAGCTATCTCGTCACGGGTGTGCTCATCGTCCTGGTGATGCGGATGCTCGGCGAGATGGCCACCGCCAACCCGTCGACGGGCTCGTTCGCGGACTATGCCCGACAGGCACTGGGTGGCTGGGCGGGCTTCTCCGTGGGCTGGCTCTACTGGTACTTCTGGGTCATCGTCGTGGGCTTCGAGGCGGTCGCCGGAGCGAAGATCCTCACCTTCTGGGTCCACGCGCCGCTGTGGCTCCTCTCCCTCGCGCTGATGGTCCTGATGACGGCCACCAACCTCGTCTCCGTCGGTTCCTACGGGGAGTTCGAGTACTGGTTCGCCGGCATCAAGGTCTTCGCGATCATGGCCTTCCTGGTGCTGGGCACGCTCTTCGTGATCGGCCTGTGGCCGAACCGGGGCTTCGACGTCAGCAACCTGACCGCGCACGGCGGATTCCTGCCCAACGGGGTGGGGGCGATCTTCTCCAGCATCGTCGTGGTCGTCTTCTCCATGGTCGGCGCCGAGATCGCCACCGTGGCCGCGGCCGAGTCCCACGACCCGGAGAAGGCCATCGCCAAGGCGACCCAGTCGGTCATCCTGCGGGTGGCCACCTTCTTCGTCGGCTCGATGTTCCTGCTGGTGTGCATCGTGCCGTGGAACGACAACGAGCTGGGGGCCTCGCCGTACGTCGCAGCGTTCAAGCAGATGGGCATCCCCTACGCCGACCACATCATGAACGCGGTCGTCCTCACCGCTGTGCTGTCGTGCCTCAACTCGGGCCTGTACACGGCCTCGCGGATGCTGTTCGTGCTGGCGGCCAGGCGTGAGGCACCGATGTGGCTGATCAGGGTCAACCGGCGCGGCGTCCCGGTGTGGGCGATCCTGTTCTCGACCGTGGTGGGCTTCCTCAGCGTCATCGCGGCGTACGTCTCCCCCGACAACGTGTTCATCTTCCTGCTGAACTCCTCGGGCGCCGTCATCCTCTTCGTCTACCTGCTGATCGCCGTCTCCGAGCTCGTCCTGCGCCGGCGTACGCCCGAGGCGGAGCTGACGGTGAAGATGTGGTTCTTCCCGGTGCTGACGATCCTCGCCATCGTGGGCATCGTCGCCGTGCTGGTGCAGCTCGGGCTCAACAGCGAGACGCGCTCCCAGCTGCTGCTGAGCCTGCTGTCATGGGCGATCGTCCTGGTCCTGTACGCCGTCACGCGCTGGCGCGGAGGCTCCGTCAGCCCCGAGGAGCTCGAGGAGAGGGAGGACGAGGACGCGCCGGCCCAGCGGGTCGTCGTGCTTGCCAACCAGACGATGGGCGAGAACGAGCTGCACGACGCGCTCGAGCGCATCCCCGGCAGTGACCAGGCGTCCTACTTCGTCGTCGTGCCGACCAACCCTGTCGACACCGGGCAGGCCGAACGCGAGGGGGCGGCCTTCGTGTGGCAGGCCACGACCGAGGCGGCCCGCGAACGGCTGGACGAGACGCTCGAGGAGCTGCGCTCCCGCGGGCTGAGCGTCGACGGCGAGCTGGGTGACTACCGGCCGCTCGTGGCACTGGACAAGGCCATACGTGAGTTCGACCCGGACCACGTGGTGATCGCGACCCATCCCGAGGAGCGGTCTACCTGGCTCCAACGGGGTGTCGTGTCGGAGGCGCGCGAGCGGTACGACGTGACGATCCAGCACGTCGTGGTGCACACGCCGGTCCCGACGTGACGGTCCTCAGTCAGGGTCGGTCACACAGACCATGACGGAGCTGCCGTCCGCAACGGCCTGCTCCAGCACGGCCCGCCGGGGGTCGGGGACGTTGAGCCAGGGCTCGACCCTCAGTGGGACCAGGCGGCGCAGGCGCGGGTCCTCGAGCACCTGCTCGACGGCCGTCCGGTCACCGCCGCAGACGAGGGCCTCGAGCGGGCCGGTCAGGATCCGTCCCGCGTGTCCGGCCGCCGCCTCGTAGGCAGCGCGCGCCTGGTTGTCGCGACGCCGCGCGAACCGCTGCTGGCTCTGGCCACCGGCCTTGGTGCGACCCTGGACGTGTCGCTGGCCCACCTTCGACTCCACGGTGCGGACGCCCGCCAGCCGGGCGACGGCGAAGCCGCCCTTGCGGACGAGGAGCACACCCCAGTGGGCGGGCGGGACGCAGGTCTGGGCAAAGGCAGCGGCATCGGCGGGGCCGTCGTACGTCTGGTCGAAGGGGGGTGCGGCGGTGAACGTCGAGCCGTCCTGCGCCCGGCCGACCAGGTTCCCGTCGCCCACGAGGAGCTCGCTCTCGCCGTGGCGGGCGACGAAGTTGGCGACCCATCGATCCACCCGAGCCGGGGCCACGAGCACCTGTCGCGTGGTCATCCCGCCGGGAGCCGGTGGCGCAGGAACTCCACGGTTCGCTGCCAGGCAAGCGCGGAGGCGTCGGCGTCGAAGAGCACGAAGTCGTCGTTGTCGAAGGCGTGGTCGGCGTTCTCGTAGCTCTCGAACACGACCTGTGGCAGTGCCGCCAGGACCTCGCGGACCTTCTCGACCGCAGGTCGTCCCAAGAAGCTGTCCGAGAGTCCGAAGTGGTGCAGCGACGCCGCGGTGACCTGCCCGGCGTCCAGGGTGGGGATGCCGGGTTCAGGTGGGGCGAGGCCGAGGAGCACCGGCAGCGCCGAGCCGTAGTAGCTCACCAGCACGTCGGGCCCGAAGTCAGCCGCGACGTTGAACCCGAGCCCCCCTCCGTAGCAGAAGCCCACGACGCCCAGTCGGTGCGCTGGAGGAGGGCGTACGCCTCCTCGAACGCGTGGGGCACCTCCTCGACCCTGAAGACGCCGAGGCGCCAGAAGATCTCCGGCGCGACGCCGACGTAGCCGAGGGCAGCCAGGTCGGCCGCCCGACGCTCGATGTAGGCACTGACCCCGAAGATCTCCTGGAGCACCAGGATCCCGGGGCCGCTGCCCTTCGGCGGGTGCCAGACGTGGGCGGGCATCTCGCCGTCGGGGGTGTCGACCGTGGGCTCCGGCATGACCAGAACGTACGCCAGACGCCGGGGAAAGTTGCCGATTCAGGTCCAGATCACCCGGGCGTGCTCGCGCCAGACGTCGAAGCCCTCGACGGCGACCTCGTCGGTGCGGTTCCAGGCGGCGAGGTAGAGGACCTCGGCGGGCGCCTCGAGCTCGACGTCGGCGTACCCGCGGTAGTTGCGCTCGACGACCGGGGCGTCGGGACCGACGACCACGAGCCAGGACCGCTCCACGTCCGTGGGACGGAAGCCGAACAGGATCGGCTCCTCGCTGCGCAACGGCGAGTTCTTGCGAGTCAGGAAGCCGGTGAGGAGCTCGTCGATCCCGTCCAGGGCGATCTGCCGGGTGATCCAGGTGTCGTCCGCGTTCGGCACCCGGCCGAGTGCCGCGGACAGCGCGTCCACGGAGTGGATCGTGGTCTCGTGGGACTGTCGCCGCGCCCAGAACAGGCGCGGCGGCGGCGCGTCGTTGAGGAAGACCGGTGCATCGAGGTCCACCGGCGCCTGCTGCAGCGCCTCCACGAGGCGGTGGCCGCCGTCGTGCAGCCACAGCACCGGGTCGCGGGCCGCGAGTCCCTCCGCCTCGACGGCTGCGGGGTCCACCCGCGTGCCGCGCACGATGGCGGTCGCCCAGCGGTGGACCATTCCCTGATGGGCGACGAGCTGACGGACCGTCCACTCCGGCGTTGTCGGGACCGGGGCCTCGAGCCCTGCCCGGTGCGCGTGGTCGACGAAGGCCGCGAGTGCCTCGCGGATGGCCTCGAGGTGCTCGGAGAAGTCGACGTCGAGGTCCAGCCCCAGGTCGTCCACGGAAGGGTCAGACGTTGAAGCCGAGTGCGCGGAGCTGCTCGCGCCCGTCGTCGGTGATCTTGTCCGGGCCCCACGGCGGCATCCACACCCAGTTGATCGTGACATCGCCGACGATCCCCTCCAGCGCGGAGTTGGTCTGGTCCTGGATGACGTCGGTCAGCGGGCACGCCGCGGAGGTCAGGGTCATGTCGAGCACCGCGTTGGAGTGCGCGTCCAGGTGCACGTCGTAGACCAGGCCGAGGTCGACGACGTTGATGCCGAGCTCGGGGTCGACGACGTCCTTCATCGCCTCGACGACCTCGTCGCGGGTGACGGTGGCGGTGCCCACGCCGCTCGCCTCCGGTACGTCGGGCAGGTCACCGTGGTCTGTGTGCTGGGTGTCGGTCATGTGTCCTCCTTGGAGACAACCTGTGCGGTGGCGTCCTTGAACGCCATCCATGAAAGCAGGGCGCACTTGATGCGTGCAGGAAACTGCGCGACGCCGGCGAAGGCGATGCCGTCCTCGAGGACTTCCTCGTCGGGTTCGACCTTGCCACGGCCGTGCATCAGCTCGACGAACGCCTCGTGGGTCTCGAGGGCCTTGCTCACGGGCTGGCCGATGACCAGGTCGGCCATCACCGAGGCGGCGGCCTGGCTGATCGAGCAGCCTTCGGCGTCGTACGACACGTCGGTGACGGTCTCGCTGCCGGGCTCGCCCTCGAGGTGGACACGCAGGGTGACCTCGTCGCCGCAGGTCGGGTTGACGTGGTGCACCTCGGCCTCGAACGGCTCCCGAAGCCCTGCGTGGTGGGGGCTGCGGTAGTGGTCGAGGATGATCTCCTGGTAGAGGCTGTCGAGGTTCATTCGGGGTCCCCGGCGAGGCGCGAACGAAGCGAGTGGCTTGTTGGGGTGCAGTGCATCACTTCACCTTGAAGTAGTTCTTGGTGTAGTTGATTCCCTCGACCAGGGCGTCGATCTCCTGCGGTGTGGTGTAGAGGTACGACGACGCGCGGGTCGAGCTCTGCACGCCGTACCGCTTGTGCGCGGGCTTGGCGCAGTGGTGTCCGGCGCGTACGGCGATGCCGCGTGCGTCCAGGGTCTGGGCGACATCGTGGGGGTGCACGCCCTCGACCTCGAAGGAGACCGCTCCCCCGCGCATGGCCGGGTCGAGCGGGCCCATCACGGTGACGCCGTCGACCGAGGCCAGGCCGTCCAGCAGGTACCCGGTGATCGCCTGTTCGTGGCGGTGGATGGTGTCCAGGCCGATTTCGGTCAGGTAGTCGACGGCCGCACCGAGGCCGACCGCCTCGACGATCGGCGGGGTACCGGCCTCGAACAGGTGCGGGATGTCGGCGTACGTCGACTTCTCCATCGTCACGGTGGCGATCATCTCGCCACCGCCAAGAAAGGGCGGCAGCTGCCGGAGCAGGTCGCCCTTGCCCCAGAGCACGCCGATGCCGGTGGGGCCGGTCACCTTGTGGCCGGTGAAGGCCAGGAAGTCGGCGTCGACCGCCTGGACGTCGACGGGCAGCTGCGGCGCCGCCTGCGAGGCGTCGACGACGACGAGGGCGCCG
>NZ_JAOPXP010000229.1 GCF_025965085.1 Marmoricola sp.
TGCCGGCCGTGCTCGTCGAACTTCTGCCCGGTCGCGATGCCGCCGAGGTAGAAGGAGATGAACGCGATCACCGCGCCGGCGATGTCGTCGGCGATGTAGTGCCAGCCGAAGTAGCTGGTGGAGAGCACCACCAGTCCCATGTAGGTCCAGAGCACGATCTTGATCACCCGGTGGCGGACGGTGTACTGGGCGACCAGGGCCATCAGCAGCGTCACACCGACGTGGAGCGACGCGAACCCGGCGACCGACTGGACCCCGTTCGCGAGGGGGTCGTTGAGCACGCTCTGTCGGCCCCAGTAGAGCGCGTTCTGCAGGGCCGTCACGCCGGTCGTGTCGAGGTCCTCGTAGAGCCACGGGGAGGCGAAGTTCGGGCCCAGGGTCGGAATCATGTAGTAGCTCGCGGTGCCCAGGGTCCAGCAGATGCACTGCGCGGTGACGTACCAGTAGCCGAAGCTGACGTTGCGCGACCAGACGAGCCAGATGGTCACCGAGATCGGCACCATGGGTAGGAAGATGAGGTAGATCCAGGACAGCGCGTGCGCGGAGATGCTGGTGCCGAGCAGGTCGTGCAGGAGCAGCGCCGGGTCGTGGCCGAACATCAGCCACTGATCGAACTTGTGCAGCTCGTAGTCACCCTGCCGGGTCTTGCCCGCTCGCACGAACGGCAGGAAGTTCTTCAGGTTGCGGTAGCTGACGTAGGTCACGTAGAAGCAGACCAGGCCGAGCACGACCAGCGTGATGCGGTCGCGGGTCCAGTGCTCGCGGATGAGCAGTCGTGCCTCGGACCTGAACTGCCCGATCCGGCCGCGCGAACGCCACAGCGTCCGCGGCAGGATGTCGGCGACGAAGGCGCCGAACAGCAGCATCGGCAGGCGCACCCAGGCGGGGCCCAGGAAGCCGTCGGGATCACGGAGCGGATGGTCCACGGCCCGGCCGGTGATGATGGCGAGGACCCCCATGAACACGGCGATCGTCACCATCGTCGAATAGGCCCGCCGCTTCACAAGGCGCAAGTCTAGGGTTCGCTGCCTACCGCTCCACAGGTACCGGCGCGATCCTCGACGTGTCGATCGACACACGCACCGAGGCTCCGACCCGTACGTCGGTCCCGGGGTCGGCCACCGCGGGCAGCGAGCCCGCACCGTCGACGTCGAGCTGGACCCGGATCTGGTCGGGAGTGACCCGGGCCTCCTGCACGCGTGCTGTGAGCGGTCCGGCCGCGTCCACCCGCAGCGCCGAGCGGCGCAGCGCCACCGACTCCCAGGTCGCGCTGGGCGCCGCGAGCTGGCGCAGCCGGCGGGCACCCTCCCCCGACAGCACGGTGGCGTAGCCCAGGAACCGGGCGGTCCAGCCGTCGGCCGGGCGGCGCCAGACCTCGTCCAGCGTGCCGCCCTGAACGATCCGTCCGTCGCGCATCACCGCCATCCGGTCGGCGACGGCAAAGGCCTCCTCGTGGTCGTGGGTCACCAGCATCGCGGTGGCGCCGGCCCGGCGCAGGATGTCGTGCAGGTCCCCCGCGAGCCGTTCGCGCAGGCCACGGTCGAGCGCGCTGAGGGGTTCGTCGAGCAGGAGGAGCCTGGGGTCCACGGCCAGCGCGCGGGCCAGCGCGACCCGCTGGCGCTCACCACCGGAGAGGGTGGCCGGCGTGCGGTCGCCGTACCCCTGCAGGCCGACGAGGTCGAGGAGCTCGGCGACCCTCTGGCCCTGCACCGCCCGGCTCCGGTGACGCAGGCGCAACGGGTAGGCGATGTTGGCGCCCACGTCGAGGTGCTCGAAGAGCTGGCCGTCCTGGAACATCAGCGCGAAGCCGCGCTTGTGCGTGGGCACCCCGGCCAGGCTGTGTCCGTCGTAGGCCACCGAGCCGGAGGCTGGGACCTCGAGCCCGGCGACGGCACGCAGCAGGGTCGACTTGCCACATCCCGACGGCCCCAACACCGCCACGACCGACCCGGCAGGGACCTCGAGGTCGACATGGTCGACCGCGACGGTCGAGCCGAACTGCACGGTGAGATCGCCGACCTCCAGCCCCTTCATCTCAGAAGGCTCCCATCGAGCCGACGCGCAGCCGCTGTACGGCGAACATCACCGCGGCCGTGGTCGCCGCGAGGACGACCGATGCCGCCATCGCCATCCCGAAGTTCTCCGCCCCGGGGTGGCCGATCAGCCGGTAGATGACCACGGGCAGCGTCGGTCGGTCGTCACGGGCGAGGAAGCTCGTGGCACCGAACTCCCCCAGCGAGACGGCGAAGGCGAACCCGGCCGCCGCAAGCAGGGACCGCCAGGCGACCGGCAGGTCCACGGTGAGCAGCACGCGCAGGGGACCGGCACCCAGCGACGACGCGGCCTGTCGCTGGCGGTCGTCGACGGAGCGCAGCACCGGCCCGACCGTGCGCACGACGAGCGGCAGCGCCACCATCGCCTGTGCGATCGGGATCAGCATCGGGGAGGTACGCAGGTCCAGCGGCGGCCGGTCGAGGGTGATCAGGAATCCGAAACCGACCGTGACCGCCGAGACCCCGAGCGGCAGCATGAACAGCCCGTCGAGGACGGCGGTCGGCCGGCCCCCGCCCGGCCTGGACACGAGAAAGGCCACGGCTGCCCCGAGCGAGAGCGCCAGCAGGCTGGCCACCAGCGCGACCTGGAGCGAGTTGGCGAGGCCTTGGGTGGCCGGCACGAGCAGCGCGTTCCGCTCGCCCGTCGTACCCAGCGCGCGGTAGTTCTGCAGCCCCCAGCTCTCACCGCGACGCAGCGAGGCCACGACCAGCGAGGCGAGCGGAGCCATCAGGAACACGACGACCGCCGCCGTCCACGCCAGGACCGGCAGGTGTGCCCTCCGCGGTCGCGGGACCCGCTTCGTGGTGCGGTCGACCGGCACCACCGAACGGCGTACCCGCGCGGACAGCGCGAGCAGTGCCGAGATCACCAGCACCTGCAGCACCGAGAGCGCCGCCGCGCCGGTGAGGTCGAGCTCCTGCGTGGTCAGCAGGTAGATCTCGGTCTCCACGTTCGCGTAGCGCAGGCCGCCCATCGTGAGCACCACGCCGAAGGACGTGGCACAGAACAGGAACACCACGCTCGCCGCGGACACGATGCCCGGCAGCAGCGCCGGCAGGGTCACGGTCCGGAACACCTGGGCCGGACTGGCCCCCAGCGCAGCCGCAGCCTCCTCCCGCCGAGGGTCGATCGCCTCCCAGAACGACCCCACGGTGCGCACGACGACGCTGACGTTGAAGAAGACCAGAGCGGCGACGATGGCCGTCGCCGTACCGTCCAGGCCGAGCCTCCCGAGCGGGCCGGAGGGCGCGATCAGCTGGCGGAAGGCGACGCCGACCACCACCGTCGGCAGCACGAACGGCACCACGACCAGAGCCCGGACCAGGTCGCGGCCCGGGAACCGCAGCCGGTGCAGCGCAAACGCCACCGGAACCCCCGTCACGATGGCCACTGCTGTGGCGGCGGCCGCCGACCACAGCGTGAACCACAGGACCCGGTGCACCCGCGGCCGAGCGAGCACCTCGAGCACCCGCCCCGGCGCGAAGGAGCCCTCCGGCCAGAACCCGCGGGCGAGCATGCCGCCGACCGGGTAGAGGAAGAAGACCGCCAGCGCGAGCAGGGGCACCGCGGCCAGTGCCGCCGTCCCCGCCCGGCTGCGGAGCGACGTCACTGGCTGGTGATGTCCCGCCACTCGCGCAGCCACTCGGTGCGGTTCCGGGTGACCTCGGACGGGGCGACCGAGTAGGGCTTCGGCGACGCCTTCGCGAACTTCGCCCAGGACTCCGGCAGTCGCACCGAGGTGTCGACGGGGTAGACGTACATGTTGTCGGGCAGCGCGGCCTGGAACTGACGCCCGAGCATGAAGTCGATGAACTCCTGCATCCCCGTGGGGTTCTTCGAGCCCTTCAGCACGCCGGCGTACTCCACCTGGCGGAAGCAGGTGTCGAGCAACGCGTGCGTGGTGGGCTGCGTCTTGCCCTCGGGGATCGTGAACGGCGGCGACGAGGAGTAAGACGTGACGGCGGGCCGGTCGCCCTTGCCGCCCCCGGCGGTGAAGTCGACCTCGTAGGCGTCGGACCACCCGGAGGTGATCTTGGTGCCGTTGGCCATCAGCCTCGTCCAGTAGTCCCGCCACCCGTCACCCTTGGCAGCGATCGTCGCGAGCAGGAACGCGAGCCCCGGGGAGGAGGTGGTGGCACCCGGCGTCACGAAGAGTCCCTTGTAGGCGGGCTTCGTGAGGTCGTCGAGGGTCCGCGGGGCGGGGATGCCCTTGGCAGCGAACCAGGTGTCGTCGACGTTGACGCACACGTCGCTGTAGTCGACCGGGGTGAGCTGGTCGGCGCCGTCACCCTGGAGCCGGAACGCCGCGGCGGAGCGGGGCAGCGCGGTGGTGGCGTACGGCGACAGCACGCCCTCGTCGACCGCACGCGAAGCGAAGGTGTTGTCGATCCCGTAGACGCCGTCCGCCAACGGGGAGTCCTTGGTCAGCACGAGCTTGTTCGTGAGCTGGCCGGCGTCGCCCTGCGGCTGCACCTTGACGGTGATCCCGGTCTTCTTCCGGAACGCCGCCAGCACGTCGCCGGACATGGCCCACGAGTCGTGGGTCGCCACGACGAGGGTCTTGGAGTCATCCGCGGAGGATCCCCCGGAGGAACCGCCGGACTGACCGCAGCCGGCCACGAAGGTGGCGACCATCAGGGTGGAGAGGGCGACCACGCATGGTCGGACCCTCGTGGAGAGACGTGTGCGCATTGGAAATCTCCTTCGACTTCCTTCGCCGGTACTAACCGGAGCAGGTTCAAGGGTCTGCGACTCTTCGCACTCTCAGCGCCGTGGCGGCGCTCCCCTGTCGGACGTGGAACAGCCTAGACCAGAGGCTGGAAGCGCACCGTCGCGCCCTCGATGCGCCGGACCCTGGACTGCAGGGCCAGCAGCTCGAGGTGCGCCAGCGTCTCGAAGGCCGCGAGCACGCCGTCGAAGGGGCCGAGGTCCTCACGTCTGCGTTCGTGCCTGGTCCAGGGCAGCTTGCCAGCGACCTCCCACGCCGTCTCCGCGCCGGACTCGACCGCCGTCAGCGACTGGTCCAGGCGTTCGTCGTGGTGCTTCAGCAGCTCGTCGATGCGGGCGTGCGAGGACTCCGTCACGGGACCGTGCGCCGGCAGCAGCACCATGTCGGGCATCGCCCGGACCTTCGCCAGCGAGGCCAGGTAGTCCCGCAGCGGCTGCTGGACGTACGCCGGCTCGAACCCGATCGATGGGGTGATCGTGGACAGCACGTGGTCGCCGGCGAACAGCAGCGAGGCGTCGCTGTCCGCGAAGACGTAGTGCCCCTGGGTGTGGCCCGGCGTCGCGACCGCGTCCAGCCGACGGGTGCCGAGGTCGACGACGAGGTCGCGGTCCAGCCACTCGTCGGGCAGCCCGTAGTCCTCGACGGAGGGTGGTCGCGACGGCATCAGCTCCACCCACTGCGCGGCGAGCTCCTCCGCGCCGGCGGACCGCAGCCGTTCCAGACTGGGGTCCTCGCTGCTCGCGTCACCCTGCAGCAGGTCCATCGTGGCCTTGTCACCCAGGCCCAGCGAGACGTGGGCTCCGACCTCACGGCCGATCACCGACGCCTGCGTGTAGTGGTCCCTGTGCATGTGGGTGACCAGGAAGCGGCGGATGTCCCGGATCGTGTAGCCGAGCTGGGCGAGGCTCGACTCGAAGACCTTGCGCGACTCGGGGATGGCCCAGCCACCGTCGATCAGCACCAGGCCGTCGTCGGTCTCGACGACGTACACGTTGACTGCGCGCAGCCCGTCCATCGGAAGCGGCAACGGCAACCGGTGCACCCCGGGAG
>NZ_JAOPXP010000143.1 GCF_025965085.1 Marmoricola sp.
GGGTGACGGTCCGCGAACCGGCGGTGCGGGCCACGGAGCGGAGCACGTTGCCCGCGACCGAGCACGGGGAGCGGCCGTCGCTGTCGGCGGCGTGCCTGAGCGCCTCGGCGTAGGTGAGCTCCACCCGGTCGGCGCGGTCGTCGCGGTCGGTGTCGACCATCTTCGCAGCGTCGATCCTCGGTGCGGCGTTCGGCGTGCGCCTGGCCGCGGGATCCTGGGCGGCCCCGGCCGGTGGAGCCGTCGGGGCGAGCAACAGGGTGGGCACGACGACCGCGAGCACGCGGGCAGGCTTGCGCATTCTTGGG
Source organism: Marmoricola sp. (assembly GCF_025965085.1). Classification (GTDB taxonomy): domain Bacteria; phylum Actinomycetota; class Actinomycetes; order Propionibacteriales; family Nocardioidaceae; genus Marmoricola. Next base: position 306 of record NZ_JAOPXP010000143.1, read on the forward strand.
CTCCTCAGTGGGCGGTGAGGATGCAGTATCAAGCCCGAATCGCCGAAAATATGTCCTTTTCGCGAAGTTCCCGGAGATCAGCGTTTTCTGGATGTCACGGCGTGTTCCGTGCGGGTCGCAGAAGCCGGTCGAGGAACGCCGCGAGCAGAGCCTCGCGGAGCGCGGGTGCGGCCAGGTCGAGCAGCGAGTTGATCTCCGCCATCGACTCCGGGAGCCCCACTCCGTCGCCGCCGGCCATGCCCACGGCGGCGAGCAGGCCGTCGAAGTCCTCGTCGCTGAGGAGGGCGGCGTCGAGCGACTGCACGAACTCCACGACGCCCGGGTCGATCGCGATCGGTCCGCTCGCGACGGCGGCGTCGACCGCCTTCGCCAGGGCAGCGAGGAACTCCTCGACGTGGTCGGCCGTGGCGGCGCTGAGCGACAGGTGGATCGTCGGCTCGCGGCTCTCGAAGGAGAGCTGGGGCTGGACGTACCAGCCTGCGCGCGTCATCGCGTCGGTGATCGTGAACACGTCGCAGGTGCCGTCGGTCGCGAGGGCCACGAGCGTCGACTCCGGCGGTACGACGACTCGCAGCGCGCCGATGCCGGAGATCCCGGCCACCAGCCGGTCCACGCCGTCGAGCACCTTCTCGGTCAGCGCCAGGTAGCCGGCGTCGCCGATGGTGTTCACGACCGCCCACGCCCCGGCGAGCGGCCCTCCGGACTTCGTCGACTGCATCGTCGGGTTGAGCATCGTGTAGCCCGGCCACCGGGCACTCGCGAAGAACTGTGGCCGGCGCAGGGCCGGCGTGCGGTGCAGCAGGATCGAGGTCCCCTTCGGGGCGTAGGCGTACTTGTGCAGGTCCACCGAGATGCTGGTGACGCCCTCGACCGCGAACGTCCACGGCAGGACGGGACGACCGAGCCGGGCGGCGTACGGCAGCACCCAGCCGCCGATACACGCGTCGACGTGGCACCGCACCCCCCTCCGGGCGGCCGCCTCGGCGATCTCGGCGACGGGGTCCACCACCCCGTGGGCGTACGACGGAGCGCTGGCCACCACGAGCACGGTCCGGTCGTCGATCGCCTGGGCCATCGCGGCCGGGCGGGCCCGGAACTGCTCGTCGACGTCGACCGTGACGGCCTCGACACCGAAGTAGTGGGCCGCCTTGTGGAACGCCGCGTGCGCGGTCACCGGGAGCACCATCCGCGGGCGTTCGACGTCGGGCCTCGAGTCGCGAGCACCCTGCACGGCGAGCAGCACCGACTCGGTGCCGCCGGAGGTGACGGTGCCGACCGTGGAGTCCGGCCCGTCGAGCAGGCGGGCGGTGAGCCCGACGAGCTCGTTCTCCATGGTCATCAGGCTGGGGAACGCCGTCGGGTCGAGCCCGTTGGATCCGGCGTAGGCAGCCACCGCCTCCCGACCGACCCGGTCGGCCTCCTCGAGCCCGGAGTCGTAGACGTAGGCCAGGGTGCGGCCGCCGGTCACGGGCACGTCGGCGGACTGCATCGCGCGGAGGCGGGCGAGGACGTCGTTCATGCGGGGGCCTCCTCGACGGCCGAGTGGTCCAGCCTGTAGCGAGACAGGGTGAACAGGCTGAGCATGATCAGTGCAGCCGGAATCAGCGAGAAGCCGAGCACGATCGCCGTCAGTGCCGAGCCGGGCTGGAACTGGTCGGTCCAGTCGGCGTTCAGGTCGGAGGACCGGTAGTCGCCCAGGGCGAGGACCAGCGCGTAGACGGCCGGGCCGAGTGCCAGGCCCAGCGTCTCGCCGGCCGTCCAGACCCCGGTGTAGACGCCCGCGCGGTTCTCTCCCGTTCGGCGGGCGTCCACGGCCGCCGCGTCGGGCAGCATCGCCATCGGGAAGACCTGGGCGCCGGCGTACCCGACGCCCACGAGCGCCGTCGCGGCGTACGTCCACCAGTGCGGAGCCGAGCGTGCCCACAGGAGCAGCAGTGCCGCCGCTGCGAGGACCAGCGACGAGGCGACGTAGCCGCCCTTCTTGCCGATCCGCTGGCCGAGCGCGCTCCAGGCCGGGGTGAGCAGCAGCGCCGGGCCGACGAAGCAGACGAAGAGGATGGTCGCGGCGCCCTCGTCGGCGAGCACCCACCGCGAGACGTAGGCGACGCCGGCAAGCATCGCACCGGTCGCGAGCGCCTGGATCACGAACGTGGTGAGCAGCAGCCGGAAGTCGCGCGCCCCGGCGACGACGCGCAGCTGCTCCCGCAGTGTCCCGGGGCTGGACGCCACCCGGCCGGTCGGTGCGGACCGGGTGCCGACGTACGCCCCCACGACGCCGACCACCAGCAGGACGGCGACCGCCAGGCCCATCACCCGGTAGCCGGCCCGGCCGTCGAGCGCGTCGCGGATCGCCGGGGCGGTGGCGCCGCTGAGCATGATCGCGAACGCCAGGATGGCCACCCGCCACGTCATCAGCCGGGTGCGCTCGTCGTAGGAGTCGGTGATCTCAGCGGGCATCGCGACGTAGGGCACCTGGAAGAACGCGTACGCCGTCGCGCAGGCCACGAACATGACCAGCACCCAGCCGGCGTCGAACACCTTCGAGCCCAGGTCGGGGGCGGCGAAGAGCAGCGCGAAGCAGAGCGCCAGGAGCAGGCCACCCTTGAGCAGGAACGGGCGACGCGGCCCGCGCGGGTCCGTCGACCGGTCGCTGATACGGCCCGCGATCGGGTTCAGCACCACGTCCCACGCCTTGGGCAGGAACACGATGAGACCCGCCAGGGCGGCGGCGATCCCGAGGGTGTCGGTCAGGTAGGGCAGGAGCATCAGTCCGGGCACGGTGCCGAACGCGCCCGTCGCGACGGACCCGAGGCCGTAGCCCGCGCGGACACCGGGCCGCAGTGCGGCGTCGGGCGGGGCACCGGAGGGCTGGTCGAGGGCGGAGGTCACGGCGTCAACCTAGTGGCCGCGTCCCCCGTCGGCGGCACGATTCGCCAGCGCGGTCAGGCAGGAGCCTCCCGTGGCACGTCGGCCTGGGGAGACCATCGACCACCAGGCCCACCACGATGAGCCTCCCGGGGCTCGGTGCGCAGCAGGCGCTCGATCTGCCGCGCCAGCGCGGCCTGACCTGCGCCCAGTGGGTGCAACGCAGCGCCCTCGCGGTTGCCGGCGCGGCCCTGGATCCACGGATGGCGGGAGCACACGTCGTGGCCGTAGGACTCGGCGTAGAAGTCCACGAACTCCACCTCGGCCGCCTGGGCCGCGGCCCTCATCTGCTCGCGCAGGCGCAGGTTGATGTTGCGGAAGGTGTCCCGGTCCTGAGCCCGCATCCGCGGCAGCCTCGCGCAGTCGCCGAGCGGCGGCAGCAGCCGGGGATAGCTGATCAGCAGGACGCGCGCGTTCGGCGCGAGGTCCTTGACCTCGGCCAGGGTCGCTACCAGCGTCGGGCCAACCTGGTCGACGATCCGGCCGAGCGTCTCGCGCTCGTCGTGCAGCGGGCAGACCCGGTTCGACGTGCGGCAGCTCGTCGCCATCCGGGCGTAGAGGCGGTGGTTGTTCGCCCCGATGCCCAGGGTGACCAGATCGGTCCTCCCCGACAGCGCCCGGAGCTGCGGCGGCACCCGCCTGCCCCGCACCGTCATCTGGCTGCCCGCCAGGTCCGTGGTCCGGGCGCCGGTGCAGGAGCGGTCCGCGAGGTCGTCGATGTGCATCGCGGTCGCGAGCAGGCGGGGGTAGTTGTTGCTCGAGCGGTAGCAGCCGGCTGCCACGTCGGTGAGTGGGACGAACGGGGCAGCGGTGTAGGAGTCGCCCAGCGCCACGTAGTGGTGGTACGTCGGGAGTGCGGGCCTGCCGGACCCGAGGCTGCCCAGGAGCACCACCAGCGCCACCGTCAGGAGTGCCGCGAGGAGGCGCAGAGCCTGCTGGGAAGTGCGGGGGAGGGACAGGTTCAAGACTTGCGGGTGAGATTGCGCGACGAGGCCGACGCGAACCTGCGTTCGGGGTTGGACCCGATGGTCGAGCGGTCGGGTGCGACGTCGGCAGCCGGCCCGGGGGTCCGGGGGGTGGACTTCTTCCGAGCCGGCTTCGGAGCCGTCTTCCGGGTCGCCTCCGGGGTCACCTTCCGGGCCGGCTTCTGAGCCGTCTTCCGGGTCGCCTTCTGGGTCGCCTTCCGGGCGACCCTGCTGGTGCTGCGGGAAGCCTTCTTGCGGGCGGGGGTGCCGGACGGGTCGTCGGGGGTGGAGTACTGCTCGATCCACTCGTCCATGGTCACCCAGGTCGTTGCCCGTGCGGCTCGGCCGGTGAGCATGCCGAGGTGTCCGCCCGGCACGATCTCGAAGCGCACCTCGTGGGCGCCCGTCAGGAGCGGGACCAGGGCCTTGACCGCCTTGATGGGTGCGATGCCGTCGGTGTTTCCTCCGAAGATCAGCACCGGGGCCTTGATGTTCGCGATGTCGATCTCGTGCCCCGAGAGGTTCACCCTCCCGCTGAGGAGCTGGTTGGCCTTGAGCATGCGGTGGTAGAGCTGTCCGAACGACCGGCCGGGGTAGGCGTGCATGTTGGCCGTGAACCGGTCCACCGCCTCGATCTGCGCCAGCCACTCGCTGTCGTCGAGATGCTGCAGGATCGCCAGGGGCTTGGTGATCAGCTTGGTGCCCGAGCTCAGCTGGAAGGCCCGGCGTACGAGCGGTTTCGGCGCGCCGCCCAGCATCCGGTAGAGCTGGGTCACGAGGCCGCCGTCGGTGAGCTTGAGGATCGGCCGCAGCGGCGCCACCATCGGCACCTGCTTGACGTCGAAGGGCGAGCCGACGATGGTCAGCGAGGCGATGGGCAGGTCGGCGTTGTCGGCCGCCGCCAGCGCGGCGAAGATGCCCCCGAGGCTCCATCCGATCACGTGCACCGGACGGCCACCGGCGTCCTCACCGACCGTCTTGATGGCCTCGGGCACGACCTCCTCGACCCAGTGCTCGAGACCGAGGTTGCGGTTCTTGAAGGAGATCTCGCCGTACTCCACGAGGTAGGTGGGGCGCCCCTGCTGGATGAGGTGCTCGACGAGCGAGCAGCCGCGGCGCAGGTCATAGCAGATCGCCGGTGCCGCCAGCGGGGTGACCAGCAGCACCGGGTCACCGGTCTCGCGGGTCTTCTTCTGTGGACGGTAGTGGTAGACCTCGCGTAGCGGCCCGTCGTCGATGAGGGTCCTGGGCATGGGGCGGAGGTCGGCCAGGCCGCCGTACAGCACCTTGTGCGCGACGTTGCTGGCAGCGGACGCGACCTGGTCCGGCTTGGGGATCAGATCCATGGTCCGAGGTTAACGACTGGTCGGTGCCGCCGCGTGCGTTCCGCACGGGGGGTCCGATGCTTGGACAGCCGGGTCCGGCCCGTCCTCGAGGTCGAGGAGCGAGGGCCGGGAGGTTCTCCCCCCTCACAGCACGTGCTGGCCGTACATCTCCCCCAACGGGTCGGCGATGAGCTCGATGCGCGCGCCGTCGGGGTCGCGGAAGTAGACCGAGACGCCGCTGTGGACCTCGTGGTCGATGCCGGCCTCCTCCAGGCGCTTGACCAGCTCCTCCCAGCGCGTGGGGTCGACGGAGATGGCGCAGTGGTGCAGGCCGCCGAGGACCTCGGCGTACGGGCCCACGTCGAGGCCGGGGAAGTCGAAGAAGGCCAGCAGGTTGCCGTTGCCGATGTCGAAGAAGAAGTGCGAGGAGCCGGGGTAGTCGCGGTTGTCGATGAGCTCGGTCAGCGGGAAGCCCAGCACGTCCTGGTAGAACCGCACGGTCGTCTCGACGTCGCTGCTGATCAGGGCGGTGTGGTGCAGCCCGCGGGCTGACGACGCGGGCCGCTCACCCGCCGGCTTCAGGTGCTGCTCACGGATCCGGTCGCGGGTGGCCTCGATCGCCTCGAGGTCGGGGGCAGCGGGGGCTGGTTGATCGCTCATCTCTCGAGGGTGCCAGTCGCCGTGACCGCTGTCAGCACCGGACGGCCCAGATCGCGATGGTCGCGTCGTTCGGCCCCCCCGGGGGCGTGGCCGGCCTCGAGGCCGACCCGGTGTCAGGACTCCTTCGGTGGCCGGGTGCTCTTGGAGTGGGTCGGCTGCGTGCCGGAGAGCTGGTCGAGAAAGCTCGAGGCCCAGCGGGAGACGTCGTTCTCGGCCACGGTCCTGCGCATCGCACGCATGCGGCGGGTGAGGTCCCTGCCGTTGGCGGCGAAGGCCTCCATCATCTGTGCCTTCATGCCGTCGATGTCGTAGGGGTTGACGAGATACGCCTGACGCAGCTCGTTCGCCGCGCCCGCGAACTCCGAGAGGACGAGCGCGCCGTCGTCGTCGTAGCGACAGGCGACGTACTCCTTGGCGACGAGGTTCATCCCGTCGCGGAACGGCGTCACCACCATGACGTCCGCCGCTCGGTAGAGCGCGGCCATCTCCTCGCGGGGGAAGGAGCTGTGCAGGTAGGAGATCGCAGGTCGTCCGATCCGGCCGAGGTCGCCGTTGACGCGGCCGACCAGTCGGTCGATCTCGTCGCGCAGGATGCGGTACTGGTCGACGCGCTCGCGTGACGGCGTCGCCACCTGGACGAAGACCACGTCCTCCAGGGTGAGCCGGCCCTCGGCGATGAGCTCGCTGAACGCGCGGAGCCGGGCGTAGATGCCCTTGGTGTAGTCGAGTCGGTCGATGCCCAGGAAGACCTGCCTGGGGTTGCCCAGGTCGTCGCGGATCTCCTTGGCACGCGCGCCCACCGACTCCGAGCGGGCCAGCTCCTCGAAGCCCTCGGTGTCGATCGAGATCGGGAACGCCTTGGCGAGTACGACGCGCCCGTCGGGCAGGTAGACCGAGTCGCGATGGGTCTTGTGGCCCACGCGCTGACGCACCAGCCGGACGAAGTTCTGGGCGGCGCCGGTGAGCTGGAAGCCGACGAGGTCGGCGCCGAGGAGGCCCTCCAGGATCTGCCGCCGCCAGGGGAGCTGGGAGAACAGCTCCGCCGGAGGGAACGGGATGTGCAGGTAGAAGCCGATGCGCAGGTCCGGCCGCAGCTCGCGCAGCATCGTCGGCACCAGCTGGAGCTGGTAGTCCTGCACCCACACCGTGGCGTCCTTGGCGGCGAACCGCGCGGCCGCGTCGGCGAACCGCTGGTTCACCTTGACGTAGGCGTCCCACCACTCGCGGTGGAACGCCGGCTTGGCGACCAGGTCGTGGTACAGCGGCCACAGGGTGCCGTTGGAGAACCCCTCGTAGAACTCGGCGACCTCCCGCTCCGAGAGCGCCACCGGCACCAGCGTCAGCCCCTCGTCGACGAACGGCTCCGGTACGTCTCCGGTGTCGCCGGGCCAGCCGATCCAGGCGCCGCTGTTGGCGCGCATGACGGGCTCCAGCGCCGAGACCAGACCTCCGGGGGAGCGCCGCCAGGTGGTCTCGCCGTCGTCCCCGACGACGCGGTCCACGGGCAGTCGGTTGGCGACGACCACCAGGTCGGCGGTGGCTCGTTTCCTCGAGATGGGGGGCACGGCCCCGACACTACTTGGGGTAGCTCACGCCGATCTGTGCCCGCACCGCGTCCATCTGCTGCATCAACGAGATCGTCTGGTGCGGCGGGACCAGCTCGCTGATCAGTGCGCCGGCCCTCAAGCAGCGGTGGACCTCGACGATCTCGTTGCCATAGCCCGCACCGATCACGGGCTCGTCGGGCTCGATCCACTCGCTGGTGCCCTCGGGTGTCCAGTACGACGTCCACCGGAGACGCGTCGGGGCGTGGAAGTCGCGCCCGAGGTCGAAGAGGCCGATCTCGGTCGCCACGAAGGCGGCGCGGGGTGACTGCGAGGTCATCGACGACGTCAGCGCCGCCGTCGCCCCGCCTGCGTAGAGCCCCGCGATGGCGACGTCGAGGTCGATCCCGCTCTCCGAGAGGTTGGCGACCCCCACGAGCCGCTCCGGCGGGCCCAGCACCAGGTGCGCGAGCGTGAGCGGATAGATCCCCATGTCCAGCAGTGCGCCGCCGCCGAGTGCCGGATCGAGCATGCGTCCCGAGGGCTCGGCGCCCTCGAGGGCGCCCGGCACCACGAAACCCTGGTCGGCGTGCACCTGCCGTGCCGTGCCGTGCTCGCCGTCGGCGAGGAGTGCCTGCAGCTTGCGGATCACCGGGTTGCAGGCCATCCACATCGCCTCCATCAGGAACAGGCCCCGGTCGGCGGCCTCCTTGAAGAGCGCCGTCGTGGAGTCCGCATCGAGCGTCATCGGCTTCTCGCACAGCACGTGCTTGCCGGCCTCGAGCGCCAGGCGGGTGTGCTCGTCGTGCAGCGAGTGCGGCGACGCGACGTACACGACGTCGATCCTGGGGTCGGCGACCAGCTCCTCGTAGGAGCCGTACGCCGTGCCCCCGAACTCCCCGGCGAACTCCTGCGCCCGCTGCAGGCTGCGCGACCCGGCCGCCACGAGCTCGGCGTCGGGCACCAGGGCCAGGTCAGTGGCGAAGCTGCGGGCAATGCGTCCCGTCGCCAGTACTCCCCATCGAATCGACTCCATGGGGTCACCGTAGCGACGCCCGGAGCCGCTCGCGCCACGCCGCAGACCAAATGACATCGTTGTATTTCCTCGCCTATGATGACCCGGACAGCACCCCGTTCCACGTCCGAGGAGTCGCCACGATGGTCGCCAGCCACGCGCTCAACAACTCCCAGCCGGAGAGTTCCGGGGAGCTGTCCGCCCGCGACGCCTCGATGCTCGACTTCGAACGTCAGTGGTGGAAGTACGCCGGCGCCAAGGAGCAGGCGGTCCGCGAGCAGTTCGACATGTCCTCGACGCGGTACTACCAGGTGCTCAACGCCCTCATCGACCGTCCCGAGGCGCTGGCCCACGACCCCCTGCTCGTACGCCGGCTGCGTCGCCTGCGCGCCACCCGCCAGCGTCAGCGTTCCGCGCGCCGGCTTGGCTTCGACCTCTCGGAGTGACCCGGATGCCTGCAGGGACGACCACCCGCGTGCGTGACGAACGGGGCCTCGTGCTCCCGACCCGACTGCTCGCCCTCTGCATCTCGGCGGTCGCCGTGGCAGCCCTGGTCTTCGTGGCCAACGACCCCGACAAGCCCTCCACCGACCGCGTCGCCACGCCTGCCGCCGAGAGCAAGCCGTCGAGCACCCCGACCCCGGAGCCGACGACGACCCCTGCCGCGCCGAAGACACCCAAGGTCAAGCCGATCAAGCGCGGCGAGGTCCTCGTCGAGGTCTTCAACAACACCCGCACCAAGGGCCTGGCCGGCGGGGTCGCCGAGAAGGCCAAGGCCGCCGGGTGGAACGTCGTCGGCTCGGACAACTGGTACGGCACCATCGACGGCACCTCGGTCTACTACCCGCCCCGCCTCAAGGAAGCCGCCCGGGAGCTCGGGCGGGACCTCGGGATCAAGAAGCTCCGCGCGGCCGAGGAGCCGATGCGCTTCGACCGCGTGACGGTGATCCTCACCGACGACTACCGCTGACCGACCGACCTGCTTCGACAAGCCCGGCGCCGGGCTGGAACAGTGACGTCCATGGAGTTCGGCTCGGTCGCCGGTGAGCGGGAGTACGCCGCCCTGGTGCGCGCCGCCGACCACTTGGTGGTCGGCCTCGACTTCGACGGCACCCTGGCCCCGATCGTGGACGATCCCGAGGACGCCCGCATCCACCCCGATGCCGGCGAGGTGCTCGTCGCCCTCGCGGCCCAGGTGCGCGCCGTGGCGGTGATCACCGGCCGTCCTGCCCGCCAGGCGCTGGACCTCGGCGGCCTCGAGGGGGTCGGGAACGCGATCGGGGAGGCAGGGCGCGAGCTCTTCGTCCTCGGCCAGTACGGCAACGAGCGCTGGAGCTCCACCCAGCGGCGGGTGATCTCCCCGAAGCCCCCACGCGGGATCGCCACCTTCATGGGCGAGCTGCCCCGACTGATGCGCAGGGCCGGCGCCGCCGACGCTTGGGTCGAGGAGAAGGGGCTCGCAGTGGCGGTGCACACACGACGGCTCGAGGACCCCCAGGGCGCGTTCGAGCGGTTGTTGCCGGTGCTCAGCGAGGCCGCCAAGAGCCATGACCTCGGCGTCGAGCCCGGCCGATGGGTCGTCGAGGTGCGCGCCCACGGGATGCACAAGGGCGCGGCCGTCCGTCGGCTCATCGAGGAGCTCGAGGCCAGGGCGTTCGTGTTCTGCGGGGACGACCTCGGCGACATCGAGGCGTTCAAGGCCATCGAGGAGCTGCGCGGCGAGGGGTTCCCCAGCCTGCTGGTCTGCTCGGCCTCCGACGAGCAGACCGCCCTGGCGGAGATGGCCGACGTGGTGGTGCCCGGCCCCGACGGCGTACTCGACCTGCTGCGCGAGCTCACCGAGGACATCAGGGGCGCCCGCGCCTGAGGGCTGCCTCGGCTCAGCTGCGGCGACGGGCGTCCATCCGCAGCGTCCACGGCTCGAGCGAGGCCAGCACGAGGTGCGTTCCGCTCCACGGGTCCTGGGCCAGCACCGTGCGGACGTCCTCGGCGGACTCGGCCTCGACCGCCAGCACCACCCGGCGCTCGTCGGCCAGGGGGCCGCCGAGGACCACGAAACCGGAGTCCCGCAGCGCGTCCATGAAGGCGGCGTGCTCGGGCCAACGGGTCTGCTGCTCCAGTGGCAGGGCAGGCTGCCAGTCATCCCCGGAGCGGTGGAGTACGACGTGGAATGCGGGCATCGGTCCTTCGTACCATCACGGAGAAACGCACCCCTCGAGTGACGAGACAGCTCATCTCGCATCGCGGGACCGATGTGCACATGTTGAGACGACTGCCTACGCTGAAGCACAGCTCATCGAGAGGGACTGAGGGAAACGGCCCGTTGAAGTCCCGGCAACCGCCGCACGAGCCTCCGATCCCATCGGACACGTGCGGTGCGGTGCCAAATCCGTCTTGGCCCGAGAGTCGGGTCAGGGAAGATGAGAAGGAGGCCTCCTTTGAGCATCGCAACTGCTGATTCGCCCGCCACGACGCCCGTCCTCAGAGACGGCGCCTTCGGCAACGCCACCGGGCTCGCCTGTCGCGAGTGTGGCCACGAGATCGAGCTCGGCCCGCACTACGCGTGTCCGGAGTGCTTCGGCCCCCTCGAGGTGGCCTACGACTTCCCCGAGGTCACCCGCGAGCAGATCGAGGCCGGACCCCGCAACATCTGGCGCTACAAGGCGCTGCTGCCGGTGCCCGACGACATCGAGCAGAGCCCCAACATGGAGCCGGGCCACACGCGGCTGCTCCGGGCCAACAACCTCGGCCGCGAGCTCGGCATCGAGAACCTGTGGGTCAAGGACGACTCCACCAATCCCACGAACTCCTTCAAGGACCGCGTGGTGGCCTGCGCCCTGAGTGCGGCGAGGGAGTTCCACAGCAAGGTCTTCGCCTGCCCCTCGACCGGCAACCTGGCCAACGCCGTCGCCGC
>NZ_JAOPXP010000017.1 GCF_025965085.1 Marmoricola sp.
GGAGAAGGAGAGCACCGATGAGCCTGCTCGAGGTCGACGACATCGAGGTGCGCTACGGCGCCATCCGCGCACTCAAGGGTGTGTCCTTCCACGTGGAGGAGGGCGAGGTCGTGGCCCTGCTGGGCGCGAACGGCGCCGGCAAGACCACCACGCAGAAGACCGTCTCGGGGATGATGCGGCCCACACTGGGCGAGATCCGCTTCGACGGGCAGCGCATCGACGGCTTCCCCGCGCACGATCTCATCCGGCTGGGCATCTGCCACGTCCCCGAGGGTCGTCGCGTCTTCCCACGGATGACGGTGGCGGAGAACCTGGAGATGGGCGCCTTCCGGTTCAAGAGGCCCGACCAGGCGGTGCTGGCCCGCTGCTACGAGCTGTTCCCCCGGTTGCTGGAGCGCAAGTCGCAGCTGGCCGGGACGCTGTCGGGCGGTGAGCAGCAGATGCTGGCCATCGCGCGGGCGCTGATGGGCAAGCCGCGCCTGTTGCTGCTCGACGAGCCGTCCATGGGTCTGGCCCCGCTCATCGTGCGCCAGATCTTCGACATCGTGCGCGAGATCAACGCCTCCGGCGTCACGGTGCTCATCGTGGAGCAGAACGCCGCCCAGGCGCTCGCGCTGGCCGACCGCGGCTACGTCCTCGAGACCGGTGAGATCGTCCTGTCCGGCACCGGCACGGACCTGCTGGCCGATGACCGCATCCGCGCGGCGTACCTCGGCGAGGAGATCAGCGCCTGACACTCCCTGCCCCGCGTGGAGCAACGGGCTCAGGAGACGGCGACCACCACGACGCGATCGGTGACGCCCGGGGTCTCCCCGCCCAGCAGCCACACCCGCCGCCCGTCGGAGACCACTGAGGCGTCGCTGACCGGCACGGGCAGGCGCCCGGCTGGGGTGAAGCGTCCGTCGGCCGGGTCGAACCACCACATCGCGTCGGTCTGGGTGTCCGGTGCGACACGGCCGCCGAGCAGCAGCACCCGCCCCCCGACGTACGCCGCCACGGCGTGCCCCAGCGCTCGTGGGAGGTGGGCCACGACGCTCGTCCGCCCGGTGCGCGCACCGACGCGCTGCACGCCGTCGAGCTCGCGACCGTCGACCTCACCACCGAAGACGTAGACGCTGTGGCCGACGACAGCGGTCGCGGCGTAGCGGACGCCGCGGCGGAGGCTCCCCAACTGCCGCAGCCGGTGGTCCCGCTGACCCAGGATCGGGCGCGGCACGCTCGACCGCCCGTACCCGCCGATGACGAGGGACTCCCCGGCCACCGTCGCGACGGACAGGTCCGAGCGTGTCGTGGGCAGCCGCGCCACCTGTCGCCAGCGACCGCCGACCAGCGCCTGCACCGCGGACTGCTCGGTGCTGTTGCCACCGCCGTAGACTGCGGGGTGCCCGGCGAAAGAACCTCCAGCGGCGTCGTGGACCGGGATGGCCAACGACCTCACGCGCGTCGTGCGCCCGCTCGTCGGGTCCATCTCGACGACGCGGCCGGTGGAGGAGTCGTCCCGGAGCATGCCTCCGGCCAGCAGGACGTGCCGAGGGTCGCCGCTCCTCGAGGTCAGTGCGGCCCGTGCGACGGGGAACGGAAGGCGCCAGGCGGCGAAGGCGGCCGCGGCGTGCGTGGCCCGCCAGGCCGGCGACGGCGCGACGGAGGTGGGAGGAGCCGACCCGTGGCCGGGAGGCCGGCGAGCCGCTGAGGTCGAGGCGGTGCCACCACACGCGGCCATCGCCACCGTGCAGAGCACGACACCGGCGACCACGCCGGCGGTGCGCGTCACCGCATGTTCCCGGTGTGCCCCAGCGAGTAGCGACCGGGCTGCGGCCACACCGCCAAGCCGTGCGGGCTCCCCGGGACCGGGATCCGGGCCACGAGCCGGCCGCGGCGGGTGTCGAAGCCGTAGACCTCGCTGTCGTAGCGGCCTGAGAGCCACAGCATCCTGCCGTCGGCCGAGACGCCCCCCATGTCCGGGCTGCCGCCGCCGGGGATGGTCCAGGTGTCCACGATCCTGTTCGTCGCCGGGTCCAGCACGCTGACCTTCCCGGCCCCGCGGTCGGAGATGTAGAAGCGGCTGCCGTCCCGACTCGGACAGATGCCGTGGGGATGCGACGGCAGGCCGATCACGCCGGTCTGCCGGAACGTACGCGCCGAGATCAGTCGCAGCTCGTTCGTGCCCATGTCGGCGACGTAGAACGTCGTCCCGTCCGGCGAGAGCCGGATGTCCTGGGGCATGCTCGCACCCATGACCATCCCGCCGTCACCGCCGTGCGCGGTGCGTTGCCCTGCGAGCCGCAGCGTACCGAGCACGCGATGGCTCGAGGTGCCGATCTTGGCCAGCTCCCCCGAGAACTCACAGGTGACCACGAAGAAACGGCCGTTGGCCGAGAAGTCCGCGTGGTTGGGCCCGCGGCAGCCAGGTGGGGACACCTCGTCCCTCACCCTGAAGGTCTTCGGGTCGGAGAAGCGCAGCACGTCGTGCTGCTCCACCATCACCACTGCGGACCGGCCGTCGGGAGTGAAGTAGAGGTTGTAGGGACGCGGTACTGGGATGACTCGAGTACGACGCACCCGGCGCGGGTCCAGCTCGACCAGCTCGTTCGCGTAGCTGGCGTTGACGAGCAACCGCTTCAAGTCATACGACGGCACCACGTGCTGGCTCAGGTAGCCCGTCGCGATGACCTCGACGACCTTGCGCGTGTGCTGGTCGATGACCGTGACGGTGCTGCCCCTGGAGTCGGGCACGTAGAGGAGCGCGCGCTGCCCGGCAAGGTCGGGGCGCAGCATGCCTCGCCGGGTCTGGGAGTAGACGTCGTCGCCGATGACGGGTGGCATCCCCGGTAACGGGTCGCGGAACGGCCAGGCGACGGGGCGGGGGACTCTCGCAGCGGGCCTCGCACCGCCCCTCGGTGTGGACGAGGCGGAGGGCGACGGCGAGGGTGCGCGCGACACTTCGGGCGTCGAGAAGCCGCAGCCTGCGAGCAGCACCACGGCTGCCAGCACGGTCCCCCACGAGCTGCGCGATCTCACACGAGCACGACCTCTCACGGCCAGGCACATCCCTGCCGTGAACGACGCTAGACCCCTCTTCCTGACGGGAACCTGTACGCGCGCCGCAGGGGCGGCCTCAGGTCAGCGCAGGCCGCGGTAGGCGGGCGCGACCTCGTTGATCGCGTCGCCCATGCGGTGGATCCGGAGCGCGTTCGTGGAGCCGGGAATGCCTGGAGGGGCACCCGCGATGATCACGACCAGGTCACCCTCGGCGACCCGGCCGATCCGGAGCAGCTGCTCGTCGACCTGGCGGACCATCTGGTCGGTGTGCTCCACCTGCGCGGTCAGGAACGTCTCGACTCCCCAGGTCAGCGACAGCTGGGAACGGACGATGGGCTCGGGGGTGAACGCGAGGACCGGGATCCTGCCGCGGTAGCGGGCCAGCCGGCGGGCGGAGTCACCGCTCTGGGTGAAGGCCACGAGGAACTTCGCACCCACCCGCTCGGCCACCTCCGAGGCGGCCTTGGCGATCACGCCGCCGCGGGTCTTGGGCTGCCAGTCGATGGCTGCCATGTGGTGCAGCTCGTGGTCCTCGGTGGAGCTGATGATGCGGGCCATCGTGCGCACGGTCTCGATGGGGTACTCCCCCACGCTGGTCTCGCCCGACAGCATCACGGCGTCGGCACCGTCGAGGACGGCGTTGGCGACGTCGGAGGCCTCGGCGCGTGTGGGCGCCGGGTTGCTGATCATCGACTCGAGCATCTGGGTGGCGACGATGACGGGCTTGGCGTTGCGGCGGGCCTTCTCGACGACCCGCTTCTGGAGGAAGGGAACGTCCTCCAGCGGGCACTCCACGCCGAGGTCCCCGCGCGCGACCATGAACCCGTCGAACGCCTTGATGATCTCGTCGAGGTTCTCGATGGCCTGTGGCTTCTCGATCTTGGCGATGACCGGGAGGAGCACGCCCTCCTCGCGCATGATCCTGCGGACGTCCTCGACGTCGGCGGCCGAGCGCACGAACGACAGCGCGATGAAGTCGACCGTCAGGTGCAGTCCCCAGCGCAGGTCGGCGATGTCCTTCTCGGACATGGCGGGGACGCTGACGGGCACGCCCGGGAGGTTGATCCCCTTGTGGTCGCTGATCCGACCGCCCGTGACGACCACCGTGTGCACGTCGGTCCCGTGGACCTCCACCACCCGAAGACGGACCTTGCCGTCGTCGATCAGGATCTGGTCGCCGGGAGAGACGTCGCCCGGCAGGCCCTGGTAGGTGGTGGAAGCGATCTCGTTGTCGCCGTCCAGCTCACGCGTGGTGATCGTGAACGACTGCCCCGTCTGTATCCGGGTCGAGCCCTCCTTGAAGTGCCCCAGGCGGATCTTGGGCCCCTGCAGGTCGACGAAGACGCCGACCCCGTGCCCGGTCTCGTCGGAGGCCTCCCGCACCCGGTGGTAGATCTCCTCGTGCTCGTCGTAGGTGCCGTGGCTGAGGTTGAGCCGGGCGACGTCCATCCCCGCATCGACCAGTTCGCGGATCCGCTCCTTCGACGAGGTCGCAGGGCCAAGGGTGCACACGATCTTTGCTCTTCGCACGATAGGACCCTATCCGGATCACTTGAACGTTCCAAAGAGCACGCCGAGGCGTCGCAGATTGCGGCGGGAAGCACCTCGAGGCGTCGCAGTTTGCGCTGGTGCAACGCAATCTGCGACGCCTCGACGGGTGGGCGACGGCAATCTGCGACGCCTCGGCGGTGCTTGCTCAGGCGGTGAGGGGGCGCTCGGTCGGCGGGATCGGGGCGGGGAGCGTGGTGCTCCCGGTCAGCCACGTGTCGACGGCGGCGGCTGCTGCCCGGCCCTCGGCGATGGCCCAGACGATGAGCGACTGGCCGCGGCCCACGTCGCCGGCGACGAAGACGCCCTCGACCGAGGAGGAGTAGCCGTTGTCGCGGGCCACGTTGCCCCGGTCGTCGAGGTCGACGCCGAGCTGTTCGATCAGGCCCTGACGCTCCGGGCCGGTGAACCCCATCGCCAGCAGGACCAGCTCGGCCGGGATCTCGCGCTCGGTGCCCTCGATCTCCTGGAACCTGCCGTCCTTGAGCTCGACGTCGACCAGGCGCAGCGCACGCACGTGGCCGTCCTCGTCGCCGAGGAACTCCTGGGTGGAGACGGCGTAGACGCGCTCGCCACCCTCCTCGTGGGCCGAGGACACGCGGAAGACCATCGGGTACGTCGGCCACGGCTGGTTGGCGGGCCGGATCTCCCCCGGCTGCTCCATGATCTCGAGCTGGGTGATCGACGCGGCGCCCTGCCGGATCGCCGTACCGAGACAGTCGGCACCGGTGTCACCGCCACCGATGATGACGACGTTCTTGCCGTCGGCGCGGATCTGGCCCTCGACCGCCTCGCCGAGCGAGACCCGGTTGGACTCCGGGAGGTACTCCATCGCCTGGTGGACGCCTTCGAGCTCCCGGCCGGGGACCGGCAGGTCGCGTGCGGCCGTGGCCCCCATGGCGAGGACCACGGCGTCGTACCGCTCCCGCAGGGCGTCGCCGCCGAGGGTCTCGCCGACGTTGACGCCCGCCCGGAAGACGGTGCCCTCGCGACGCATCTGGTCGAGCCGACGGTCGAGGACCTTCTTCTCCATCTTGAACTCGGGGATGCCGTAGCGCATCAGCCCACCGATCTTGTCGGCGCGCTCGTAGACCGCGACCGTGTGACCGGCACGGGTCAGCTGCTGGGCGGCCGCGAGCCCTGCCGGCCCCGAGCCGATCACGGCGACGGTGCGTCCAGAGAGCCACTCGGGCGGCTGCGGGCGTACGGCGCCGGACTCCCATGCGCGGTCGGCAATGGTGACCTCGACGTTCTTGATGGTCACCGGGTCCTGGTTGATGCCGAGCACGCAGGCCGCCTCGCAGGGCGCCGGGCACAGGCGACCGGTGAACTCCGGGAAGTTATTGGTCGCGTGCAGCCGCTCGATCGCCGAGTCCCAGTCGTCACGCCAGACCAGGTCGTTCCACTCGGGGATGATGTTGCCGAGCGGGCAGCCCTGGTGGCAGAACGGGATGCCGCAGTCCATGCAGCGTCCGGCCTGGGTCTTGATGATCGGCAGCAGCGCCCGACCCGGTCCCCCCGGGTAGACCTCGTTCCAGTCCTGCTTGCGCTCCTCGACCGGGCGGCGCTGTGCCACCGCGCGCCCGTCCTTGAGAAAGCCCTTGGGGTCAGCCATGTGCAGAGCCCTTCTTCGCCGCAGCCCCAACGGGCCGCGTGGTTGCCTCGGACAGCGAGATCGGGTCAGCCATGGAGCGACTCCATCATCGCCGTGGCGATCTCGTTCTCGTCCAGTCCGTCGGCCTCGGCCTTCGCCTTGGCGTCCATCACGATGCGGTAGTCACGCGGGATGACCTCGGTGAACCGGGTCAGCGCGTCCTCCCAGTCGGCCAGGAGTGCCTCGGCCACGTCGGACCCGGTCTCCTCGAAGTGCGCGCGCACCAGGCCCTCGAGCTCCGCAGCCGCGTCCCCGCTCACGGGGCCGAGCTCCACGAGCTCCTTGTTGACACGGAAGTCCTTGAGGTCGAGCACCCACGCGACGCCACCGGACATGCCGGCCGCGAAGTTGCGCCCGGTCTTGCCGAGGACCACGACCCGGCCGCCGGTCATGTACTCACAACCGTGGTCGCCCACGCCCTCGGTGACCAGGTCCGCGCCGGAGTTGCGTACGGCGAACCGCTCCCCCACGCCACCCCGGAGGAAGACATGGCCGGAGGTGGCGCCGTACGCGATCGTGTTGCCCGCGATGATGTGCTCGGAGGCCTTGAAGGTCGCCGCCCGGTCGGGGCGTATGACGATCCGCCCGCCCGACAGGCCCTTGCCCACGTAGTCGTTGGCGTCGCCCTCGAGCCTCAGGGTGACCCCGTTGGGCAGGAACGCGCCGAACGACTGGCCCGCCGACCCCACCAGGGTGAGGTCGATGGTGCCCTCGGGCAGGCCCTCGGAGCGGTAGCGCTTGGTGACCTCGTGGCCCAGCATCGTCCCGACCGTGCGGTTGACGTTGCGGATCCTCACCTGGGCGCGCACCGGCTCGCCCTTCTCCAGCGCGTCGGCGCTGAGCCGGATCAGCTCGACGTCGAGCGCCTTGTCGAGCCCGTGGTCCTGCGCCTTGACGTTGCGGCGCGCAGTGTCCTCGTGCAGCTCGGGCACGTGGAAGATCGGCTCGATGTCGAGACCGGCCGCCTTCCAGTGGTTGACCGCCTCGGTGGAGTCCAGGACGTCGGCGTGGCCGATCGCCTCGTCGAGGGTGCGGAAGCCGAGCTCGGCCAGCAGCTCGCGCACCTCCTCCGCGATGTACTCGAAGAAGGTCACGACGTGCTCGGCCTTGCCGGCGTAGCGCTCGCGCAGCACCGGGTTCTGCGTCGCCACGCCCACGGGACAGGTGTCCAGGTGGCACACGCGCATCAGGACGCAGCCCGACACCACCAGGGGTGCCGTCGCGAAGCCGTACTCCTCGGCGCCCAGCAGAGCCGCGACGACGACGTCACGACCGGTCTTGAGCTGACCGTCGGTCTGCACGACGATCCGGTCGCGCAGGCCGTTGAGCAGCAGCGTCTGCTGGGTCTCGGCGAGGCCCAGCTCCCAGGGACCGCCCGCGTGCTTGAGCGAGGTCAGCGGCGCCGCACCCGTGCCGCCGTCGTGCCCGGAGATGAGCACGACGTCCGCGTGGGCCTTGGAGACGCCCGCAGCGACCGTTCCGACCCCGACCTCGGCGACGAGCTTTACGTGCACGCGTGCCGAGGGGTTGGAGTTCTTCAGGTCGTGGATGAGCTGGGCCAGGTCCTCGATCGAGTAGATGTCGTGGTGCGGCGGGGGCGAGATGAGACCGACGCCGGGCGTGCTGTGCCGGGTCTTCGCCACCCAGGGGTAGACCTTGTTGCCGGGCAGCTGGCCACCCTCGCCGGGCTTCGCGCCCTGCGCCATCTTGATCTGGATGTCGTCGGAGTTCGTGAGGTAGTCCGAGGTCACACCGAAGCGGCCCGAGGCCACCTGCTTGATCGACGAACGCCGCTCCGGGTCGTAGAGACGGTCAGCGTCCTCGCCGCCCTCACCCGTGTTCGACTTGCCGCCGAGCCGGTTCATGGCGATCGCCAGCGTCGTGTGCGCCTCCTCGGAGATGGAGCCGTAGGACATGGCCCCGGTGGAGAAGCGCCTGACGATCGCGGAGACCGGCTCGACCTCGGCGATGTCGATCGGCTCGCGCCCGGTCGCCTCGGAGTCCTTGAAGCGGAACAGCCCGCGTAGCGTCATCAGCCGCTCGGCCTGCCCGTTGACCCGCGCGGTGTACTGCTTGAACACGTCGTACTTGCCCGCCCGCGTGGAGTGCTGCAGGCGGAAGACGGTCTCCGGGTCGAACAGGTGCAGCTCGCCCTCGCGGCGCCACTGGTACTCGCCACCGATCTCGAGCTCACGGTGGGCGGGCGCGATGCCGCCGACGGGGTACGCCGTGCGGTGCCGCATCGCGACCTCCTCGGCGATCACGTCGAGGCCGATGCCGCCGAGCTTGGAGGTGGTGCCGGTGAAGTACTTGTCGACCAGCTCCGTGGACAGGCCGAGCGCCTCGAAGATCTGGGCGCCGGTGTACGACGCGACGGTGGAGACGCCCATCTTGGACATCACCTTGAGCACGCCCTTGCCCAGCGACTTCACCAGGTTGGCCACGGCCTTCTCGGGCTCGACCTTGACGTAGTAGCCGTCGCGGGCGAGGTCCTCGACGGTCTCCATCGCGAGGTAGGGGTTGACCCCGGCAGCGCCGTACCCGATCAGGGTGGCGACGTGGTGGACCTCGCGGACGTCGCCGGCCTCGATGAGCAGGCCGACCTGGGTGCGGGTCTTCTCGCGCACGAGGTGGTGGTGCACGGCCGCGGTCATGAGCAGCGACGGGATCGGAGCGTGGGTGGCGTCGCTGTGCCGGTCGGAGAGCACGATCACGCGTGCGCCCTCGGCGATGGCCTCGCTCACCTCCTGGCAGATCTCGTCGAGGCGCGCCGCCAGCGCCGCGCCGCCACCGCTGACGTCGTAGAGACCGCGCGAGACGTGCGTGATGAAGCCGGGCATGTCGCCGTCGCGGTTGATGTGCCGGATCTTGACGAGCTCGTCGTTGGTGATGACCGGGAACGGCAGCACCACCTGGCGACACGACGCGGGGGTCGGGTCGAGCAGGTTGGCCTCCGGACCGATGGTGCCGTTGAGGCTGGTGACGAGCTCCTCACGGATGGCGTCCAGCGGCGGGTTGGTGACCTGCGCGAACAGCTGCGCGAAGTAGTCGAAGAGCAGCCGGGGCCGGTCGCTGAGGACGGCGATCGGGGTGTCGGTGCCCATCGAGCCGATCGGCTCGGCAGACGTGTTCGCCATCGGGGTCAGCAGGACACGCAGCTCCTCCTCGGTGTACCCGAAGATCTGCTGGCGCCGGGTGACCGAGGCGTGCGAGTGGATGACGTGCTCACGGTCGGCGATGTCGGCGAGCTTGATCAGGCCGGCGTGCAGCCACTCGTCGTACGGGTGCTCCTCGGCGAGCTGGGTCTTGATCTCCTCGTCCTCGATGATCCGGTGCTCCTCGGTGTCGACGAGGAACATGCGGCCCGGCTGCAGCCGGCCCTTGCGGACCACCGTGGCGGGGTCGATGTCGAGTACGCCGACCTCGCTGGCCAGCACGACGAGCCCGTCGTCGGTGACCCAGTAGCGGGAGGGACGCAGGCCGTTGCGGTCGAGGACAGCGCCGACCTGGGTGCCGTCGGTGAACACGACACAGGCAGGGCCGTCCCACGGCTCCATCAAAGCGGAGTGGAACTCGTAGAAGGCGCGGCGCTTCTCGTCCATCTCGGCGTGGTTCTCCCACGCCTCGGGGATCATCATCAGCACCGAGTGCGGGAGCGTGCGGCCACCGAGGTGGAGCAGCTCGAGCACCTCGTCGAAGGACGCCGAGTCGCTGGCGCCGGCGGTGACGATCGGGAACAGCCGGTCGAGGTCCCCGGGGATCAGGTCGGACTCGAGCAGCGCCTCGCGCGCCCGCATCCAGTTGCGGTTGCCCATCACGGTGTTGATCTCGCCGTTGTGGGCGATGAACCGGAACGGGTGCGACAGCGGCCAGCTCGGAAAGGTGTTGGTGGAGAAGCGCGAGTGGACCACGGCGATGGAGCTCTCGACCCGCTCGTCGACGAGGTCCGGGAACACGTGGTCGAGCTGGTCGGTGGTGAGCATGCCCTTGTAGGCGATGGTGCGGCTGGAGAGAGACGGGAAGTACACGTCGGTCTCGTGCTCGGCACGCTTGCGCAGGCAGAAGGCCAGGCGCTCGAGGCCCATGCCGACCAGCCGGCTGCCCTTGGCGCCGACGAAGAGCTGGACGAAGGACGGCATGCACTCCAGCGCGGTCCTGCCCAGGGAGGACGGGTCGGTCGGCGTCTCACGCCAGCCCAGGACGTTCAGTCCCTCCTCGGCGGCGATCTCCTCGATGCGCCGGCGGGTCTTGTTGACCTGCTCGGCGTCGCCGGGGATGAAGGCCGTGCCCACGGCGTAGGAGTGCTTCGCGGGCAGCTCGAAGTCGACCACCTCGCGGAAGAAGCGGTCGGGGACCTGCATCAGGATCCCCGCGCCGTCACCGGAGTTGGGTTCGGCCCCTGCGGCGCCACGGTGATCGAGGTTGCGCAGCGCGGTGAGCGCCTTGCTGACGATGTCGTGGCTCGGAACGCCCGTCATGGTGGCCACGAAGGCGACGCCACAGGCGTCGTGCTCGTGTGCCCCGTCGTAGAGGCCCTGGGGCGGCGGGAATGCCTGCACGGTGCACTCTCCCGTCGTCGGTCAGCGCACTTCGGGTCACCCCGGATGAGTGCGGCGGATGTGAGCATGCTGGTGCTGGGACGACATTGGCCCATGCGGAAAACTCAGCCTACAGCAGGGTTTCAGCGTGACCCCAGCCCGATTCGGGAGACGAAGTTCTCATGTGACCGTGTCCTCCCGCTGCGCCGGCGCTCAGGAGCGGCTGGGCGACCCCGAGGCGTCGGGCTCGGTCCCCGTGCGAGCCGTCACCGCGGTGTCGGAGGCGCGGCCACGCATGCGCTGCCGGAGCAGGTCGATGCCCGTCACCAGGAGCGCCAGCGCAGCCAGCAGCAGCAGCTCGCCACCCCGCACGGGATGGGCCAGGGAGGTCACACAGACGACCGCGACGTACGCCAGGGCGAGCCTGTCGCGTCGTGTCCTGTGGATCGCCAGCAGGGTCAGCACGCCGAGGGCGAGCCGGATGAGCGTCAGCACGAGGAAGGAGCGCGGCGGGTCGTTCTTCAGCAGGTCGAGCGCCCCGAAGATGACCAGGACGGGAACCGCCCGCACCGCCCAGAGCATGGTGTAGCCCTCAGGTCTCGCGTCCGGTTCTGTCGCCACGGGGGCATCGTACGGCGGTCACCACCTTCCCCCCGACGTGCAGCACCGGTCCGCGTGGCCTCAGACGGCCTCGGAGCCGGACTTCTGCACGTCCGAACGGTCACCGGCGCGACCCGCGGCGTACGGCGAGATCTCGCGGGTGTCCGGTGGGCGGTGCCGGAGCGTGGTCACCACGAAGTACGCCGCCGCGAGGACGAACAGCACGATCGACATCCACGCGCCCCAGCGGAGGCCGAGGACGTTGTTGAGCTCGATGGTGTCGATCCGGAGCAGCTCGATCCAGCCACGGCCCGAGGTGTAGATCATCACGTAGAGGGCGAACACCCGGCCGTAGCCGAGCCTGAACCGCCGGTCGAGGTAGACCAGCAGGCCGGCCCCGACCAGGTTCCACAGCGCCTCGTAGAGGAAGGTGGGGTGGAACACCGTCCCGGGCGCGAACGTCATGCCCGCGGGCCACTTGCTGGGGTCGATCTCGAGACCCCACGGAAGGTCGGTCGGCCGCCCGTAGAGCTCCTGGTTGAAGTAGTTGCCGAACCGGCCGACGGCCTGGGCGAGCAGCAGGCTCGGAGCCAGCGCGTCGGCGAGCGGGCGCAGGAGGATGCCGTGGCGCCGGCAGTAGAGCCAGGCACCGAGCAGGCCACCGGCGATCGCGCCCCAGATGCCGAGTCCGCCGTGCCAGATCTCGAGCGCCGCGACCGGGTCCCCGCCCTGGCCGAAGTAGAGATCGTGGTCGGTCGCCACGTGGTAGGCCCGCGCGCCGATGAGCCCGGCCGGCACGGCCCACAGCGCGATGTCGCCGACCTGGCCAGCCCTGCCGCCCCTGGCCACCCAGCGCTTCTCACCGGTCCACACCGCCACGACGACGCCGAGGATGATCGCCAGTGCGTAGGCGCGGATCGGGATCGGGCCGACATGCCAGACCCCCTGCGACGGGCTCGGGATCGACAGGACCGTCCAGAGGGGGCTCATGGGTCTTCCTTCAGGATCTTCTGCAGGTCCTGGGCCATGTCGGACGGCGAGGTGCTCGCGGTCCAGACGAGGTCACCCTGGCCGGCGTGCACGGCGATCACGTTGGTCGTGTGCTCGACCTCGTAGCCACCGCTGGGCAGCTTCTGGCCCTTGAGGACGTCGATGCCCAGGGGCTTGGCGAGCCTGACGATGTCGGCCAGCCGACCGGTGACCCCGACGAAGTGCGGGTCGAAGCGCTCCAGGTAGGTGCGCAGCACGGGCTTGGTGTCGCGTGCGGGGTCGGTGGTGATGAACGCGACCTGGAGCCGGTTGCGGTCACTGTCCGGGAGCTTGGCCAGTGCCGACGCGAGGGTGCTCATCACGATCTGGCAGATGTCGGGGCAGTGGGTGTAGCCGAAGAAGGTCAGCGTGCGTCGCGGCTGCCGGGCCAGGTCGAACGTCCTGCCGTCGGTGTCGGTCAGGCGTACGTCGGGAACGGCGTACGGCGTGCCGACCGGGGCCTTCATCAGGATGCCGTTGTAGCCGTCGTCGTCCGAGCGCGAGATGCCGGTGACCGGCGCGCCGGTCCCCGAGGAGGACGAACCACAGCCGACCAGCGCCACGAGCAGGAGGACGGCCAGCAGCGCCCTAGCCACGGCGTACCCCTGAGGCGAGGTCCTCGGTCAGGACCGCCAGCGCCTTGAGGCCGGCCGACCGGTCCTCCGCGTCGAGCAGCGCGCGCACGAAGGCCGAGCCGACGATGACCGCGTCGGCGAAGGCTGCGACCTCGGCGGCCTGCTCGCCGCTGGAGACGCCCAGCCCCACCCCCACGGGCAGGTCGGTCACGGCCCGGGTGCGGGCGACCAGCGGTCCTGCCAGGTCGGAGGTCGACGTGCGGGCGCCGGTGACCCCCATGACCGCGGTCGCGTAGACGAAGCCACGGCAGGCGTCGGCCGTGTAGCGCAGGCGCTCGTCGGTCGAGGAGGGAGCGACCAGGAAGATCTTGTCGAGGTCGTGGCTGTCCGCGGCCGCGATCCACTCCTCGCCCGAGTCGGGCGTCAGGTCGGGGGTGATCAGCCCCGCTCCCCCGGCGCCGGCCAGGTCGGCGGCGAACCGCTCCACGCCGTAGCGCTCGACGGGGTTCCAGTAGGTCATCACCACGGTGGGCGTGCCCGTCGCGGCCACCGCCTCGACGGTGCGCAGCACGTCCCTCGTGCGGATACCGCCCTCGAGGGCACGCTGTGCGGCCGCCTGGATCGTGGGACCGTCCATCACCGGGTCGCTGTAGGGCAGGCCCACCTCGATGACGTCGCACCCGGAGTCGACCATCGTCCTCATCGCCTCGATCGAGCCCGCGACGTCGGGAAAGCCGGCAGGCAGGTAGCCGACCAGCGCGGCCCGTCCCTCCTCACGCGTCCTCGCGAAGGCGTCTGCTGTGCTCGTCACTTGGCTCCCTCGGCGATCTGCTCCTCGGTGGCCGGCTCGGGGGTGCCGTCGCTGCTGGCCTGGCCGAGCCCGAACCACTCGATGGCGGTGCCCATGTCCTTGTCCCCGCGACCGGAGAGGTTCACCAGGATCGTGGAGCCGGGCCGCTCCCGCGCCAGCTCCATCGCACCGGCGACCGCGTGCGCCGACTCGATCGCCGGAATGATGCCCTCGGTCCGGGCGAGCAGCGCCATGGCGTCCATGGCGGCAGTGTCGGTCACGGGACGGTAGGTCGCCCGGCCGATGTGCGCCAGATGAGCGTGCTGCGGACCGACGCCCGGGTAGTCGAGACCGGCCGAGATGGAGTGGGACTCCACCGTCTGCCCGTCCTCGTCCTGGAGCACGTAGGTGCGCGCCCCGTGGAGCACGCCGACCTCTCCGGCCCAGATGGTGGCGGCATGGCGCTCGGTGTCGACACCGTCACCGCCGGCCTCGAAGCCGAACACGTCCACCGACTCGTCCTGGAGGAAGGCGGTGAAGAGCCCGATCGCGTTGGAGCCGCCGCCCACGCAGGCCACGACGGAGTCCGGAAGCGCACCGGTCAGCTCCAGGCACTGGGCCCGGGCCTCGTCGCCGATCCCCCGGCAGAAGTCGCGGACCATGGCCGGGAAGGGGTGCGGCCCGGCTGCGGTGCCGAAGCAGTAGGCCGTCCGGTCGACGCTGGCGACCCAGTCGCGGATGGCCTCGTTGATCGCGTCCTTGAGCGTGCGCGAGCCCGAGCTCACCGGGATCACCTCGGCGCCGAGGAGCTGCATCCGGGCCACGTTGAGCGCCTGGCGCTCGGTGTCGAGCTCGCCCATGTAGACCGTGCAGTCCAGGCCGAGGTACGCCGCGGCAGTGGCCGTCGCGACACCGTGCTGGCCGGCCCCCGTCTCGGCGATCATCCTGGTCTTGCCCATGCGCTTGGTGAGCAGGGCCTGGCCCAGGACGTTGCGGATCTTGTGGGCGCCGGTGTGGTTCAGGTCCTCGCGCTTGAGCAGGATCCGCGCTCCCGCCCGCTCGCTGAGCTTGGTGGCGTCGTAGAGCAGGCTCGGCACCCCGGCGTACTCCCGGAGCATGCGCTGGAACTCGGCCGTGAAGGCCTCGTCGGCCATGGCCTCGTGCCAGGCCGCCGTCAGCTCGTCGAGGGCGGCCATCAGGGCCTCGGGCATGAACCGGCCGCCGAAGTCGCCGAAGCGGCCGCGCTCGTCCGGTCCGTTCACGTCCGGCTCGTCGAGGGTGGGTGTCGTGCTCATGACCTGGCCTCCTGTGCCACCGGGTGGACGGCCTTCATCGCCGCCACCGCTGCGCGTGGGTCGCCGTCCTTGACGAGCGCCTCGCCCACCAGGACCACGTCGGCGCCCTCGGTGGCGTAGCGCTGGGCGTCGGCCGTGCCGCTGACCCCCGACTCGGCGACCTTGACGACGTGCTCGGGCAACAGCGGCACGAGGCGGCCGAAGGTGCCCTTGTCGACGTCGAGGGTCTTGAGGTTGCGTGCGTTGACACCGATCAGGTCGGCCCCCACGTCGAGGGCGCGCGCGATCTCGGCCTCGTCGTGCACCTCCGTCAGGACCGTGAGTCCGAGCGATCGGGCCTGGTCGTGCAGCTCGCCGAGCAGGGAGCCCTCGAGCGCGGCGACGATGAGCAGCACCAGGTCGGCACCGGCAGCCCGGGCCTCGAGCAGCTGGTAGCCGGTGACGACGAAGTCCTTGCGCAGCACCGGCGTCGACACGGCCGCGCGGACCACTCGGAGATCGTCGAGACTGCCACCGAAACGGCGCTCCTCCGTCAGCACCGAGATCGCGTCGGCACCCCCTGCGGAGTAGGCGCACGCCAGTGCGGCCGGGTCGGGGATGTCGGCCAGCGCGCCCTTGCTCGGCGAGCGGCGCTTGACCTCGGCGATCACCGAGAGACCGGGCGACCGGAACGCCGGCATCGGCTCCCGGGGAGCGGGGAGCGACTGGGCGGCGTCGACGAGCTCGCCCTCGCTGAGCGTCTCCATGCGCGCCGCGAGGTCCTCGCGCACGCCGGCGACGATGTCGTCGAGCACGGACATGCGCTGATCCTCCGGGGCCTTCGAGATGGGTTCGACACGGAGTTCCTGTGCCGTCCCAAGGCTCTCACACAGACCCAGGTGTGGTTTCAGGCCACCGTTCGGCACCCGCCGGGTCGACTGTGGCAAGGGCACACCTCGAGCAACGGCTACCCCCTGACGACCCCGGGCTCGACCCGGGTGACCAGTCCCCTCACGGCCAGTCCCCTCAGGCCAGCCGCCCTCGGCCCACGCCACCCCGCCCGGCGCTCCCGGCGGCTACGGCCTTCCCCAGCAGACCTCATACCTGGCCGTCGTCTCGCTGGTTCTGGGCGCCCTGGACCCCTCTCTCCGTGGGGTCCTGAGCCGCCTTCAGGGCGCCAGCCAGCTGCCTGCCGGCACGTTGCGAAGTACGCCGAACACGACCATCACCACGACGAGGAGGGCGATCCACGCGCCGGGGTGTTCACTCCGCGGGCCGGACGCCGCGTCGCCGGTCCAGGCTCGCCGGGTCCAGCCCAGCCAGCACACGACGAGCAGGGGGACCGCGGCCACGAACAGCAGGTTGCTGCTGGCGGCACCGAGGAGATCGCCGTGGGTGAGTTCGTTGACGGCCCGCAGTCCGCCACACCCCGGGCAGTAGTGACCGGTGAGCTGCAGCCACGGGCAGTAGCCCCAGGACCCGGACTCGTGGGGGTCACGGAGGTGCAGTGCGATCGTCAGGCCGCCGACCAGTCCGGCCGTCAGCAGCGGCCCGCGCAGCCGGTAGGTCCGGGACGAGGGTCCCGGCCGAGGGTGTGGGGCACCCGGCGCCACCGTCCCCGCGCGGGGAGGTCGGGTGTTCGGGGCGCCGTCCATGGGCTCAGTGGCGGCTGGTGCCGTAGCCCATCTTGTTGAGCACCGCGAGGACGATCAGGGCCAGCGGCGCGAGAGCCACCCCGACCCAGAACAGCACCATGCTGCCCACCATCAGGCCGATCCCGCCCACCACGAATCCGGCAAGGGCCACGACGACGGCGGTCCAGGCTGCAGGGGTGTTGCCGTGGTTGTCGGACATGGAGCTCCTCGGGTCGGTCTGGTGCAGGACGGGGGTCGCTACGCCGGCGACATTCTAGTGGGGGCGCCGGGCGCGTTCAGGCACCCGGTTGCCGTTGGGCGCTGTCGGTCGGGTCACGTCCCTCGTCGAGGGCGCGCCACAGGGCGCGCTCGGGGTCGACGGTGCTCACCTCTGTCGCCGTCGCGGCAGCCCCGGGGGCGTCGTACCTGCTGCCCATCTCGGGCCACTGCCCCACCAGGCGTACGGCGAGACCGGCCGGCACCAGGGCCACCGCGGCGCAGACGGCGGTCGTCCAGAACCACCCGGTGAAGCCCGTGTCCGAGGACCCGCGGCCCATGAGCTCGTCGAAGGAGTCGCGGGCGGTGTCGGGCAGGGTGGCGTAGGCCGCCACCACGGAGACCGTCAGGCCCAGCGCCGCCAGGACGGTCAGCACCGCGAACGCCCGACGGACGCGACCGCGGGTCACGAGCAGCACGCCCCACGCCGCGAGCAGCACCAGGCTGATCGCGGAGGCGAGCGGGTAGCGGGTGCCGGAGTCGAGTGCCGACATCGACGCGTCGCTCGCGCCCGTCGCACGCGCGCCGATCCACGGCTTGGCACTGGCGACCGCGGCAAGGGCGGCCGTCGCCAGGCCGAGCAGCACCACCGGACCGAAGGTCCTGCGTCCGGCGGCGCCCTCAGGCATCGACGACCCTGGCCAAGAGCACGTCGGCGTCGAAGCAGGTGTCCGCGCCGGTGTGGCAGGCCGGACCCCTCTGGTCGACCTTGAGCAGGATCGTGTCGCCATCGCAGTCGAGACGCACCTCGACGACGCGCTGGGTGTGCCCGGAGGTCTCGCCCTTGACCCAGTACTCCTGTCGCGAACGGCTCCAGTAGGTCCCTCTCCCGGTCGTCAGCGTGCGGTGCAGCGCCTCGTCGTCCATCCAGCCGAGCATCAGCACCTCGCCGGTGTCGTGCTGCTGGACGACCGCCGGCACGAGGCCGTCGGTGGTCCGCTTGAGCCGGCGGGCCACGGCGGGGTCGAGCGCGGTGTCGGTGGCGGTCTCGGTTGCTGGGTCACTCACCCGCCCAGTATCCGCGACGACGCCAGTGGGCGACCCGTCCCCTCCGCTCGAGGGGATGCCGACAGAGAGGCGGGGCCCGGGTGCCGGCAACGGTCGCCGATCCGGAGGGAGAGCTCAGGAGGTCCTACTTGGACTGCTGGGCCACCCAGGAGGCGTGCAGCCGGGCGTAGACACTCGGCTCGCCGGCGGCCAGCACCTCACCGACGAGGTCGGCGTGCGGGCCCCGCTGCACCACGCGTCCCTTGTCGAAGACGATCACCTCGTCGGCGCTCTCGGCCGTGGACAGCCGGTGCGCGATCGTCACCGAGGTGCGACCACTCATCAACCGCTCCAAGGCACGTCCGATGCGCATCTCCAGGGCGGGGTCGACCGCGCTGGTGGCCTCGTCAAGGACGAGCAGGTCGGGGTCGGCGAGGTGCGCTCGCAGCAGTGCCACGAGCTGGCGCTCGCCCGCTGACAGGGACTCCCCGCGCTGGCCGACACGGGTGTCGAGGCCGTGCGGGAGCCCGTCGAGCCAGTCGCCCAGACCGAGCTCGACCGCGGAGGCGATGACGCGCTCACGAGACGCGTCGAGGTCGCCGTAACGCGCGTTCTCCAGCAGGGTCGAGTCGAACAGGAACCCTTCCTGGGGCACCAGCACGACCCTGCGCCGCAGGGAGGCGAACTCCACCTCGCGGACGTCCACGCCGTCGAGCAGCACCGCGCCCCTGGTCGGGTCCATCAGCCGGGTGAGCAGCTTGGCGAAGGTGGTCTTGCCCGACCCCGTCTCCCCGACCACGGCGACCCTGCTCCCGGACTCGAAGTGCTCGGTGACCTCGCGCACCACCAGCGGCCCACCGGGATAGCCGAAGGAGACGTCCTCGAAGGCGACGTCCATGGCGCCGCGCGGCAGCGACTGCCCAGCCGGCCCCGGGTCGTCGAGGTCGGCGGGTGTCTCCAGGATGCCGATCACCCGTCGCCAGCCCGCGATCGCGTTCTGCGCGTCGGTGAGGACCTGGGTGCCCATCTGCACCGGCCCCACGAACAAGGTGACCAGGAACGCGAAGCCGATGACCTCGCCCGAGGTGATGTCACCTGCGAGGCCCAGCCAGATGCCGAGGATCAGCACGCCCGCGTTGGCCAGGCCGGCCGAGACCCCGCCGAGGCTGAAGGAGAACGCGGTCAGACCCTGGGCCTTCGTCGCGGCCACCTGGTTGGCCGTGATCGCGTCGTCGATGCGTTCCTGGGTGCGCTCCTCGATCCCGTAGGTGCGCACCGTCACCGCACCGACGACAGGCTCCGAGATCGCCGACAGCATCGCCCCGACCGAGCGGCGTACCACGCCGTAGGCAGCCGAGAGCCGGCGCTGGAAGTAGCGCAACGACAAGAACAGGGGCAGGAAGCAGACCCACACGAGGATCGTCAGCTGCCAGGAGTAGAACAGCATCACCACGGTCGCCAGCAGCACCTGGCCGACGCTGATGATGCCGAGGACCCCGCCGAACACGAGGAACTGAGAGATCTGGTCGACGTCGCTGGTCACCCGCGAGACCAGCGCGCCGCGGTGCTCGGTGTTCTGGGTCAGCAGTGGCAGGTCGTGGACGTGGCGGAAGGCCTTGATCCGCAGCGTGGCCAGCCCCCGCTCGGAGGCGGTGAACAGCCGCGCGGTCATGAAGTACGACGACAGCCCGGTCGCCAGGATCGCGAGCGCGGCCACCACCGCCATCTGGGAGACGAACGCCAGGTCAACGCCGTTGGGACCGTTGAGGCCCTTGTCGAGGGTCTGCTGCACGGAGACGGGTACGACGAGCCGACCGGCGGTGCCGATCACAGCGAGCAGCAGCGTCCAGCCGAACCCGTCGGCGAGCTCGGGCGAGAACGCCAGACCGCGTCGCAGCGTCTCGCGGGCGGAGATCTCCTCGCCGCTGCCGACGCTCGTGCCCCGGTCGGTCAGCTCCTCGGGAGCGAGGTCCACGGTCACGGTGCGACCCCTTCGGTCTCGTAGGCGTTCACCAGGGTGGCGTAGGCGGCGTTGCGCGACAGCAGCTCCTGGTGGGTGCCACGGTCGGCGACGCGGCCGTCGTCGAGGAACAGGACCTCGTCCGCCAGCGCGATGGTCGCCTTGCGGTAGGCGATCACGAGCATCGTCGAGTCACCTCCCCGACGGCGCATCGCCGCGAGGATCCGCGCCTCGACCTCGGGATCGACCGCGGAGGTGGCGTCGTCGAGCACGAGCAGGCGCGGGTGCCGCACCAGGGCGCGCGCGAGCGAGAGCCGCTGGCGCTGGCCACCGGACAGTGTGGTCCCCCGCTCCCCCAGCCTGCTGTCCAGCCCGTGCGGGAGCGCGGCGACGAAGCCGTCAGCCTGGGCGGTGCGCAGGGCTTCCCAGACCTCCTCGTCGGAGAGGTCGGCGCCCAGCGTGACGTTGCCGCGGACGGTGTCGTCGAAGAGGAAGGCGCTCTGCGGCACCAGCGAGACGTGGGCCGCCACCTGGCCCTGCTCCAGGTCGCGCAGGTCCTGTCCGTCGAGGCGGATGGCACCCGACTGGGGATCGACGAGGCGGGTCACCAGCGAGGTGAGCGTGCTCTTGCCCGACGCGGTGGCGCCGACCACGGCGACGGTGCGTCCGGGGGCGATCGAGAAGTCGAGCCCGTCGAGCAGGCGCTGTCCCTTCTCGTGGGAGAAGACGAGACTCTCCACCTCCAGTGCGGCACCCCGTGCCGGAGAACCCAGAATGCCCCGGCCGTACGTCGTGTCGCTGACCGTGTCCAGGACCCGGCTCACCCGGGTGAACCCGACCACCGAGCGCGGGAACTCGCCGAGCATCCAGCCGATGGAGCGGATCGGGAAGGCCACGATCGTGAGCAGGTAGGCCACCGTCACGACGTCGCCCGGGTCGGCCGCGCCGGAGCGCACCCGCCAGACGCCGACCCCGAGGACCGCGAGGACACCGAGGTTGGGCAGGCTCTCCAGGAACGGGTCGAAGGCCGCGCGGATGCGGCCCGCACGGATGCCCTCGTCACGCAGCACGCGTGCCTTGGCCGCGAACCGGTCGGTCTCCTCGCTCTCACGGCCGAGCGTCTTGACCACCATGGCGCCGTCGAAGGACTCGTGGGCGATCTCGCTGAGCTCGGCGCGCAGCGCCTGGATGCGGGTGTAGATCGGCGAGGACATTCGCTGGAAGACGACGTTGACCACCATCACCAGCGGGAAGACGAGCAGGCCCACGACCGCCATCACGAGGTCGGTGAAGAGCATCTGCCCGATGGCGATCACCATCATCGCCAGGGTGCCGACCGCCATCGGCAGCGGCGCGATCGGCGCCCAAGCGGCCTCGACGTCGGAGTTGGCGTTGGACAGCAGCTCACCGGTCGGGTGGCGCTGGTGCCACGACATCGGCAGCGTGAGGTACTGGCGTGTGACCTCGCGGCGGTAGGTCGCCTGCATCCGGTACTGCATGATCCCGGCGCCCAGCCGCCGGGCGACGATGCCGACCGCACGCAGGATGGCCACGCCGAGGAACAGCGCGAGGATCGCGACCAGCCCGCCGGCGGTGGTGGCGCCTGTCGTGAAGGCCGGCAGCAGCACGTGGTCGGTCGACCAGCCGAGCACCCAGGCGTCGGCCACCGTCAGGGCTCCGAACAGCACGCTGCCCAGGGTCGACAACGTGAACACCCAGGGTTCGCGGCGGATGGCGACCCCGAGCACGCGGAAGCCGCCCAGCAGGGTGGACGACGGCTTGACGCGGCTCACTGGCTCAAGGTCTCAGGGGAGGTCGACACAACGGGTGCAACCCTAGGCGTGCCGCCCGGCATTCCCTACGCGGATCGTCCGGTGCGCCACGGTGTGACCAGCCAGCCGCACCCTAGGATCACCCCATGGAGCCGATGTCGCGCACGGAGCGCGCCGCCCTGTGCAACGCGGCCCTCGAGGCGGGCGAGGACGCACCGACGCTGTGCGCGAGCTGGACGGTCAAGGACCTGGTGATCCACCTGCTGGTCCGGGAGCGGGACCCCCTCGGAGCACCGGGGATCGTCCTGCCGAAGCTCGAGCGCCTGACGCACCGGTCGTCGCGCCGTCTGGCCGGCCAGGACTTCAGCTCCTTGGTCGAGCGCGTGCGCAGCGGGCCGCCGAAGTGGTCGCCGCTGTCGCTCCCCCCGCTCGAACGTGCGGTGAACGTCCTGGAGTACTTCGTCCACCACGAGGACATCCGCCGGGCGGCCGCCGGCTGGCAGCCGCGCGAGCTCACCGAACGCGAGCAGAAGGCGATCTGGAAGGCGATCGCGGTCTCCGGCAAGGGCCTGGTGCGTCCGGTCAACGCCCCGGTGGAGATCCGGTGGGCCGGCGACGAGCGCGGTCGCTCGGTGGCGCTCCGCAAGGGCGACGACCCGGTCGTGGTGACCGGTTCCCCGGCCGAGCTGGCGCTGTTCCTCTTCGGCCGCGACCAGCACTCGGGCCTGGAGCTCAGCGGCGCCGAGAGCTCGCTCGCGGCCTTGCACGAGGCCCGGCTGGGCCTCTGATCCGTGCCCCTGACGCCCGCGGAAGGCAGGTGCGGTGTGCGACCGTGCGGTCAGTTCACCATGATGTGCACGTGGTCGAAGTGGTTGGCGGTGGCCGAGCCACGATCCGACATGGATCGGAACCCCTCACCGGCCCGCTCGATCGTCCAGATCCGCTGCGACCAGATGATGTCGAACAGGTCGAACTCGGTGTGGTGCGCGTAGAGGTAGTCGGCGACGCGCTGTCCGACCGAGGCACTGGGCACCATGAAGTCGATCGCCTGCCCGTTGACGTGCTCGCCGTGGCCGTCCTGGCCGCCGTACGCGGAGAGCTCGGGGAAGGCGGCGCAGACCGCACGGTAGGTGCGGATCGCGGCGGGCTGCAGCCCGGACTCGATGGAGGAGCCGTCGGGGCACGGCTGGTTGCTGACGCCCACCGCGCCAGCGGCCCTCTCCTTGCTCAGGTAGTCCGCCGTGACCCAGCGGGGCACCTTGCCGACGACGACCTCGGCGTAGCCGCCCCGCTCACGCCCCGTGACGTCGATGCGCTTCCCGGACTGCAGGAGCCCGGCGACCCGCGACTTCTCACGCGGCTCGACGCGCAGGTTGAGGTCGGAGGTGGTCCAGAGCTTCCCGGTGGCCTGGGGGACACGGCTCTTCGCCAGCGCCACGCGGGCAGCCGATCGCGAGGTGCCCGGCGTGCGGGACCCGGCCGCGAGGGCGGCGACGGGCGCCTTCGTCACGGCACCGATGTTCCCGGCAGCCGAGGCGGAGGCCGGGGCGGGGACGTCGGGGGGGCCGAAGCCGCTCGTCACGACTCCCCCTCCGACTGCGAGCACGGTGACCAGGGGTGCGGACATCAGAGCCAGACGTCGGTGATTCCTCGTGGGGACCTTCGTGGGCTCAAGGCTGTGACGGCCTCGGGGCACGGTGCTTCCAATCGTCGGGGGCAAGGACGGGGCAGCGAACTGGGCGCAACTTCACGATCCAAACACGAAGCACAGCCGTGCGCCCAACGCGCTCTCACATGCTGGTGGTGAGGCTCGACACGTCGCGTTGCCCGCAGCGGGTGTCCGAGACCTACCCTCCGGTGGTCTCCGACGCGTCCTCACGTACGACCCACCCACTGCCGTCGGTGTCCTCGAGCCAGCCTTCCGGCAGTGCGACCTTCTTTCTGGGACTGCCCTGTCGACCACGCGGGGTGCCCAGCTCGGAGACCGGGAAGGCGGCCTCCGGGTCGAGCTGCGCCAGCAGGTCCTCGAGCTCCGCGAGCGTCACCACGAGCGCCATCGCCCGGCGCAGGTCACCCCCCACGGGGAAGCCCTTGAGGTACCACGAGACGTGCTTGCGGAACTCCTTGCAGCCTCGCTCCTCCCCCATGTGCAGGCTGAGCAGCTCGGCGTGCCGGAGCATCATCCGCGCGACCTCGCCGAGGCGGGGCAGGGTGGCCACCTCCTCCCCGGCGAACGCAGCGCCCAGGTCGCGGAACAGCCACGGTCGTCCGAGGCAGCCGCGTCCGACGACCACCCCGTCGGCGCCGGTCTGCTCGAGCATCCGCACCGCGTCCGCCGCCTCCCAGATGTCGCCATTGCCGAGCACGGGGATGTCGACGTGCTCGACGAGCCGCGAGATCGCGTCCCAGTCGGCCGTGCCGGAGTAGCTCTGGATGGCGGTGCGACCGTGCAGCGCGATGGCGGCGGCCCCCGCCTCCTGGGCGATCCGGCCGGCGTCGAGGTAGGTCAGGTGGTCCTCGTCGATCCCCTTGCGGGTCTTCATCGTGACCGGCACGTCGTACCGCGCTGCGGCCGTGACCGCGGCGGTCAGGATCTCGCCCAGCAGCGTCCGCTTCCACGGCAGGGCGGCCCCTCCGCCCTTGCGGGTCACCTTGGGCACCGGGCAGCCGAAGTTCAGGTCGACGTGGTCCACGCCGTACTCCGTGCACAGGATCTCGGTGGCCCGGCCGACGTACGCCGGGTCGGTGCCGTAGAGCTGCACCGACCGCACCGACTCCTGCTCGTCGAAGACCAGCATCTGCTTGGTCGTCGCGTCACCCTCGACCAGGCCCCGGCTGGTGATCATCTCGCACACGTAGAGGCCCGCGCCCTGCTCGCTGCACAGCCGTCGGTAGGCCGCGTTGGTGATGCCGGCCATCGGGGCGAGCACCACCGGGGTCGCGACCTCGAGCGACCCGAGGCGAAGCCCGGCCGGAAGCGCGGCGGGATCGGAGGCGAGCGAGGTCAGGGGTTCGCCTTCTTCTTCTTCTTGTTGTTGCCCACCTTGGCCTTCGCGCCCTTGCTCGCCTCTGCCTTCACCGGGAGGATGGCGCCCTTCCAGGTGATCGGCTCGAAGGCCTGCAGCGGCCGATAGCTCATCTCGACGAGCGAGCCCCCATCAGGCATGAGGTAGACCAGGCAGCCCTGGTAGGCCTTGCCCGCCACGAACCCGGCAGGCAGCGCGGTCGAGGGGCACTGGGCGAGGCTTCTGTTGGTGAACGTCGACGGCTGGACCAGGGCATTGGTGTTGTTCACGGCGAGCAACGGCACCGCGGCACCGCTGAGGTCACCGGTGCCGATGTTCTTCACGGTGGTCCGCACGTAGTAGGGCCGGGACTTCCTGGTGCGGTCGTCGAGCTGGTAGGCCGCGAAGTCGGCGATCTTCCCGGCCTGGACGGAGCTCACGGTCACGGAGAGCACCGAGCTGCGCTGCGTGTTGGGCTCGTAGGCGACGACTGCCGGCTCGCCGAACTTCAAGGCGGTGCCGGCCTTGGTCAGGGTGATGCCGTCCGGCACCTTGACGCTGCCCCGCGGCAGGTCGGTCGACCCCTGCACGTTCGGCTTCTGGTTGCTCTCGCCCCCGCACGCGGACAGCAGGAGGGCAGGCGCGAGCAGGGCGGCGAGGAGAGCGGTGCGGGCTCGACGGTGGGATGTCACGCGCACATTGTGCCCTTCGCCGGACCGGATCGTGGACATCAGGGCACCGGGACGGCGGCGTCCCGAAAGCGCCCCGGACACCTCAGCAGCCGACGAGACGCTCCGCGAACCACGTGCGCACGCCCTCCAGCGAGATCCGCTCCTGCACCATGGAGTCGCGCTCGCGCACGGTGACCGCGCCGTCCTCGAGGGTGTCGAAGTCGACGGTGACGCAGTAGGGCGTGCCGATCTCGTCCTGGCGCCGGTAGCGGCGACCGATGGCGCCCGCGTCGTCGAACTCGACGTTCCAGGAGGCGCGCAGCTCGTCGGCCAGGGCCTTTGCCTTGGGGGTGAGGGCCTCGTTGCGGCTCAGCGGTAGCACCGCGACCTTCACCGGCGACAGGCGCGGGTCCAGCTTGAGCACGGTGCGCTTGTCGACACCGCCCTTGGTGTTGGGCGCCTCGTCCTCGGTGTACGCGTCCACCAGGAACGTCATCAGGCTGCGACTCAGCCCGGCCGCGGGCTCGATGACGTAGGGGAAGTAGCGCTCGTTGGCGGCCTGGTCGAAGTAGGACAGGTCGGCGCCGGAGTGCTCGGAGTGCGTCCTGAGGTCGAAGTCGGTCCGGTTGGCGATGCCCTCGAGCTCGCCCCACTCGGAGCCGGCGAAGCCGAAGCGGTACTCGATGTCGACCGTGCGCTTGGAGTAGTGGCTGAGCTTGTCCTTCGCGTGCTCGTAGTGGCGCAGGTTGTCGGGGTCGATGCCGAGGTCGGTGTACCAGCGGGTGCGCTCGTCGATCCAGTACTGGTGCCACTCCTCGTCCTCGCCGGGCTTGACGAAGAACTCCATCTCCATCTGCTCGAACTCACGCGTGCGGAAGATGAAGTTGCCGGGGGTGATCTCGTTGCGGAAGCTCTTGCCGATCTGACCGATGCCGAAGGGTGGCTTCTTGCGCGAGCTCGTCACGACGTTGGCGAAGTTGAGGAAGATGCCCTGGGCGGTCTCGGGGCGAAGGTAGTGCAGGCCGCTCTCGTCCTCGGTGACGCCGAGGTAGGTCTTCAGCAGGCCGGAGAACTGGCGCGGCTCGGTCCACGCGCCGCGGGTGCCGCAGTTGGGGCAGACGATGTTGGCCAGGTCGACCTGGTCGGGGTCGTCGATCCCCTTCTTCTCGGCGTACTCCTCCTGCAGGTGGTCGGCCCGGAAGCGCTTGTGGCACGACTGGCACTCGGTGAGCGGGTCGGTGAAGGTCGCGACGTGGCCGGAGGCCTCCCACGTCTTGCGCGGGAGGATGACGCTGGAGTCGAGGCCGACGACGTCCTCGCGCGACTGCACGATCGAGCGCCACCACTGGCGCTTGATGTTCTCCTTGAGCTCGACACCGAGGGGGCCGTAGTCCCAGGCCGACCTGGTGCCGCCGTAGATCTCGCCGCACGGGTAGACGAACCCCCGGCGCTTGGCGAGAGAGACGACGTGGTCAACGGTGGAGGGAGGCGGCTTGGCCACGGTGGAGCTCCTGGTGCTCGGCGCGTACCCGTCCGCTGGCGGCGGCAGGCGAAGTGCCTACCCTACCCAGCGGCCCGTGGCGCACCGAACGCCCGTCGGCGCCTTCACCGGAGATCCCGCGGGAGCGACTCGTTGAGCTCGTCGTCCAGCGACTCGTAGGCCGAGGGCTCGTCGATCGCCCTGCTCAGCAGCTGAACGGCGCCCATCTTCACGTCGTACGTCGAGAGGGCGCGGCGGTAGCTGCCGACGTCGCGCCAGCGGGTCACCATCGTCCAGAGGGTGGGGTCGTCGACGTTGCGACCGAGCCGGCCGTCGTCGTACCCCTTCTGCTGCGCCAGCACGGCCAGCGCAGCCTCGAGGTCCTCGCGGAACCCCTCGGCGGCGTCCTCGGGGACCCGGAACCTGTTCACGACCAGCACGCGCCGACCCTAGGCCACCTCCGGCTGGAGTGGATCGTTTGACAATGATTCTCATCGCGAATGAGAATCATTGTCATGAAGAAGCTCGCGGTCGCCACGCTGGTCGTCGGCGCCCTGTCGCTGAGCGGCTGCGCCGCGTTCTCCGACCAGGCCGGTCCGGCCGCCCCCGGCGACCAGCTGCACGTGGTGGCCGCCTTCTATCCGTTGCAGTACGTCGCCCAGCGCGTCGTCGGCGACCGCGCACACGTCACCAACCTCACCAGGCCCGGTGGCGAGCCGCACGACCTCGAGATCCCGCCGAAGCAGACCGCCCAGATCGTCGACGCCGACCTGGTGCTCTACGAGAGGGGCTTCCAGCCCGCCGTCGACGGCGCGGTCGACCAGAACGCCGGCGGCAGGACCGTCGACGCCGCCCACGTGGCCGACCTCCAGCCTCCGGCCCACGGCGGCCATGACCACGGGACCGAGGACCACGCCGGTCTCGACCCGCACTTCTGGCAGGACCCGCTGCGGCTGGCCGCCGTCGGCGACGCCGTGGCCGCGCAGCTGGCCACGGTGGCTCCCGCCCACGCCGACGAGTACGCCGCGAACGCCGACGCCCTGCGCACCGACCTCGAAGCCCTCGACCGGGCGTACCGGACGGGACTGGGCGACTGTGAGCGCTCGACCGTCGTCGTCTCGCACGACGCCTTCGGCTACCTCGCGAAGTACGGTCTCGACATGGAGCCCATCGCCGGCCTCTCCCCCGGCGCCGAACCGACGCCCGCGGACCTGGTCCGGCTGCAGAAGCTGATCGACACCGACGGGATCACGACGGTCTTCTCCGAGCGGCTCGCCAGCCCGCGGCTCAGCCAGTCGCTCGCCGACGACATGCACGTCTCCACGGCGGTGCTCGACCCGATCGAGGGGCTCAGTGACCAGACCTCGAACGAGACCTACCTGTCCTTGATGGAGCAGAACCTCGCCGCCCTGCGGAAGGCGAACCGATGCCACTGACCGGTCCAGGACGCCCCGTCGAGCTCGCGGACGCGGCGGTCGCCATCGGCGGCCGGCCGATCCTGCGTGGCATCGACCTGAC
>NZ_JAOPXP010000046.1 GCF_025965085.1 Marmoricola sp.
TCCGGCCCGTGTCCGGGCACCGGCGCGTGTGCCGCCCACAGGTAGCCTCTGCCCATGTCCCTGCAGCCCTCAGACTCCAGCCTGCCCGAAAACCAGCACGCCTGGGGCCACGGCCTGGCGACCGTGACCGACGACGGGACCGTCCTGGACACCTGGTTCCCGGCTCCTGCTCTCGGTGAGGCCCCGGGCGGCGACGCTCCCGAGGCCCTGACCGCGCTCGCGGGCGCACACCCCGAGCGCCGGGTGCGGACCGAGGTGGTGACCGTCGCCGTGGACCTGACCGAGGCGCCGAAGGACGCGAGCGACGTCTACCTGCGCCTCCACCTGCTCAGCCACCGTCTGGTCCGCCCCCACGGCGCCAACCTCGAGGGCGTCTTCGGCCACCTCGCCAACGTCGTCTGGACCAACGTCGGCCCCTGCGCCGTGGGCGGTTTCGAGCAGGTCCGCCTCGACCTGCGGGCCAAGGGCCCGGTCCAGGTGTTCGGTGTGGACAAGTTCCCCCGGATGACCGACTACGTGGTGCCGAGCGGCGTCCGCATCGCCGACGCCGACCGCGTGCGTCTCGGCGCCCACCTCGCCGAGGGCACCACCGTGATGCACGAGGGCTTCGTGAACTACAACGCCGGCACGCTCGGCAGCTCGATGGTGGAGGGTCGCATCAGCGCCGGCGTCGTCGTCGGGGCCGGGTCAGACGTGGGCGGTGGCGCCTCGATCATGGGCACCCTGTCGGGGGGCGGCAAGGCGGTCATCTCCATCGGCGAGCGGTGCCTGCTGGGTGCGAACGCCGGCATCGGCATCTCCCTGGGGGACGACTGTGTCGTCGAGGCGGGGTGCTACGTGACCGCCGGCACCAAGGTCACCGTCAAGGACTCGGGGTACGAGCCCAAGGTGGTCAAGGCCTCCGAGCTCTCGGGCGCCAGCAACGTGCTGTTCCGCCGCAACTCGGTGACGGGAGCCGTCGAAGCCCAGCCTTGGGCCGGCGAGGGCATCACGCTCAATGCCGCGCTGCACAGCAACTGACCCGGCCCGTCGGTCGCACGCTCGATGAAGTTCCGTTACCTCGTCTTCGTGGTCGTGCTTGCCGTCGTGGCAGCCGTCGGCATCGCCATGTGGCGGGGGTCCGGGCCGCTGCCCGACCCCGAGGGCTGCTCTGCGAAGCTGGCCGGCCGCCAGGTCGACCTGACGACCGAGCAGGCGGAGAACGCCACCCTGATCGCCGCGATCGGCGTGGGCCGGGGACTCCCCGCCCGAGCGGTCTCGATCGCCCTGGCCACGGCGTACCAGGAGAGCAAGATCCGCAACCTCACCCACGGTGACCGCGACTCGCTGGGGCTGTTCCAGCAGCGTCCGTCCCAGGGATGGGGTACGGCGAAACAGGTGCGCGACCCCTACCACGCGACCAACGCCTTCTACGACGCCCTCGAGAAGATCCCCGACTACAAGTCGCTGCGGATCACCGAGGCCGCCCAGGAGGTGCAGCGGTCCGGCTTCCCCGAGGCCTACGAGGCACACGCGCCCGACGCACGCATCCTGGCATCCGTGCTGACCGGCTACAGCCCGGGCGGACTCTTCAGCTGCGTGGTGCACCAGCCCACGGGGCGAGGCAGCGCCGCACGGGTCGTGCGGGAGCTCCAGCGGGCCTTCGGACAGATCGACGTCGCCCGCACGGGGTCGCGCCAGGACGTCGCCGTGACCCTGCCGACCGGGCAGGACGGCGCCCGGCTCGGCTGGTCGGTCGCGCAGTTCGTGGTGGCGCACGGGGTCCGCCTGCAGCCGGAGTCGGTGGCCTACTCCGGCAAGCGCTGGCAGGTCGGCCGCGCCTCCGAGGCCGGGTGGCGACGGGGCGCGGTCGGGGGCCCGGGAACCGTCCGCATCTCGATGGGCTGACTGTGACGACCAGGGACGCTGGTCGAGATCGTGTGACGACTTCACCAGCTGCCACGTCGCCTTCACCGCGGCGCGTCCGGAGCCGTCAGGCAGTGCCCTCCTGGGCACGATCAGGACCCTCGCGCAGACGGCAGGAGCGGTGGCCCAGGCGGTGGTCCTGCTCCGAGCTCAGGAGAGCCGCTCGGCTGCCGCCGCGACCCGCTCGTCGGTGGCCGTGAAGGCGACCCGCACGTGCCGGTCGCCGGCGGGCCCGTAGAAGGCGCCGGGGGCGACGAGGACCCCACGCTCGGCCAGCCACGCGACGGTGTCCCAGCAGGGCTCGTCCCGGGTGGCCCACAGGTAGAGCGAGGCCTCGGAGTGGTCGATGCGGAAGCCGGCCGACTCCAGGGCAGCTCGCAGGGTCGTACGGCGCGCCGCGTAGCGGGCGTGCTGCTCCTCGACGTGGGTGTCGTCCTCGAGCGCCGCGACCATCGCGCGCTGCTGGGGCCCGGGCATCATCAGCCCGAGGTTCTTGCGCACCGCGAGCAGCTCCCCCACCACGGCCGGGTCGCCGGCGACGAACGCACAGCGGTAGCCCGCGAGGTTGGAGCGCTTGGACAGCGAGTGCACCGTCAGGATCCCTTCGAGGGAGCCGCCGTTCACGTCCGGGTGCAGCACCGACACCGGCTCGCTCTCCCAGGCGCACTCCAGATAGCACTCGTCGGAGACGAGCAGGGCACCTCGCTCGCGGCACCAGTCCACGACCTTGCGCAGGTGGTCGACCGGCAGCACCCGGCCCGTGGGGTTCGAGGGAGAGTTGACCCAGACCAGGGCGGGGGTGCGCGGCCCCACCGAGGTCAGCGAGTCCGTGGCGACGGTCTCGGCGCCGACGAGGGCGGCACCCACCTCGTAGGTCGGGTAGGCGAGCTGCGGGTGGACCACGAGGTCGCCCGGTCCCACGCCGAGGTGCCCGGGCAGGCCGGCGATCAGCTCCTTGGAGCCGATCGAGGGGAGCACGCCGTCCAGGCCGAGGCCGGTG
This sequence comes from Marmoricola sp., assembly GCF_025965085.1. GTDB lineage: Bacteria > Actinomycetota > Actinomycetes > Propionibacteriales > Nocardioidaceae > Marmoricola. The sequence goes on from NZ_JAOPXP010000046.1 coordinate 2,906, forward strand.
ACACCGAACCGACGCGAGAGCCAGTCGATGCAGGCCTGTCGGGTCTCCGGCAGGCCGACGGTCACCGGGTAGCCCGGTGAGTCGGCTGCTTCCCTCAGCGCCTGCTGGACGACGTGGGGCGTCGGGTCGACCGGCGTACCGATGGAGAGGTCGACGACGCCGTCAGCGTGTGCGCGCGCGCGTGCGGCGTACGGCGTGAGCCGGTCCCACGGAAAGTCCGGGAGCCGACCGGAGACCGGGGGCCGGGAGATCGCCGCCGTCACTCCTGGTTCTGGGGAGGCAGCGCCGCGATCAACGGGTGGTCCTTGTCGATCTCACCCATCTTGGCCGCACCGCCGGGAGAGCCGAGGTCGTCGAAGAAGTGGACGTTCGCGTCGTAGTACTCCTTCCACTCCTCCGGAGTGTCGTCCTCGTAGTAGATGGCCTCGACCGGGCAGACGGGCTCGCACGCTCCGCAGTCGACGCACTCGTCGGGGTGGATGTAAAGCATCCGCTTGCCTTCGTAGATGCAGTCGACCGGGCACTCGTCGACGCACGCACGGTCCTTCAGGTCGACACACGGCTGGGCGATGACGTAGGTCACCTGGATCCTCCTGAGGTTCGGTCCGGTAGCGGACGACTGCCAGCCTAGTATCCCACCGTGGTCACCGATGACGGGCCCGAGGGCCGACACGCAAGCCCCCGTGCTGTCGGGGTCCTGGGGCCGCACGTGGTCGGGCTCCGCGTCGTCGTACGACGGGTGCTGCCGGGCCAGACGGGGCCGACCGGAGGCCCTGCCATGACCGACGTCCTGGGCATCTGCGAGTCGTGGGCGGACGGCCTGGCGACCGTACGCCGCGAGGACGGGAGCCGCGTCGAGATCCCGACCGCCGACATCGTCTCCGGCAAGCCGGTCCCACCACGGCCGTCGGTGCACCGCCGTCTCGGGGCAGTGGAGGCGGACCGGCTCGCCCTCCCCGGGTGGCGGCCGGCCGAGAGCGAGCCGTTGGGCGAATGGGTGCTCCGCGCGTCGGGGGGCTTCTCCTCGCGCGGCAACTCGGCCCTGGCGCTCGGCAGCCCGGGTCTCCCGCTCGAGGACGCCGTGAGGCGCGTGGAGGAGTGGTACGCCGCCCGCTCGCTCTCCCCCCGCGCACACGTCCATCCGGACGGGCCGGAGGCAGAGGTGTTCGAGGCTGCCGGCTGGTCCGTCCACGACCCGACCCTGCTCATGCTGTCGTCGGTCTCGCGCGTCCTCCGCCGTCTGCGAGGCGACCGGGTCGCAGAGAGCCGGGCCGCAGAACCGCGTCACGACCCGTTGCTGGACGCGGGCTGGCTGGCCACCGACGAGCGCGCTGCCCGGCACGGCGAGGACGCGAGATCGGTGCTCGAGTCCGGCGAGGTCACGTTCGTGACCGTGCGCGACGACGAGGGCACGGTCCTGGCCAGAGGCCGGGGCGCGTTCCACGGTGACTGGGTCGGCGTCTCCTCGCTCTGGACCCGCGAGGACCTGCGCGGCACAGGCCTGGGCAGCGCCGTGCTGGAGTCGCTGCTGGAGTGGGGCGCCGAGCGAGGTGCGACCACGTCCTACCTGCAGGTGGTGGAGTCGAACGTGGCCGCGCGCCGGCTCTACGAGGCGCGCGGCTACGAGGTGCACCACCGTTATGCCTACATGGCGCAGGACGACGCGCCCAGGGCAGGCACAGGGGCCGTGGGCCCGGGCTGGCCGGGCGGGGCCGACCGGGCGCGTTGAGCACCAGCCGGGTGGCGCTGTGAGTGCCTCGAGTCGGTCCTTCTACGGCTTCGGCTTGGGCTTGGGCTGCGGCTTCGGCTTGGGTTGCGGCTTGGGTTGCGGCTTGGGTTGCGGCGGCGCTCCGCACCGCACCGTGTCACCCGCGATGTAGTCCGTGTGGAACTTCTCCTTGCGCAGCACCTGGTCAGAGCGCAGGTCCCGGAAGTAGCGGAACACGTCGACGCTGAAGCCCTGCGTCCCGCTGAACTCCTCGCAGTCCTCGTCCTGCACGTAGCGGACCGCGGGCTGCCGGAAGTCGGTGCGGGGGCCCGTGGTGCTGGTGATCCTCCACTTCCTCGTGGAGTACATCGAGACGGTGGCGGCGCCCTGCGTGCTGGGCGTCGACTTGCGCACGTCGGCCGTCACGAGGACGCCGTAGGGCGTGCTGTTGGTGAACCTCAGGTCGACCGTCGGCCAGGCCACGGTCGCCTCACGACCCTCGGGGTAGCGGTCGATGTAGACCGAGTGCGGCTTGTGCTGCACGTCCTCGAGCCCGGCGAAGAACATGGCGTTGAACGTGGTCGTGGCGATCTGGGATACGCCGCCACCGAGGTCCTTCTTGAAGATCCCGTCCGAGACGACGTACCCCTCGGTGAAGCCGTTGGCCTCGGTGCGTTCACCGACGATGCCGTTGAGGCTGAAGGTCTCCCCCGGCCGGAGGACGGTCCCGTTGATCAGCTCCGCCGCCCGCGGGAGGTTGACGTTGCGGTAGTCCGCGTAGGGGAAGTTCGTGGTGAACGTGCTCACGCGCTCGGTGATCCTGAGTGCCTTGGCGTCAGCCGTGGTGAACGCGGGCTGGGTGGCCCTGCCCTTCACGACGATCCGTCGCTGCGCGCCCGTGGCCACCGCCGCCCGGGCGAACGCGTCCTCGATCTCCGCAGGATCGAGCTCGACCCCGACCTTGGCGGGTACGACGCGCGGCTTGCCGCGCCGGACCACGACGCGGGCGTCCACGGGCTCACGGCCCACCGTGCGCATCTCCGGCGCAAGTGCCTCCAGCATCAGCTCCCCATCGACCCGTGGTACCAGCTCGCCGTCCTGCTCCACCATCGAGAGGCCCGCGGCGAACAGCCGGGGCGGAGCGACGACCTGCTGTCCCCCGAGGACCAGCGTGACCGGGCCGGACATCGCAGGCCTCCCGAACCGGGCGAGCGCGCGCTGGACAGCCTCGTCAGAGACGGCGGGCTGACGGGTCTCGGTGGGGACCTTCTGCGAGCCACCGTGCAGGAAGCGACGTTCGAGCAGTGCCTGGGTCGCGGCGCGGTTGACGACGAGTCCCGGACGGCCGAGCACCGCTGTCGCGCGGCCGTCGCTGAACGTGACCGTGCCCTCAGTAGGGGGCCGAGCAATCCCGCTGTCGAGAGCGTCGAGGGCGGGTTGCATCCGCGACTGGTCGACCGTGATCTCCGCGCGGCGGTCCTCGCCGCCGGTGGCCACGGCCCACATCCGGCGCAGGCCGAAGCCGGAACCACCGCCGGCCTCCCGCACCGATGCCGCGTAGTCGACGCTCAGACCCGCCTCGGCGGGGTCGACCGACGTCGACCGCCCGTCACCGTAGGTGATGCCGATCGGCTCCCTGACGCGCTCCCGCAGCCCGTCGCGGAGGCGCTGCTCGGCCTCGTCCGGCCCGAGCCCGGCGATGCTGATCCCCTCCACTCGCGCGTTGCGCGGGGCGTGGTCGCCGGCATAGAGGTACAGGCCACCCCAGGCTGCGGCCGCCAGGACGAACAGGCCCAGGACGGTGAGCCCGGCGACCCTGGCGCCGAGGTTGTCTGCCACGCGGGGCTCAACCCAGCCCGGCGAAGAGGTCGGTCTCCAGCCCGTCGGGCCCGGCGGGCCCCTGGGTCCCCTTGGCGATGCGGAAGTACTCGGTGCCCCAGATCTCGTTCCCCTTGTTGTTGGCGAGGGCGAAGAAGGGACCGTCGACCGCGATCTGGGTCCGGTGGGCCTTGAGCGCCTCCATCTTCGCGGCCGTGTAGTCGTCGGCCTCGATCCTCGCCGCGAGCGCATGGTCCTCGGCCATGAACGCGGGAAGGTTGTCGGGGTCCATGCCCTCGAAGGTGGTCTCGTCACCTGCTGCTCGCAGGTCGCGCAGGCCCTCGCGCACCTTGGAGGCCGACATGGCTCCCCAGTAGATCTTCGCGATGTCGTGGGCCGGGCCCAGGTCGGGCCGGTAGGACGGGACGGCGGCCAGCGAGGCGGCGTACGTCGCGACCCGGTGGGCCTGGATGTGGTCGGGATGGCCGTAGCCGCCGAACTCGTCGTAGGTCACGAGCACCTGGGGACGGACCTCGCGGATGACCTCGACGAGGTCGCTGGCCGCCTCGGTGAGGTCGGCGTTCCAGAACGCGTTCGCGTGGACGTCGTCCGCGGCGACGGCGTGACCGTCCGGGTGCCACTGCATGCCGGAGTCGCGGTAGCGCTTGAACCCACCGAGGTAGCGGTGGTCGGTCACCCCGAGCGCCTTCATCGCGTTGTCCAGCTCGACCTTGCGCTGGTCGGCGAGGGTGTCGTCCCGATCGGCTGCCATGTGCTCCAGCTCCGGCACGAGGATCTCGCCCATCTCGCCACCGGTGCAGGTCACGAGGGTGACGCCGACGCCCTCGGCGACGTAGCGGGCCATGGTCGCGCCCTGCCCGATGCTCTCGTCGTCAGGATGGGCGTGCACGAGCAGCAGGTGCTTGTTCATGGCGTGATCCTAGGTGCCCGCGCCTACAGCTTCCGCTTGACTCGGCGAGGCGCCTGCGGGAGGACCAGGGGCTTGGTCGGCAGAGGAGGGGCGTCGGGCTCCAGCCACCCGTCGTACTCCTCCACGAGGAGCTCGAGCATCACCCTCGGTGCGTCGGTGAGCACGACCCACGGGTGGTCCTCGTCGTCGTCCTCGCCGGCGAAGCGCTCCGCCTCGCAACGGGCCTCGAAGCCGTTGCGCACCAGCCGCGCCACGGCGGCTCGTGCGTGGTCCTCGTCGAAGAAGACCCCGCGCATCAGCCCGCCCCAGGCAGCGGGGCGTCCAGCAAGGCGCGGAGCGGCGCGAGGAACGGCACGTCGGCCTGCGCCCACCTGACCTCGCCGAGCTGTGAGGACCCGAGCCAGCGCACCGCGTCGTGCTCGGTCGGGACGGGGTCACCGGCCGTCAGCCGCGCGGTGGCGACGCGGAGCACCAGGTCGCCGCTGATCGTGCTCTCGCCGTCGAGCCAGCCCGTGACCGCGACGGCACAGCCCAGCTCCTCGGCCATCTCGCGGACCGCAGCAGCCCCCGGGTCCTCCCCCGGCTCGACCTTGCCACCCGGGAACTCCCAGAGGCCTGCCAGCGACAACGGTCGCGAGCGGCGGGCGGCGAGCACCCGTGCTCCCTCGACCAGGGCGACTCCCACCACCTCACGCATGATCGTCATCATGCCCTCTACGTTGGCACGGTGAGCCGGGACATCTTGTCGAGCATCCATCTGCGGCGCACCGACGAGAACTCCGCCGACATCGACGCCGCGGTGGGCAGGCTGGGACGGCGTGTCGGCCTCGCGGGCGTGCTGGCCCACCTCAACCGGCAGGCCGAGCGGACCAGGGTGCCCGGTCGGGCCGTCGAGTGGGGCTTCCGGTGGTGCGACTCCGACGAGCACACGGCGGGCTGGTGGCCCCAGGGGATCACCACCTCGGCCGACGCGAGCGCCGTCGAGCACATCGAGGGCCGCCGGCTGCTGATGACGAGCTGGTACTCCAGGAAGGTCGACGGGCTGAGCCGGGGCAGCCGGATCTCGGTCGTCGACGTCGACACCCTGGAGTACCGGCACGTCCTGCTGGTGGTGCCCGGGAGGAACGCGGACGGCGAGCCCGAGCTGCGACCGCTGCTGGTGCACGCGGGCGGCCTGGCGTGGTGCGGTCCCTACCTGCACGTGGCCGGCACGAGACGAGGACTGTCCAGCTGCCTGGTCGACGACCTCATCAGGGTCGACTCCACCGAGGACACGTTCGGCTACCGCTACGTGCTGCCCGTGCGGTTCTCCTACGACGCCGCCACGACCGACGGCATGGAGAGGATGCGGTACTCGTTCCTCTCCCTCGACCGCAGCTCCGACCCGCCCCAGCTGGTGGCCGGTGAGTACGGCGTCGACGACATGACCCGACGCCTCGCCCGGTTCTCGCTCGATCCCGAGACCCACCACCTCGCCGCCCACGCCGACGGCACGTCGCGGCCGGTCTGGCTCGACGAACGAGGACTCGGCCACATGCAGGGCGCCGCGATCGTCGGTGACACCTACTACGTCACCTCCAGCCGCGGGCCCCGTCGCCTCGGCAGGATGTACGTCGGGGAGCCCGGCTCGTTCCGCAGCTTTCCCCGCGCGCTGCCCGTGGGGCCAGAGGACATCTCCTACTGGCCGTCCACGGACATGTTGTGGTCGCTGAGCGAGCACCCCGGCCGTCGCTACGTCTTCGCCATGAGGCGGTCACGGTTCCACCGCTGAGCACCGTCCCTCACTGATCAGGCGAGGGCGTGCCGGATGGGAGCTCCGGTGCGCAGAGGTCGACGCGCCGGACGGGTCCCGGCTCAGACGTCTGGACGGGTGGGACCGGTGTGGGGCAGGTCGGCGTCGGATCCGTCGGTGCCGGGTCCGTCGGTGCCGGGTCAGTCGGCGTCGGGTCCGTCGGCGTCGGGTCCGGTGCCGGGTCAGTCGGCGTCGGGTCCGTCGTCGGGTCGGTCGGCGTCGGATCCGGTGCCGGGTCCGTCGGGGTGGGGTCGGTCGTCGGGTCGGTCGGCGTCGGCTCCGAGGTCGGAGGCGAGGTCGGGCTGGTCGGCGTCGGCGTCTGTCCTGGGGCAGGGGTCGAGCCCGACGGCACCGGAGGCCTCGGGCTCCATCCATGGGCCGGCGTGGCCGCCCGGGTCTTGGCGGGCCGGGTCTGGAGCTGGCTCGCCCCAGCGGGGGTCAACGCGGCGGCGGGGACCCGGGTCGCGGGGGCGGGGAGTGCCGAGGCGTGGAACATCGACGGGCTCGGACTGCCGAGGCCGGTGAGGTCGGTGGTGTCGTAGACGGCCTTCCAGGCGAGCACCCGGTTGAGGTAGACAGCCGAGTGGTTGTAGGCCAGCACGGCAGCCTGCATTCCTGCGGGCGTGGCGAGATCCCGTCCGCCCGCGCACAGGTAGACCATCGCGGCCCCGGCCGCGTCGTAGATGTCCTGCGGGTCACGTAGCCCGTCACGATCCATGTCGACGCCGACCACGCGCCAGCTCGACGGGATCAGCTGCATCGGTCCCAGTGCCCGGTCCCAGAGACGGTTTCCGTCCCACTGTCCGTCGTCGGTGTCCGCGATGGCTGCGAATCGCTGCCCGTCCAGCACGGGACCGAGGACGGCGGGCACGGCACGGTGACCCGCATCGAGCTGGTGCCCGGCCAGGTTGCCGGACTCCACCTGCCCGATCGCGGCCAGCAGCGACACGGAGATCCGGCAGCTCGGCGGAGCCGTGGCGACCGCCAGGGTGTACGCCGCCAGCACCTGGGCCGGCACGGAGCCAGCGGCACCGACGCTCACGCGGGAGGTCCGGGTGACCCCGCCACGGGAGTTCGGGCTCTTGTCCGCCGGGACGACCACCGGGGCTTCCGGGACCGGCACGGTGACACTTGCCGGCCGATGGGGCGCCGACTCCAGCGCCGGGAGACGGTGCGGGGGGGCGCTCGCCAGCGCGCCCAGTCCAGCGGCCAGTCCCCGGTTCGGTCCGCCCGCCTCGGCGCCGGACACCAGCAGCAGCACGGCACCCAGCGCCAGCGTCGCGATACGGGTCTTGTGCCCCATGTGCTCCGAGTCCCCTCCGCGCGGGCGCTACCCAGGACCGTCCGCTCCCGGCAAGCAAGTCTCGCCCGCGGTCCCTCGCAGGGACCAGAGAAAGCGCGCGAATCGATGCGATCGGCGCCGAGCCGTCTAGACCTACGAGGGAGGGCGAGGTAGCAGGGCGAGCTGCCGCGACTGGGCGACGAGGTGACCCGCGGAGTCCCAGACCTCGCAGTCCTCCTCGAACATGCCGCCGGAGATGTTGCGCGTCGCGTGCCGGACGATGGCCCAGCCCGGTGCCGGCCTGGCGCGCACGTGCGCGGTCAGCTCGAGGGTCGGCGCCCACCCGGGCAGTCCCAGGTCGAAGGTGACCGGCGGCAGCGCGTCGACCGCGAGCAGCAGTGCGATGGGGTCCAGCGGGCGGTCGTCGACGAGCCTGAACCAGGCCTGGATGATGCCGTTCCCGCTGGGACGGCCGGTCGCCCAGGCGGCGTACGCCGGGTCGAGGCGGGTCCCGAATCGCTGCAGCAACGGCGCCACCTTGATGAACTCAGGCGGAGCCTCGAGCGTGGGGATGCAGTCCGCGACCGGCGGCAGGACCGGCGGCGGGATCTCCCGCTGGGCCTCCCCCGGCATCGCGTCGAGGTCACCGAAGACGGCAAGCGCCGTGATCCGCTCGACCTCCCGGCCGTCCTGGCGCTGCACCAGGCTCGCGGCGACCGTCGAGCGCGCGCGACCGGTGCGCACCCGGCGTAGGCGCACCACGGCCGGGCCCGGGACGCTCGGACTCAGGTAGTAGGCACTGACGCTGACCGGGTCGGGCTGGCCGAGCTCCGCCAGCTCCGCGTGGATGGCGTTGCCGATCACGGCCAGGAGATAGCCGCCGTTGACCCCGCCGCCGACCACCCAGCCGGGGTCCAGGTGCGCGACGTACTCGCCGTCCGCCGTGCGGTCGACGGCGATGCCGCGGTCGAGCTCGAAGTCCATGGCGGCACCCTAGGGGAGCCGACAGCCGGAGGGCCGACCGAGGCCGGTTGCGCGAGGTGAGGGTTCGGCGAGGGATGGTGTCTGGAACATCTTCCGCCTCGGGAGGCGCCGGGACGTCGGCCTGCCGGCGGGCCTGTGACGGGGAGCCGCCGGCCCGACCAACCGCGTGAGATGGACGGACCCCCGCGGCCATCAGGCCACGGGGGTCGGGTCGGCTCATCGGCCGGGGAGTCCGAGCGCGCGGGTCAGTCGCCGGAGGTGGTGTCGACCGTGATCTTGGCGATGCCGACGAGCAGGCCGGGCTTGACGGCGTCGGTCTTGAACGTCTGGTTGAGCAGCGGCGCGGCGACCGGGGAGATCGCCACCTTGGTGCCCTCCAGGGTGGCGGTGCCCGAACCGGTGGCCAGGGGCTTGAGGGTGCGGCCGTCGAGCTTGAACAGGTAGGCACTGTTGGCCACCGACTTGCCGTTGACCGACACGTCGCCGTAGACCCGGGAGACACCGGGGTCGACGTTGAGGTTGGTCAGCTCGACCTTGGTGCCACCGGCGGCCAGGGAGAGCCCCGAGCCCTCGTGCTGGATCTGGCCGATCACGTAGGGCGAGACCGTGCCGGGCTTGAACACCGTCACGTTGCCGCCGGTGATCGGGAAGACCAGCGCACCCTCGGTCAGCTGGGCGGTGCCGATCGTGCCGGGGGTCAGCTTGAGCGCGGCCAGCGCGTCCACGAAGCCCTGGTCGAGGGTGACCTGGGTGTCGTTGCCCTTCAGGGCGTCGATCGCAGCCACCGGCTTGGGCGCCTGGGCCTTCGTCGAGGACGAGGCAGCCGAGGAGTCGCTGCTGCTGCCACACGCAGCGGCCGAGAGGCTCGTGGTCGCGACCAGCGCGACGACGGCAAGGGTCTTGCGGGTCCGGGAGGAGAAGATCGTGCTCATGGGAGGTCACATCCTGTGGCTCGGGGAGAATCTGGCGTCTTGCTGGCAGTCATTCGCCACCGCCGCTCTTCCGGATTGGTCCGTGCCCGTTCTTCCGCGAAGCCCGCACCGGGCTGCTCGCGAGGACGGCGCCCGGGAGTCAGTACGCCGGGAACCGGCAGTCCGCGCGCTTGCCGCGGAACAGCCGCGGCCACTCGAAGCTGGACACCGCGGGGGTGAACGGCTTGCGGGACGTCGCGTAGGGCCGGGCGCCGGACTCGCTGACCGCCCAGAGGCGCCGTCCGCCGGACGCGAACTGGATGCCCTCGGCGCCCGGGATGAACGCGACCCGTCGCCCGTGAGGAGTGACGAGCTCGGCGCAGGACAGGTTGGAGCGGGACAGGTACAGCCGACCGCTCGAGTCGAGGGTCGCGCCCTGCACGAACCGAGGGATGCGTGTGCTCCTGATGGGTCCCAGCTGGTGGGTTCCCACGTGGGTGAGGCCGAGGTCGAACACGCCGGGTCGCAGCAGTCGTCTGGCGACGAACCAGTAGATGCGAGCGTCGCCGTTGGTCACGTGGGGCACCAGCCCGATGCGCTCCCGGTTGGCCACGATCGCGGATCCCCTCACCGGGGACTTGATCCTCCAGACCCGCGTGGCCTCCAGGACGTTGCCGCCCCGCGAGGGGTCCACCAGCCACAGCTTGTTCTTCTCCACCAGCCAGAGGTGCCGGCCGCTCGCGATGACGCCCCCACCGTGGCGGCAGTACGTGCGCGGACGGTCACCCACGCGGCCGAAGATCGCGCCGTGGAACGCCAACCGCCTCCCGGTGACGATGTCCACCTTCATGAGCTGGCACGGACGCTGCCCGTAGCGTGCACGGAAGCGGAAACCACTGATCCAGGCCGTGCGACCCGTGATCGCGAGGCCCTGCGGCACGAAGTAGCGGCGTGGGCTGGGCAGCCAGATGCCGTGGCACAGGCGCTTGTGGTTGGGGAACTCGGCGAGCCTCTTGCTCGTGTAGTCCGGGTCCTCGCCTCTGACGTCACCGCGGTCCAGGCCATGGCACTGGGTCTGGGCCCCGGCAGCCGCGGGCATGACCGGCTCTGTCGCGAACGAACGGGCGCCAGCGCCCGCGCGGACCACGCCCCCACCCGCGGTGAGCAGGAGCACGACCAGCGTCATCCGAAGCCCGCGCGTCAGCATTGGCGCCCACGCTAGCGGGACCGGCGGCCGGGCCGTGTCCACGAGCGATCCCGCGCGTGTTGCCGGCCCCATACCCTAGGGGGGTACCGTGTACGACATGGACCAGCCCGTTTCCGAAGGACCCGAGGGGCACGTGCACCCCGGTTACATGCAGCGCAAGGACGACTACCTGCGGCGGATGAAGCGCATCGAGGGCCAAGTACGGGGAATCGAGCGGATGATCTCCGAGGAGACCTACTGCATCGACATCCTGACGCAGGTCTCGGCAGTCACCAAGGCGCTTCAGGCGGTCTCCCTCGGCCTGCTCGACGAGCACCTGTCGCACTGCGTGCTCGACGCCGCACGCGCCGACTCCCCCGACGCTGACGCGAAGCTGCACGAGGCCTCCCAGGCCATCGCACGGCTCGTCCGCTCCTGACCCCTCCGTCCCCGACTCCGCGAAGGAACCCCCCATGAGCCAGACCACCGAGTACACCGTGACCGGGATGACCTGTGCCCACTGCGTCGCGTCCGTCACCGAGGAGATCCAGGAGATCGCGGGCGTGACCGACGTCGCTGTCGACCTCGCCTCGGGCGGGGTGCGCGTCACCAGC
>NZ_JAOPXP010000061.1 GCF_025965085.1 Marmoricola sp.
GCCAGGTGGACAGCCCGGCGAGGCTGTACGGCGCACCGGTCGACCAGCGCGTCGGCCGGTTCGTCGGTGACGCCAACCTGGTGCCCGGCCACCTGCACGGCTCCGCCGTCCGCTGCGTCCTGGGCACTGTGACCGTCAGGTCGCGTCCGGAGGGCGAGGACGGGTCGCCCGTCGTCCTGCTGCTGCGACCGGAGCAGCTGCGTCTCGCACCCGGACCGGGCCCCGAAGCCGCGGTCGGACAGGTCGCCGAGGTGGTGTTCTACGGCGCGCACGCGTCGGTTCGGCTCGAGCTGGCGGACGGGACCAACCTGCAGGTCCGGGTGGACCCGGCAAGGGTGCCAGGGGTCGGTGATCGGGTGGGCGTCGAGGTCACGGGGGTCGCGGGGGTCTTCGCGTGACCGCCACTGCGACCACCATGCCTGTCCACACTCCTCGGGCGCCCGCCTTCCTCGGCTCCCTCGCACGGTTCGGCACCGCACCGGCCCTGGTCACCCCCGACACCGTGGTGACGTATGCCGACCTGGCAGGGCGGGTGCGAGAGCGCGCGGACGAGCTCGGCAGCTCTCGCCGCCTGGTCATGCTCGAGGGTCGCAACGACGTCGAGACCGTCGTCACCTACCTCGCCGCACTCGAGGGTCGACACCCCGTGCTGCTCGTCGGCCAGGACTGCCTCCGCGAGGACCTGGTCGCGACGTACCATCCCGACGTCCTGGCCCGCGGTTCCCGCCTCGACCTGCTCGAGCGCACCTCCGGGCACGAGCTGCACCCCGAGCTGGCGCTGCTGCTCAGCACGTCGGGTTCCACCGGTTCACCCAAGCTCGTCCGGCTCTCCGGGGAGAACATCCGGAGCAACGCCGAGAGCATCGCGACCTACCTGGGGCTCACCACCCAGGACCGCGCAGCCACCACGTTGCCCATGCACTACTGCTACGGCCTGTCGGTGCTCAACAGTCATCTGCTGGCAGGCGCCAGCCTCCTGCTCACCGACGCCTCGGTGGTCGAAGGGCGCTTCTGGAGCGACTTCACCGACGTCGGCGCCACGTCCTTCGCCGGCGTACCCCACGTCTTCGACCTGCTGGACTCCTCCGGGTTCGCGGACCGGGAGCTGCCGAGCCTGAGGACGGTGACCCAGGCCGGGGGGCGGCTCGATCCGGGCACTGTGCGCCGCTACGCGGAGCTGGGCGCTGACCGCGGGTTCGACTTCGTCGTGATGTACGGCCAGACCGAGGCGACGGCCAGGATGGCCTACCTGCCACCCCGCCTGGCTGCCGAGCGCCCGGAGAGCATCGGTATCCCCATTCCCGGTGGCACCTTGCGCATCGAAGGCGACGAAGAGGTCGGCGAGCTCATCTACTCGGGTCCCAACGTGATGCTGGGCTACGCCCGTGGGCGGCGGGACCTGGCCCTGGGACGCACGATCGACGAGCTGCGCACCGGGGACCTCGCCCGCCGGCACGAGGACGGGCTCTTCGAGCTCGTCGGCCGCAGCAGTCGCTTCGCCAAGCTCTTCGGCGTCCGCCTGGACCTGGATCGCGTCGAGTCCCTGGCCCAGGCGCGCGGATGCCGAGCCCGGGCGCTCGAGGACGCCGGGGCGCTGCTGCTGTTCGTCACCCGCCACCGCGACGTCGAGGTGGTAGGAGAGCTGGCGGGGCGGCTTGGACTGCCGGCGCACGCGGTGCGGGTGCACGTGCTCGTCGAGCTTCCGCTCACCGCGTCCGGCAAGCCCGACCACGGCGCCCTTCTGGCCCATGCCCGGGCCACTGCCCGCAGCCAGGAGGCGGCCTCAGCGCCGAGTCCGTCCGTCGATGCGACGACCGTCCGCGACCTCTACGCCCAGCTGCTGGGTCGCGCTGACGCCACCCCGGAGGACAGTTTCGTCAGCCTGCGAGGGGACTCCCTCTCCTACGTCGAGGCCTCGGTGCGACTGGGACGGCTCGTCTGTGACCTGCCCGCCGACTGGGCACACCTCTCGGCACGGCAGCTGGCTGCCGGGGCGCCCGCTGCGCACGGCAGGCGCCCGTTCTGGAGTGCGGTGGAGACCGCCGTCGGACTGCGTGCCGCTGCCATCGTTCTGATCGTGGGCAGTCATGCCGACCTGCTGACGGTCCCGGGTGGCGCGCATGCCCTGCTCGCGGTGGTCGGCTGCAACATCGCTCGTTTCCAGCTCTCGCAAGGGTCACGGCGCGAGCGCCGCGCCAGCCTCCTTGGTGCCGCCCGCAACGTCGCTGTTCCGTCCGTCCTGTGGATCGGTGCCGCAGGGCTCCTCACCGGCATGTACGACCCCTCGACCGCACTGCTCCTCAACAACTCCCTCGGCTCGGACACCTGGGACCCGCGCTGGCAGTTCTGGTTCCTCGAGGTGGTCGTGTGGACCATGCTCGCCGGCGGGGCGCTGCTCTGCGTGCCCCGCGTCGACCAGATCGAGCGGCTGCGTCCGTTTGCGGTTGCCACGGGCGCGTTCGGTCTGGCGCTCTGCGCCCGCTACGCCGTCGCCGGCATCGAAGCCGGGCCGACCCAGCGCTATGCCGTGCCCGTCGTGCTGTGGTGTGTGGCGCTCGGTTGGATGGCGGCCAGGGCGAGGACGAACCGTCAGCGGCTCGTCACCTCGGCCGCAGCCCTGCTCGGCTGCTGGGGGTTCTTCGGCGATCCCACCCGCGAGCTGCTGGTCGCCGCGGCCGTGTGGGCCCTGGTCTGGGTTCCGCGGCTGCCTGTCCCGACCGCGATGCTTCCCCTGATCAGCACGCTGGCAGCGTCGTCGCTGTTCACCTATCTGACCCACTGGCAGGTCTACCCGCACCTGGAGACCGACCATCCCCTCCTGGCGACCCTTGCCTCGTTCGCAGTCGGTGTGGCAGCGTGGCGGCTCTACGACGCCGCCGCTGCCGTCAGGGCGCGCCTGTGGCCTCGTGTCGCCACTCGAGAGGAACCGCCCCGACATGCGTAATGCCGGAGCGGTTCACGTGCACCCTGGCGGGCCTACCGCCTGTCGTCGCCGTCGTTGCGGCGGTCCCGCTCGTGTCCGGCGAACTTGGTGATGCCACGGCTCACGATGTAGGCGATCGCGAGCCAGGTGACGAACTTCCACGCGTCATGGGCGCCGAAGCCGCCCAGGTTGTCCGGTCCCTCGTCGCTCGCGGCCGCAGCGATCAGCAGCGCGACCGACACCACGACCAGGACCCAGAACTCGGTCGTCTTCAGGGTCGGGCTCACTCGCAGGTTGCCGCGCCCGCGTGAGCCGAGGGGATTGCCGCCCTGGAAGAACCCCTGGCCCGCAGGGCCCTGGCCCTGGTAGCCCGCCTGGGACTCCCAGCGCTGTGGGCCGCCCTGAGCTCCGAATTGGGACGTGTCGTACGGAGGGCCGGACACCTGGGGCCACCTGGGTGCGCCGGGCCTCCCAGGGTGGGTCCGCTGTCCGGCCTTCCTCCGCCGTGCGTCCCCTCGGTGTAGGGGTCGCCGCCCTCGTGGTAGTTCGACATCTGCTGGCTCCTGGGTATACGGGGCACGCCGCCAGGCGGAGTGTGGAGACCTCCCACATACCCCGATCAGCGGCAGTGCACGCCTGGCCCGCACCTCCGGCGGGTCCGCTGCTGCGCTCGCGCAGCCGGTCCGTGTCGGACTACGGTTCCGCAATGGGTGTGAGCGAGCTGTTGCTGATCCGCCACGGCGAGAGTCAGGGAAACGTGGCCGCCGCGCAGGCGCACTCCGTCGGGGCGCACGAGATCGACGTACCCGCTCGGGATGCCGACGTGGACCTGTCCCCTCTCGGCCGGGAGCAGGCCACGGCCGTCGGGATCGCCCTCGCCGCCATGACCTCCGACGTCCTCCCGCAAACGGTCGTCTGCTCGCCCTACGTCCGGGCACGGGAGACGGCTCGACTCGCCTGCGAAGCTGCTGGCCTCGACCTGCCCACGCATCTCGACGAGCGCCTGCGTGACCGAGAGCTCGGCGTGCTCGACCGGCTCACGTTCGCGGGGGTGAAGGCCCGCTACCCCGAGGAGGCTGCCCGCCGCCTCTGGCAGGGAAAGTTCTACCACCGGCCTGCCGGGGGCGAGTCCTGGGTCGACGTCGCCCTCCGCCTGCGCACCTGGCTCGCCGATCTCGACCGGGAGTTCCCGGACGGGCGCGTCCTCGTGGTGAGCCACGACGTCGTGATCGCACTGCTGCGATACGTGTGCGAACGGCTGGACGAGGCGCAGGTGCTCGAGCTCGCACGCAGCACCCCGTTGCGCAACGCCTCGCTGAGCAGGTTGACCCGCGAGGCCGACGGGACCTGGACCGTGGTGGCGTACGACGAGGTCTCCCACCTGCGCGATGCTGGGCTCCAGATCACCGAACACAAGGGGGAGCGCCATGTCCGGGCCTGAGCTCGTCACTCCGGAGCTGCTCCGCGGCTGGCCCCTCCCCGATCCGGCGAGCTCCAAGAAGGCTCGTGGTCAGGTCGTCGTCATCGGTGGGGCGGCCCGGACCCCGGGCGGCGTGGCGCTGGCAGGGCTGGCCGCGCTCCGCGTGGGCGCCGGCCACGTCCAGCTCGCTGTCGCGAAATCGGTGGCGCCCTCGCTGGCAGCCGGCTTCCCCGAGGCCGGGGTGATCGCCCTCCCCGAGACGGAGAGCGGCACGATCCTGGGCGCGGCGGCCGCGGAGACCTGTGCCGACGCGGTCGCTGGAGCTGACGCAGTGCTCGTCGGCCCCGGCCTCGACGACGCGGACGAGGCGGCCGCCCTCCTCCAGGAACTGCTTCCCCACCTCGGCGACGACGCCGCCGTCGTGCTCGACGCCTACGTCCTCGGCATCCTGTCCGGCTTCCGTGAGGACCTGGCCGACCGTTCAGTCCGTCCGGTCCTGACGCCCAACGTCGACGAGCTCGACCGCTTGCTGGGACGGGAGTCCGGCCCCGAGCAGGAAGACGTCGTGGAGGCCGCAGCACGTTACTGCTCCTGCGTGACGGCGCAAGGGATGATCGCCGACCTTGACGGGCGCAGCTGGCGAGTGCCTTCGGGTCACCCCGGCCTTGCGACGGCCGGAAGCGGCGACGTGCTCGCTGGTCTTGTCGCCGGACTGCTCGCCCGGAGCGTCGAGCCGGCGCAGGCCGCCTGCTGGGGCACCTACCTGCACTCGGTGGCCGGCGAACGTCTGGCGTCCACGGTCGGAGGGGTCGGGTTCCTGGCTCGTGAGCTCGTCGACCAGGTTCCCCCGGTGCTGGCCGAGCTGAGCTGAGCGCCGCGGGGCTGCCACCTCCACCCTCCCCTGCTCTTGCGACGAGTGTGACCATGGGCAGGTGGCAGAAAGCGCAACGGAGGGGCCATGGGTGCCGTTGTCACCACGTTGGTCCTGACGGCCTCGGACGGACCGCCGGGACTGCTCCCCGCCCGCGAGCAGATGGCCCTCTCGCTAGGTTGGCACATCATCCTGGCCTGCTTCGGGGTCGCGTTCCCCACCATGATCTACGTGGTCCACCGACGCGGACTGGTGCGAGGCGATGACGTGGCCCTGAGCCTGGCGCAGCGCTGGGCGAAGGTCTCGGCCGTCCTGTTCGCCATCGGCGCCGTCTCGGGCACGGTCCTCAGCTTCGAGATGGGGCTCCTGTGGCCCGGGCTGATGGGTTCCTTCGGGGACGTCCTGGGACTGCCGTTCGCCTTCGAGGGTCTCTCGTTCTTCGTGGAGGCCATCTTCCTGGGCCTCTATCTCTACGGCCGGGGGCGGATGCCCGCGCGGCGTCACCTCGCCCTGCTCATCCCCATGGGCGTCGCAGGTGTCGTGGGCACCTTCTGCGTGGTCTCGGTGAACGCCTGGATGAACAACCCGACCGGATTCCGGCTCGTCGGGAGCACAGTCAGCGGCGTCAACCCGTGGCGGGCGATGTTCAACGACGGTGTGTGGCTCCAGTTCGCCCACATGTGGGTCGGCGCGTTCATGCTCGTGGGCTTCGTGGTCTCGGGGGTCTACGCCGCAGGAATGCTCAAGGGGCGCCGCGATGCCCACCACCGCCTGGGGTTCACCGTCCCGTTCGTCTTCGCGACCCTCGGGGCGCTCGTGCAACCCCTGATCGGCCACGTGCTCGGCCTCCGCGTGGGCAACACCCAGCCCTCCAAGCTCGCAGCGTTCGAGCTGGCCGTCACCACCGAGCAGCCAGCACCTCTGCACCTCGGGGGCATCCTCGTCGACGGCAAGGTCCACTGGGCCCTGACGATCCCCGACATCGGGTCGCTCATTGCCAGGAACTCCTTCGACAAGCCCGTCCCGGGGCTCGACACGATCCCGCCGGCTGACCGCCCACCGGTCAACATCACGCACCTCGCGTTCCAGTCGATGGTCGGCATCGGCACGCTGCTCGCGCTCGTGGTCGCGCTGTTCTGGCTGGCCCGCTGGCGGGGGCGGGACTGGCGTGAGAACGCGTGGTTCCTCCGCTTCGCCGTGATCGCAGGGCCGCTGGCCGTGCTCGCGCTCGAGGCCGGGTGGGTCGCCACCGAGGTCGGGCGGCAGCCGTGGACCGTGTGGCAGGTGCTGCGCACCACCGATGCGGCGAGCACCAACCCTGGAATCTGGTGGAGCTACGCGGCCGCGTGGATCGTCTACGCCGGCATGACGCTGGGGGCGTTCGTCGTCCTCCGCTCGATGGCTCGACGGTGGCGCGCTGGCGAGACCGACCTGCCGAGCCCCTACGGGCCCACGCCTCCCCTGTCGGACCTTGACTCCGGGATCAGTGGTGGCCGCGAGGTCCCTGCCTCGGGACGGGGTCACCGAGCATGACGAGCGCCGACCTCGTGGCCGCGGCACTGTTCGTCGGCGTACTCGCCTATGCCCTCTTCGGTGGCGCGGACTTCGGGTCGGGCTTCTTCGACCTCACTGCGGGTGGCTCCCAGAGAGGGGCAGCGCTGCGGACGTTGATCGACCAGAGCATCGGCCCCGTGTGGGAGGCCAACCACGTGTGGCTGATCTACGTCCTGGTGATGTGGTGGACCGGCTTTCCAGCAGCCTTCGCAGCAACGACGACCACCCTGTTCGTGCCGATGATGCTCGCCCTGCTCGGCATCGTGCTCCGCGGCGCCTCCTTCGCCTTCCGCAAGTACGCCGCGAGCATGGCGCAGGCCAGGCTGTTCGGCGCCATCTTCGCCGGGTCATCGCTGATCACGCCGTTCTTCCTCGGCACCGTCGCGGGCGCCATCGCCTCCGGCCGCGTACCCGCACAGGGCAACGGCGACCTGTTCGCCTCCTGGTTGCAGCCGACCTCCCTCTTCGGCGGCCTCGTCGCGGTGGGCACGTGCGCCTTCCTTGCCGGCACGTTCCTGACGGCTGACGCGCAGCGTGAGGGCGAGACCGCACTCGCCGACCAACTGCGTGCCCGCACCCTCGGTGTCGGCGTCTTCACCGGGCTGCTGGTGTTCGTGGCGCTGGTCCCCATCGAGCGTGACGCGCCGACCCTCAGCGACGGGCTGCTCACCCGGGCCGCGCCCCTGGTGGTCTTGTCGGGCGTCGCCGGCGCGTCCACGCTGCTGCTGCTCCTGCGTCGACGTTTCGCGATCGCCCGCCTCACCGCAGTCACGGCCGTCGCCGCGGTCGTCCTCGGGTGGGGTGTCGGCCAGTACCCGTGGATGCTGGTGGACGAGGTGACCATCACCCGCGCCGCTGGCGCGCCAGCGACCCTCGCCGGGCTGCTGGTCGTGGCCACCCTGGCGGCTGTGGTCGTGCTGCCACCGTTGGGCTACCTCTTCTGGCTCACCCAGTCCGAACAGTGGACGCACGCCGGGCACCCAGGTCTGGCCGACTCCTGACCGTCGGATCCGGGACCAGCGGTCCGGCTGCGAGCTCCGCCAGTGCGCTCGGTCGTCAAGGCCCTACGGGGCGGATCCGGGACACGAAGAGCGCGGTCCCGTCCCGCGCGCTGCGTGACACGACCTCGAGCCGAACCGACACCTCCGTGCCGTCACGACGCAGCGCCGGTACCTCCACCTCGCGTCCCAGCAGGGGCGAGCGACCGACGAGCAGGTGCAGCGTGAAGCCGGCGATGTGCGCCTGGTGGAAGCGGGGCGGAATGATGGCGACGAGTCGCTGCCCGACGAGCTGCTCGGTGGAGTCGTACCCGAGCAGCCTCCCGGCCGACTCGGACACGGCCACGACCTGGTTCCTGTCATCGGCGGCGAGGAGGCTCTCCGTCGAGTTCGCGATGTGTGTCAGCTCGTCGTTCGCCATGGGTGCCGCCGACGGCCGCATCGTCTCCCGTTCGATGGACCACGCGACTGCTGCCCGTCCGGCAGTCTGGCCGCGCACCTGGCGGCACACCCAACGTCGGAACGCCCGAACCTCCGGCTGGGTCCGGGGGGCCATGATCCGACCGGACTCCGCCAGCACCAGAGCGTGGTCCAGTGCCCTTTCCAAGGTGTCGAAGTGCGGCACCGAGGTCAGGGGGACCTCCACCCACAGCCGAGGGACGGTGATGTCGGATTCGCTGGCCTGGGCCATGAGCTTGTCCGGCTCCATGTCGATGTGGGCGACAGGGACCTGCTCCTCGAGCAGGGCGATCGCGTCGGTGGCGTCCGCGTGCACCCGGATCGGGTCCTCCACAACGCCTTCAGGACTGATCGGCCCCCCGCCCTCGGTGAGACCCTGGGTGAGGTCGAGGGACGCCAGCAGGTACTCCCGCAACAGGGTCTCGGCGTGCTCGCGCCAGGCCTCGTGCAGGAGCAGCGGCATCATGAGCAGCTCGACGTGCACGGGCTCGTCTCGTCTGCCGGGCTTCACCGTGGAGGGGGCGTTCGGCGCAGCGAACGACGCGTCGTCGCCCCGACGTTCCTTGGGCCCGCTCGTGTCGTCGGTGGGCTCGCTCGCGCCCTTCCGCCCGAGCTCGAACCACACGGTCTTTCCGACGTCGGCCGCCGTCACGCCCCAGTCGTCGACGAGGTCGACCACCAGCGCGAGGCCGCGGCCGGTGCCGGCCGTGCTCGCGTAGTCGCGCGGCGTCGGGTGGTGGGGGCTGGCGTCACTCACCTCGACCCGGACACCGTGGGGGCCCACCTCGCCACGGACCCCGATGGGGGAACCCGCGTGGATGAGCGCATTCGTGACGATCTCACTGACCAGCAGCACAGCGTCATCGAGAAGGTCGTCGCGGCCCGCCGACGTGAGCAGTTCGCGGACCAGCGCACGGGCCACGGCCACGCTCGACGGGCGCGGCGGTAGCGTCTCGTCGAAGGGATCCGGGACGGGGAGCAGGGAACCCCGATGGCCCATCTGGTCTCCCCCGATCACGTCCAGGACGAGCAGGCTCGCCGCCGTGCACTCCCCGCTCGGCGCCGACAGTCTCACCGGTCATGGTGAGCCTCGGCAAATGGGCCCCCTGATGGGAGCCCTGCGGGCGGGGTCACGACGTGCAACACTCCCGACATGCAGGCTACTGAGGAGTACACCGGAGGCCGGTGGCGCCGCGATCTGAGTCTGCTCGACGACCTCGAGGTGGCTGCTGTCGCAGTGGACGCGCTCGGCCTCGTCACCTACTGCAACACGAGCGCCGCGACCCGGTTCAGGCGACGCCCAGGCGCCCTCGTCGGCACGAACGGCCTCGAGCTGCTGTTCTCGCCTTCGCGAGCCGGCACTGCGCAGGAGATCCACGCTCGTGTGCTCGGCGGATTCTCATGGACCGGCGAGATGGCGGTTCTCGGGCCCGACGGGGCCGAACGGGTCATCGGCATCAGCTGGTCACCCCTGCGCGCTGACGCGGTCCCAGACGGCGCCCTGATCCTGCTCGAGGAGGCGACGGGCGACGCGGCCCACTCCCGTCGCCTGGCCAACCGTCTGCAGCGCCTTGCGGCGGTCACCAGCGAGCTGCTGACCGCCACCGACGTCGAAGCGATCACCGACGTGGTCGTCCACCAGATCGCCGACGCTGCGGACGCGACCGTCAGCTCCCTATCGGTGCTCGTCGACGACGAGACCCTCGCCCTGGTGGGCATCGACGGCGGTCCAGGCGGTGCCGCGTCGCGCTGGGCCACCTACCCCGTCGACGCGGCGACGCCCGCAGGTGAAGCCTGCCGAGACGGCCGAACCATCACCATCACCGGCACCGACGACCTGCGACAGCGCTACCCGGGCCTGGAGCTGGCCACTGAGGGCGAGCGGTCGATGATCTGTCTTCCCCTGCGGGTCGCCGGCCGCTCCATCGGGGTCATCAGCCTCTCCTTTCCCGGACGGCGTACCTTCGAGCCGGCCGAGCTCGAGTTCTTCGGTCTGCTGGCTGACACCTGCGCCCAGGCGCTGGAGCGGTCCAGGGTCCTTGCCGATGTGGCGGACCGCGAGGCCAAGCTCCAGTTCCTCGCCGACGCGAGCATCGAGCTCGCAAGCAGTTTGGACTACGAGGCAACCCTCAAGGCTGTCGCGCATCTGGCCGTGCCGCAGTTCGCCGACTGGTGCGTGATCCAGCTCCTCCAGGACGGGGTCCTGCGCCCACTGGCCATGGCGCATCCCGACGTGCTGCTGGAATCGCGGGTCCTGGAGCTGCAGGAGAAGTACCCGCCCGACCCTGACGCCCGCCGAGGGGCCTACCAGGTGGTCCGCAGTGGAGCCAGCGAGCTCGTCCCCGACATCACCGACGCCATGCTCGTCCTTGCTGCTCGGGACGACGCGCACCTCGACGTCCTTCGCGAGCTGAACTTTCGCAGCGCCCTGCAGGTGCCCCTCAAGATCCGCGACAACGTCCTGGGGGTCATCACCTGGGTGACCGGGAACGACGGCCGGCGCTTCACCTCCGGCGACCTCAGCTTCGGCGAGGACCTCGCCCATCGCGCAGCGGTCGCCATCGACAACTCCCACCTCCACTCGCAGATCCGCGACGTCGCCATCCGTCTGCAGCGTGCGGTCCTTCCCGATCAACCGCCCTTCGTTCGGGGATGGGATGTCGCCGTGCGCTACCTTCCGGCCGGTCGCACGGACGTCGGCGGAGACTTCTACGACGTCGTCGAGCTCCACGACGGCCGAGTGGTCACCTTCATCGGCGATGTGATGGGCCGCGGGGTGGCCGCAGCCGCCGCGATGGCACAGATGCGGTCCGCTGTCCGGACCCTCATCGCTGTCGACCCCGACCCCGACCTCGTCATGGCCGGCCTCGACCGGCTGTTCGAGCAGTACGAGCTCGACCGCCTGGTCACGCTCGCCTACGCCGTCGCGGACCCGCGCCAGGACCTTCTCCAGGTCATCAACGCGGGACATCCCGCTCCGGTGTTCCGTCACGCGAACGGCCGCCTTCGAGACATCAGCACCGAGGACTCGCTCATCCTCGGTGCGGGGGGTGGCACGCGCGCGGTCGTGACGTGCCAGTTCAAGCGCGGGGACACCTTGTTGATGTTCACCGATGGACTCGTCGAGCGACGCGCCGAGAGCCTCGCCGAAGGACAGGTGCGTGTGCACGAGGCTGCGCGCCACCTGGTCGACCCTGACCTGGGAAAGGGCCTGATCACGTTGGTCGACACGGTCCGTGACGCCACCCGTGACGACGACGTCGCCGCCGTGGCCCTCCGCCGCGCGCGCCCCTAGCCGCACGGTGGTACTACGACCATCGGGCGGGGCGTTTTCGCTGTCGACAACCATGCCGAACCGGCACAATCTGGACACATAGTCCATCGGGTCGCCCTGGCCCCCTCTGAACCGAGGTCTCGCATGCCGCTCATCCACCCCGCTGCTGCCGTGGTCCTCCGTCCGGTGCGACGTGCGGGCGGCCTGGCGCTGGCGGTGACCGCCGTTCTCTCCCTGGCCGTCCCCTCGGCCTCGGCAGCCCCGCGCGACCGTGACCGTGACGGCATGCCGGACCGCTGGGAGGCCCGGAACGGCCTGAGCACCCGCACGAACGACGCGCGACTCGACAAGGATCACGACGGGCTGAACAACCGCACCGAGTACCGCCTGCACACGCTGCCGGCCGATGAGGACACCGACGACGACGGCATGGACGACGGGGACGAGGTCCGCGACGGGGTGGCGGCCACCGACGTCAAGGACCGTGACAGCGACAACGACGGCAGGCTGGACGGGGACGAGGACTCAGATCGCGATCGGATCGCGAACGAGGACGAGGACGACGCCGCCGAGGCCTGCGTCGACGACGACGACGACCGGGACCGCGACTTCGTCGACGACGAGGACGAGAACGAGCTCGGAGTGCGGGTCACCGACGCAGACAGTGACGACGACGGGGTTCGCGACGGCTCGGAGGACCGCGACCGTGACGGTGTCTCCAACGAGGACGAGGACGATCAGCTCCGCGATCGCTGCAACGTGGACCGCGACCACGACGGTGTCGCCGACGAGGACGAGGGGGACCTGCTCGGCACAGTGGTGTCGTTCGACGAGACGACCCGTCAGCTCGCTGTGGACACGGTGAACGGTGTCCTCCGTTTCAGCCTCACCGACGACACCGAGATCGACATCGAGCACTCCGGTCGCGAGGGCAGTACCGCTGACCTGGCCCCCGGCGCGCGGGTGTCCGAGGTCGACGTCGACGACAAGACAGGCGCCCTGGAGGAGATCCAGCTCTTCGCTGCCGCGTCCCCGCCCCTCAGCGACGACTGAAGACCGCCGCCGCCCCTCAGCCGTACGTCTCGGGGACGGGGGCCTGGGTGCCGAGGTCGTCGAGCCAGGGAGACGAGCCAGCCGAAGGGTCCCTGGGACGCTCCCTCGTGACGGGACGATCTGCGGCGGAGCGCAGGTGTCCACTGGCGTGCGGGCCGGCCTCGCGGCCAGGGACAGCGGGGGCCGACGACACGTCTACGAGGGCGATGGCCTCCAGGCTCCACCTGCGTCGACGTTCCTGGGCAGACCTTGGATGGGTGCCGGGCCGCGGTGGTGTGTGCGGTACCGCCGGGTGCGGTTTCACCTTCACGCACGGGCGTCACCCAGGTCCTAGTTCCAATGGACACTGCCGCCCCGTTGGTCCGACGGCGCAGAGTCGAGGGAGCGGGCGCTGGCCACGGCGTGGCCGCGCGCCCTGATCGCGCCGCACGGCAGGAGGTCCACGCATGTTCCGGATCGTGATCGCCAACCACGACGAGCTGATGAACGCCCGGCTGGCGCGCTCGTTGGAGTCGCATGACGCAGTGCAGGTCGTCGGGGTCGCCACCAGCGGCCTGGACGGCCTGGACCTGGTGTGGGAGTGCCAACCCAACGTCGTCGTGGTCGGACCGGTCAGACCACCCATGGGTGGCCGGGTGTTGTTGCGACTGGTCCAGGAGGCCCGACCAAGCGCCCTCCTGGTCGCCCTGGAGGAGCCTGCCCACGAGTCGAGGTGGGTCCCGGCGGAGGCGGCCGCCTGCCTGCGGTACGACGGCGTCGACCACCTGCGGCTGGTGCCCGTGCAGGGGCGCCGGTGAGGCGCGAGGCCACGAGCGGCTACGGGGCGGGCCGGAGACCATGCTGGATCGGTGGCACCCGGATGACTCGTGGGACCCGGGAGCCCTCGGGCTTCGGCCAGCTGGCGCCCCGATGACGGCGGCAGCGGTGCCCCGGGCCGACCAGAGGCAGCTGCGACAGCTCGAACACCTCCTCGAGGAGACGCCGGACGAGGTCACTCCGGGGCAGGACCCATGATGTTGACCATCCACTGAATTTCGAACCTGTCGGTGAACTGGCCGTACTCGTCGCCCCAGACCTGCCGCTCCAACGGCATGGTGACCTTGGCGCCGTCGGTCAGCTTGTTCCAGTAGTCGCGCAGCTTCTCCGCGTCGTCCCCGCTGAGACTGACGGCGATGCTGGTGCCGCCCGACCTCTCCATCCCGGGCGGGGTGTCGGACGCCATCAGCGTCAACCCGTCAGGCGTCTCGAGGTTGGCGTGCATGATCTTGTCGCCGTCGGGGCCGGGACTGCCGAACTCCGCGAACGTGTTCATGCTGAGGTCTCCGCCGAGGGCCGCCTGGTAGAACTCCATCGCCTCCCGCGCGTTGCCGCCGAACATGATGTAAGGGTTGAGCCGTGACGCCATGAGGTGGTCCTTTCTCGTCAGGCACTGCTTCTCGCAGACTAGGGCTGCCGGCCGGCGCCGTCGAGAGCATGCCGCCCGGTGCTCGGGCTCCGACCGAACCTGACGTAGAGCCACGGCAGCACGCTGACCATGAGGATGCCGTTCCTGGCCGCGACGCCAAAGACGGTGAGGCAGCCCACCAGGGCACTGAGGGAGACCACACCACCGGTGAGCCAGACGGCGAGCGCGCCGCCGACAAGTGCCATGGGGAGAGCACGAGCAACCTGTCCCGTACGGACCAGCTGAGGATCGATGACACGGCACGCCCCTCTTCCCCCCGCGGTGCGGCCCGGCGCACCAGAAGAAGCCTTGATGAGCTTCTCACAGAAGATTTGGAATTCTTCTTAGAGAACTCTCAAGAAACTACTCCGGATTGGCTCGGCCGCGACGAGTTGTCAAGACTTTTCGGTCCGGCAGGCGGCACAATGAGGGAATGCGCGGTCTGGTCGTCGAGGACGACATCAAGCTCGCCCGGTCGCTTCGGCGCGGTCTCGCGCTCGACGGATACAACGTGACGACCGCGGCCACGGGCGACGAGGGTCTCGCGCTCGCCTCCACCACCGCGTACGACGCGATCCTGCTCGACGTGATGCTGCCAGGGGTGGACGGGTTCGCACTGTGTCAGACCCTGCGGGCCAGCGAGGTGTGGACGCCAGTGCTCATGTTGACAGCCCGGACCGCGGTCAGCGACCGGATCCGCGGTCTGGACGGTGGAGCGGACGACTACGTGGTCAAGCCGTTCGACTTCGACGAGCTGCGTGCCCGGCTGAGAGTCCTGGTCCGACGCGGTCCGACCCGTCACGCACAGCTCCTCCAGGTCGGCACCATGAGCCTGGATCCGGCGGCCCGGTTGGCGACCCGGAAGGGGCACCAGATCGAGCTGACAGAACGAGAGTTCGACGTGCTCGAGGCCCTGGCGCAACATGCCGGAAGACCTGTGTCCCGCGAGGCCCTGCTGGCCGAGGTCTGGAACGAAGATCCCGATGTGTCACCCAACGTCGTCGACGTCTACATCGGCTATCTGCGCAAGAAGCTCGAGCGCCCGAAGGGCCCGAGGCTGATCCGCACGGTCCGTGGCAAGGGCTTCGTCCTGGAACCGCTGTGAACCTCCCGATCAGGGTGCGCTTGGCCGTGTGGTTCGTCACCCTGCTCGCACTCACCGTCGCCGCGCTGGGCGCCTTCCTCGTGATCCAGCTCCGTGCTGATCTGCTTGGCGCCATCGACGAGGAGGTGCGCTTCGGCTCGCAGGAGCTCAGCGAGTCGATCATCGAGGACCCCAGCCAGAACGGCGAGGTCCACGAGGGTCCAGGCGATCAGATGCGCGACTTCAAGGATGACGCCGAAGCCATCCTCTCCCCGTCCGGATCGGTGGCGCAGCTGTTGGACTCCAGCGGTCGCCCGCTGGTGGCCTACGGGGCCGCTGTGGGGGCTCGACCGATGGTCTCCGACCGTGTGCGCGCCGCCGCGCTGACCGGTCCGGCTCAGACCCTGACCCTTTCGTTCGGCGACCAGGATCGCTACCGAGCGAGGGTCTCGTTGCTACGCATCAAGGGCGAGGAGCGCGTGCTGGTCGTCGCGGAGAGCCTGCGGCCCGTCGACAACGCGGTACGCCGGGTGGTGGCACTCCTGCTGGTCGCCGGTCCCTCCGCGTTCGTGGTCACGGGCCTTGCGGCGTACTGGCTCGCCTACAGGGCACTCCGGCCGGTGGAACAGATCACCACCGACGCCCAGGAGATCGGCATCGACCGGCTCGACGACCGGCTCGCTGTGCCAAGGCCAAACGATGAGACACGCCGGCTGGCCATCACGCTCAACGCGATGCTGGCCCGCATCGAGCAGGGTGTCCTGGAGAAGCGCCGTCTGCTCGCCGATGCCTCGCACGAGCTGCGAACCCCTTTGGCGATCATGCGCAACGAGATCGACGTCGCCCTGCTGGTCGACGAGATGTCGCCGGCTGCGCGCGAGGTGCTCCGCAGCTCACGCGAAGAGGTGGACCGGATGACGCGGACGATCGACAACCTGATCACCTCGGCCCAGGTCGACGAAGGGCGGCTCGAGCTGCTGACGACGCCGGTCGACATGCGTCAGCTGCTGGACGACGCCGTACGAGCACTGCGTCCGTTGGCCGACGCCAAGAACGTGCGCCTGGTGGTGCACGGGGACCGGTGGGAGGTCCAGGTGGATCCGCCGCGGCTCCAGCTGGTGCTGACCAACCTGATCGACAACGCGGTCAAGTATTCCCCGCACGGGACAACGGTGCGGATCGAGACCTGGAGCAACGACGAGGAGATCTGTGTCAGCGTCACAGACGAGGGCCCGGGCATCTTCGCCGCGGACGCACAACACCTGTTCGACCGGTTCTACCGGGCCGGCAGTCTGACCGCTGATCCCGGGGGCAGTGGGCTCGGACTTGCCATCTGCCGCGAGGTCGTCGTCGCCCACGGCGGCCGGATCTGGGTGGACAGCACCCCCGGACAGGGAAGCACCTTCTCGTTGGCGCTGCCGTCGTGGCGATCGTTGCAGCCACAGGCACCTGCCGCTCCGGCGGATATCGACGGGGTCCGCCCGTCGGGGGACGGATGATGCGAGTCCACGGCCCCTGCCCGGTGCCATCAGGTGCGCACCCTCACCGCCAGCCGAGCTCCGGCGCGACATGGCGGAGAAGGCTCTCGATGAGGTGTGCGTTGTAGTCGACACCCAGCTGGTTCGGAACCGTGATCAGCAGCGTGTCCGCGGCCGCGATCGCCTCGTCCTCGGCGAGGTCCTTGACGAGCTGTTCCGGCTCCCCGGCGTACGTCTTGCCGAACCGGGCGGTGCCGCCCTCGAGGTGACCGACCTGGTCCTGGCTGCCGGCCTGGCCCCCGAAGTACGCGCGGTCCCTGTCGGTGACGACCGGGAGGATGCTGCGGCTGATCGACACCCGTGGCTCACGCGGGTGGCCGGCCGCCTTCCATGCCTCCCGGAAACGTTCGATCTGCTCGGCCTGCAGGCGGTGGAACGGCACCCCCGTGTCCTCGGTGAGCAGCGTCGAGCTCATCAGGTTCATGCCCTGCTCAGCGGTCCACACGGCCGTCGCACGGGTACCCGCGCCCCACCAGATCCGGTCACGGAGCCCCGGTGAGTGGGGCTCTATCCGAAGCAGGCCCGGCGGGTTGGGAAACATGGGCCGCGGGTTGGGCTGCGCGAACCCCTGCCCCTTGATCACCTCGAGGAACACCCGGGTGTGCTCACGGGCCATGTCAGCGTGGTCGGAACCTTCGGCGGGCGCGTAGCCGAAGTAGCGGAACCCGTCGATGACCTGCTCCGGTGATCCCCTGCTGATGCCCAGCTGGAGACGTCCCCCGGAGATCAGGTCTGCTGCACCGGCGTCCTCCGCCATGTACAGCGGATTCTCGTAGCGCATGTCGATGACCCCGGTACCGATCTCGATCCGGTTGGTCCTGGCCCCGATCGCCGCCAGCAGTGGGAAAGGTGCGGACAACTGGCTGGCGAAGTGATGCACCCGGAAGTACGCACCATCGGCTCCGAGCTCCTCGGCCGCAACCGCAAGATCGATGGACTGCAGCAGCGCGTCGGCGGCCGAGCGGGTGCTCGACTGCGGCGACGGCGCCCAATGGCCGAACGACAGGAACCCGATGTTCTTCACGGCCCACCCACCACACGTGTGACGCTCACGCTTCCGCCGTACCCCAGGCCGGCATCGATAAGCACCGGAGCTCCAGTCGCGCCGAACGGAGGCAGGTCAGTCCTCGGACGCTGTCGGTCTGCTGGAGTCACTCTCGAGCCCCTGCTCCTTGCTGGTCATGTCCCGGATCACCGTCAGGAGCTCGCGCGGGTGGCCGCCCTTGAGCTCGATGGCATCGGCACCGGCTTCCTTCGCTGCCTGCACCTGTCCGGCTGTCCAGTGCCCGCTCAACATGAGGACGTGGCATGCCAGCCCCGAGCTCTTGATGGCGCGGGTGGCCGCGATGCCGCCCATGCCCGGCATGAGCTGGTCCATGATGATGACGTCCGGCTCGAGACTGGCCGCCAGCTCGAGTCCCGCCTCGCCGGAGTCCGCTGTGCCGCACACGTCGAGGTCGGGAGCGGTGCTGAACATGCCGACGAGCCCGGCCGTGACCCCGGGATGGTCGTCGACGATCAACACCTGCACTGCCACTGCGTCTCGGCTCCTCGCCTCGGCCGTCGGGCCGGCTGCGAGACGCAGCGTCCCCTTCCCGACCGTTCGCGACGACCCTCTCAGGAGACGACCCGCATGGGCAATGTGAAGGTGAAGGTGCTGCCCTCTCCTGGCCTGCTGTCGGCCTGGATCGACCCGCCCATCAAGGTCGCCAGCTCGTGACAGATCGCAAGCCCCAGGCCCGCTCCCCCTTGGCTGCGTGTGGCCGTGGGGTCGGCCTGGGTGAAGGGCTCGAACAACGAAGGCAGCTGCTCCGCAGGGATTCCCGGCCCTGAGTCCTCGACGACGAACACCACCGTGGCCACGTCACCGGTCCTCTGCCCGACGTCGACACGCAGGCGGACGAAGCCCTTCTCGGTGAACTTGATCGCGTTCCCGACGAGGTTGCTGAGGACCTGCATGATGCGTACGCCGTCCCCCGCCAGGTGCTCGGGCACCCGATCGTCCACCGCCCAGCCGAACTCCAGCCCCTTCTGGCGGGCCCGGCCGGCCGCGTCGGCCAAGGCCTCGCCCAGCAGTACACGTCCGTGCAGCTCGGACGCCGTCACCGACAGCCTGCCCGCCTCGAGGCGGGAGAAGTCCAAGATGTCGCTGACCAGCCGAAGCAGCGTCGTCCCGGAGCGATGGACCATCTCCATGAGCCTGGTCTGCTCCTCGTTCAGCCCCGTGCCCAGGAGGATCTCCGTGGCACCGAGGATGCTCGTCAGAGGGGTCCTGAGCTCATGGCTCATGTTCGCCAAGAACAGTGCCTTGGCGGCGTTCGCCTCCTCGGCTTCGCGCCGCGTGTCCTCCAGCTCACGCCTCAGGCGGTTCGCCTCGGTGACGTCCTCGGCGACTCCGTGGATGCCGACCACCTGGTCGGCCACGATGACCGGTACGACGGTCACGCTCACCTCGAGCACCGTGCCGTCCGCGCGTCGGATCCGTGTCTCGACGTGCCCCGAGCGCCGATCCACGACCTGCCGGAAAACGTCCAGGACGCGCGGGAGGTCCTCGGGACTGACCACCTCCGCGAAGGTCAGGGAGCGCAGTTCTTCCAGCGTCCGGCCCGTCAGGTGCAGTGCCGCCGGGTTGGCCTCGACGTAGCGTCCCTCCAGGTTGATCGAGAACACTGCGTCGGGGTGGTAGGCGAACAGCGATCGATAGCGCTCGCGGTCCTGCGCCAGGACAGCCTGCGCGGCCTGGCCAGCGCGCGTCCGGGGGTCATCAGCAGGTGAGTGCCCCGATGACGGCCCCATGTCGACCTCCGCTCCCGCGAGATCCAGTCTGACACCACCAGCGGCCGCGCACGTGCAGCGCGCGATCTCGTCGGTGCGCCAAGCGCCTCCTCCTGCTGCTGTCTCCCGATGCCGTGGGGAGCTCCCGCCAACCGCGCCAACTCCGCCGCAGCTTCCGGCACCAGGGGCTCAGGGCGTGATCTCGCTGGACCACAACGGGTCGCGGTAGAAGCCGTAGGCGACCAGCTGTCCATCGTCGTGCAGCTGCACGAAGGCGCCCGGGTTGCCGCCTGTCGCCGTACTCCACAGGCGCTTCCCGTCGGACGCGTAGATCACCAGATCGCCGTCGTCCTGCATCACGACCGATGCCCCGGGATGGCCGTCCGTGCCCGAGGACCACAGTGTGGACCAGTCGTCGTTGCGGTACACGACGAAGTTGCCGTCCCCGCGCATCAGCGCCGAGACGG
The DNA here is from genome assembly GCF_025965085.1 of Marmoricola sp. Classification (GTDB taxonomy): domain Bacteria; phylum Actinomycetota; class Actinomycetes; order Propionibacteriales; family Nocardioidaceae; genus Marmoricola. Next base: position 19,861 of record NZ_JAOPXP010000061.1, read on the forward strand.
CCTGGGTCGGCGCATCCAGCTGCTGGCCGGCCATGAGCACTTCACCGGCGACCAACGTGTCCGCCCACACGCTCGCCCCGTGCGACAGCGACGACCCCCGGGCTGATCTCTCTCCCTGGGTCACTGGTCCGGTCCATGGGGGTAGGCGTCCCCACCCCGACGTGCAGGTCTCAAGCGGAGGCTGTTGGCCGCACGTCGAGGGCCGAGACGGGACGCCTGATCCGGCTCGGCGTCGGATGGTGATCCCATTCGTTCAGTCCAGTGGCGGCCCGAGAGCGACTGGGACCGTGGTCCGGGGTCGGTGCGGCGATACCCATGCACGAATGGCATGCAAGCTCGTCGGACAGGCAGCTCAGTCATCGTCCGCGGCGGTGACGGGGTCGCCTGCGGTGTCTGCGCGGGTGGCCTCACCGACCGTGCCATCGGCGGACGGGGCGCCTTGCGCGGGCCCGCCGCGGCCGCCGATGGCGATCGCCGCGAACGACGCACTGACACCCAGCGCCAGTCCGCCGAGAGCCCACCCGGGACCCCACTCCTCATGTCCCAGGGTGGCGTCGACCGAGAGGTCCCCCGGGCCCGCGTCCACGAGGGCGAGGAGAGCCGCGATCAGCACCGCGTTGTACTCCCACCCGCCCTGGGCCGCCCAGACGCCGTGGGGTTGGTGCACCTTGCGAATGGCGGTCACCATCGTGCCGATCAGGCTCGCCGCGGCCAAGGGTGTCGCCGCACCCAGCAGCAGCAGTGCCCCGCCCGCGGTCTCGGTGACCCCGGCCGCCAGCGCATGGGCGCGCGTGGGCCGCATCTGGAGTGCATCCATCATCTGCTCAGTGCCCTGCAGGCCCGGTCCTCCGAACCATCCGAAGAGCTTCTGGGTGCCGTGACCGATGAACAGTGCCCCGATGACGCCGCGAGCGGCGAGTCGACCGATCTCCATGCGACCCGCGATACCCGGATTCGACAGGGGCAATCGCCGTACGACGTATGACGGGGACGCCCCGAGCCCTCGTCGGCGCTGCGGCGCGGACCGCGTTCTCCTCCTCGGCCTGGACGGAGCCGCTCAACGCCATGAACCGGGGACTCGATGGTGCAAGCGCTGCCGCCCCGGGCCGAGCTCGTGCCGGATGGATCTCCGGCCTGCCGGCAGGCACCCGCCGGCCGTAGCCGGATGCGACGCTCCCGGCAGTGGATGCGCAACGCTGTCATCACGCAACACCGGCTTCATGCCGACACCGAGCCACACCGAGGAGCCACAGCCATGGACATGCGCCTGGAACTTGTCCCTCTTCCCACGACCGACGTCGATCGGAGCAAGGAGTTCTACGTCGACCGGTTGGGATTCAACCTCGATCACGACGTCGAGCCCGGCAACGGGATGAGGGTCGTCCAGCTGACTCCTCCCGGGTCGGCGTGCTCCATCGTCGTCGGGATCGGCATCAGTGACCCCGACGCCCCCCGCGTGCTCAACCTGCACCTGGTGGTCGACGACATCGAGGACGTGCACGCGGAACTCTCGAGTCGGGACGTCGAGATCTCGGCGGTCACCGACATGGGGGGCGTGAAGTACGCCTTCTTCAGTGACCCGGACGGGAATTCGTGGGCGCTCCAGGAGATCCCTCGGCGGCCGCAGTGACCGAACGGCGAGACGTGGCGGCTGCTCACGCAGCCGCGTCACCCCGAATCAGCTCGGGGCCTGCATCCACGGGTCCCTGAGGTCGTGGAAGACGGGTTCGCCGACGTTGAGCGCCTCCATCTCCTTCATCATCTGCTGCATCTCCCGCGGCGGTTCCTTCTTCTCGCCCTCGCGGGCAGCCTCCTCGGAGGTGAAGTAGATCGCCATCGTCCAGGCGTCGCCGTCATGGCCGACGGACACCGTGCCGAGGATGTCCGGCCGGAACTCCTCCCAGTCGGTGGGGTCGTTCGCCATCAGCTCCCGGACGCGTTCGGGATCACGCGAACGCCCCTGCATGATCTGCACGAACCCGGCCTGCGACGGATCGCCCGAGGTGTCGACGTCGACGGACGTGCTGTTGTGGAACTCCGGCTCGTCGGTGAACAGCTCCGACGTCTGCTCCCACCACTCCGCCTGCTCCGGCCGCTCGCTGTTCTGCCGCGCCGCCTCCTCCGACTCGAAGCGCGCCAGCGCCACCAGGGTCCCGTCGTCCGTCACTCCGGCCGTGCTGCCGAGCCATCCCTCGGCTCCCGGCGCCAGTTCAGCGACCCACCTGTCGAACTGCGCGCGCACGCGCGCGGCGTCGGAGACATGACCCTGAATCACCTGCACGAACATGTCGACCTCCCCTGCGAGAACTCGCTCCGCTGTCGATTGGTTGGATGTCACGCTACTCCTCTCGGCGGTCGCCGTGGAGCCTGCGCGGTCGGGGAAAGCGGTTGCTCCAGTGCTCGATCCGGAGACAGGGACGCGAGACCGGCCGAGGGCTGACGTCCCGCACCGGCACGCCCAGCGCGTGCGGCGTGCTGGGCTTCGGGAGCTGGGCCTCCCGCGGTGCACCACGCCCGGTGGCGCTCGTCCTCAGCGATGGGCGCACGCGCGTCGTCGGCCCACCGCGATGCCGACGACGGTAGCGCGCGGACTGGGCGAACGGGATCCGTCAGCCCGGCACCAGCGCCCTGGGGGTGGCGGCGAGCCCCGCTTGCTCGGCACGGCATCTCGCACGCTGCACGTCGGTTGTCCGCCGGGCCTCGACGAGCAGGTCGACGACCTCTTCCTGTGTGCGTTCCATGGCGTCGTTCCACCGCGTCAGGTCGAGCACGCGCATCATCCGGATAGGCGGCCCGGGACACCATTGCAGGGCCCGGTCCGGGCCCTCGCGCAGCGTGTGCCAGGCCACGTCCAGGGTGCGCTGGACCAGCTGGGAGCGCACGGTGGTCGGTCCGCCGGCGGCATGCACGACGGCACCCACCAGGCAGGCGCCGATGACCGGCCGCTCCGCGGCCAGGCGCAGGTCGTACGCCGTGACTGCTCGGCCGCCGCCGTCAGCGGCAACGGTGAACCATGCATGTTGGACCCAACCGCCTCTGACAACCTCGGCGGCCTCCTCGAGCAGGGCGCGGATCGCGTGCAGCTCGGCCAGCTGACCGGACAGGGCGTCCTGACGCTTGAGTCGTCGTCGCTCCAGTCGCCGCTCACGGCGACTCGGACGGATCAGTTGGTCGAACGGGGCGATGACCGTGGTCACGAGAACCTCCTCGGTGTTCAGGCGGAAGACCCACTTCCACTCTCATCCGCTGGGACGCGGGAAACAAGGGCTCGCACACCGGCAAAGTCCACGAATCAGGAGCCGGCATGCGCCCAGGGCAGCCGAGGCGGGTGGCGGACAGCCGAGGAGTCCGGCTGGGCAAACACGACGGACCGTGCCTCCCTGACAACCGCTACCTAGGCTTGAGCAGCATGACGACCCGCACGCCACTCCCCCATGACATGCCGAGCCGATGAGCGCCTCCACCACCGGGCCGCTGGCCCGGCCGCAGCGGCCCTGGACGCCGTGGCGGACCGTGACCGCGTTCGGGCTGGTGAGCCTTGCCGGCGACATGGTCTACGAGGGCATGCGCTCCACGGCCGGGCCGTTCCTGGGAACCCTGGGCGCATCCGCGCTTGCCGTGGGACTCATCACCGGTGCCGGTGAGGCCATGGCCCTGCTGCTCCGGCTCTTCTCCGGGCCGCTCGCCGACCGCAGCGGCCGCTACTGGTCGCTGACGGTCCTCGGCTACGCAATGACCGCGGTCTGTGTCCCACTCCTGGCGGTCGCCCCGTTCATGGGCAGTCTGGGCCTGGCGCTGGCCGCGACCCTGATCCTGCTGGAGCGGGCAGGAAAGGCCATCCGGAGCCCGTCGAAGTCCGCGCTGCTGGCTCGCGTCGCCGTCTCCGTGGGGAGAGGCCGCGGGTTCGCGGTGCACAAGGCGCTCGACCAGGTGGGGGCGTTCGCGGGCCCCCTCCTGGTTGCCGGAGTCATCGCGCTCGCTGGCGTCCAGTGGCCCGCCTTCGCCGTACTGGCCATCCCCGGTGCCGCGTGCATGGTGTTGCTGTTCACCCTGAAGAGGCACACCGAGGACACCGGCGGGAGCGCGGCCGACGCCATCCCTGACGGGGGGGCGCGCCAGACTTCGCCGGCCGGCGCCGTCGTCGAACCCCGGACCCTGCCTGGGCACTTCTACGCGTTCGCCACCTCGTGCGCGCTCGGCACCCTGGGGCTGATGACATTCGGGGTCATCTCCTACCACCTCGTCGACGCGGGGCTGGTCAGGACAGCAGTGGTTCCCCTTCTGTACGCAGCCGCGATGGCGACCGAGGCGGTGGCGGCCCTGGGGACCGGGTTCGCCTACGACAGATGGGGCCCAGCCATCCTCTTCACGCTCCCGGCCGTCATCATCGCTGTCCCGACGCTTGCCCTGTCCGACACTTTGACGCTCGTCGTGGCCGGAGTGCTCCTGTGGGGTGCGGTCACCGGTGTCCAGGACTCCACGGTGAAGGCGCTGGTGGCCGATCTGGTCCCCCAACGCCGCCTCGCCACCGCCTACGGCGTTTTCGCCGCGTTCCAGGGGGTCGCGGCCCTGGCCGGCGGGACCCTGGCCGGCGGCCTCTACACCGAGCACCGCGACCTGCTCATCACCCTGGTGGCACTGACCCAGGTCCTCTCCGCCGGCCTGCTCGTCCTGGCATTTCGCGGACGACAGCCGCACCCGCGTCGCCACCACGGAGGAAGGAGCCGCTGGAGCACCCGAACGTAGGTCGGAGGCCCCATGGACAGGAGGGCTCGGCGCCAGACGGTCCAGCTGGCGAGCACAGCGGTCGACATCGCGGCTGCGCCCAGAACGTCGGTGGGCCACTGCGTGCCGAGGTAGATCCGGCTGAGCCCGACCACCCCGATGATCGTCGTCGCACCGAGCCAGACGAGCAGTCTGGTCCTGGGCGCTGACCGAGCGGCCACGATCAGGGCGACCAGGCCCCACGCAGCGACCGCTTGAGTGGTGTGACCGGATGGATAGGACCAGCGGGTGGCGGGAGCGATCCAGTCGGTTGTGGGCGGTCCGGACCGCCGGACCATCAGGCCGACGAAGGCGTGCAGGAAGACGGCCGCGCCATAGACGACGACCAGGTCGACCACCGGAGACAGGGAACGATGCCTGTGCACGAGGACGCCGCCCACGATGACGAGCAGAGGAAGCGTGACGGCGTTCGACCCCAGCCAGGTGGCTGCTGTGAAGAACAGGGTGAGCCCCGCGACCCGATGTCCGAGGAACCAGCCGTGGATCCGGGGGTCCAGGAGGGCGAGCTCCTCGTGGTTCACGACGTCCTGGGTGATTCCGAGGAACATCCACGTTGCTGCGACGGCGGCTGCAACCGCGACGGTCAGTCCCAGCCCCGCCGGGGTGGTCGGGTCGAGCCGTGCGCCCATCCAGCGCGAGGTCCTCGGGAACCGCGCCACGAGGCCCGTGGCCGCTGGACTCGAGGCGAGTGCGCGCCACCTCACCGCGACACGCTCGGTGCCGATCCGCCGCAGCACGTATCCGATGAGGAATGCCGTCGCGACGATCGCGAGGATCCCGAGGCCGACCCAGGAGGCAACGTGTTCGACGTGGCGCCAGCTGCTGCCGCCGAGGTAGCCCAGCATCACCGAGAGGACACCCCAGCCAACGCCGCTGGCGACGTTGTAGAGAAGGAACGTGCGATAGTGCAGCCCCGACAGGCCGGCCAGACCGGGAATCAGGACTCGCAGCGCCGCCGTGAACCGGCCGAAGAACACGGCTCGCCCTCCTCGTTCGGCCAGGTACCTCTCGGCCCGATCGAGTTGTGAGGACTTCACGAACCTGCCGACCGTCCCGTCCAGCAGCCGCCTCCCGAACCGCCGCCCGACCAGGTAACCGACGCTGTCACCGAGGATCGCCCCGGCGATACCGGCCGCAAGGACCGCGAAGACCGAGACCCGACCCTGGGAGGCCACGACGCCACCCAGTACCAGCGCGACCTCGCCGGGGAAGACGAACCCGACGAAGGCCGAGGACTCCAGAGCCGGCACGAGGAACACCACCGCGAGCACCACCCAGACCGGCAGGTTCAGAAGGTGGGCGGCGAGGTCGCTGATCACCGGGACGAGACCTCGTCCCGCGCTTGCACCAGGAGCCGAGGGCCTGTGCGGGCCACGAGCACGGGACCCGGCACCACCGGGGGACGTCGGGCAACGAGATGCCCGCCCCCGACGTGAGGGGCCCGAGGATCGGCCCCTCGGTCGGGGTGGCCGGCGCCATGCTCCGTGCTGATGGTCATGGTCATGTTCATCGAGGCTAGGCCTGCGACATGACCGCAGCCTGAACGCGAAGCAGGTGAGGCATGCTCAGCAGCCTCAGGAGGAGCAGCGTCACCGATCCGCTCCGGCGAACACGGTCGGCGGTCGGCGGTCGGCGGTCGGCGCATCGCATCGCATCGGATCTGGCGCGATGACGCGCGTGACCGACAACGTCAGGGTCGCGGCGCCTCCGACTGCCGCGGGTCCTCGGTCGGCTCCCAGGTCAGGTCGAGGGCCGCCTCGAGCTCCTCGAGCGCCTCGCCGCTGTAGACGGCCACGCGCTGCAGGTGCGGCAGGGTGTCGCGGCAGCCGGTGTAACCGATGCAGAACGTCCCAGCGCTGCTCACTCCGGTGATGTTGAGCGCCTGCCCGTGGAAGAGGAGGCTCAACGGGTAGTAGGCCTCCAGCCTGGAGCCGTTGAAGTAGCGGGCCTCACGCAACCCGGGCACGTTGGAGATGACCAGATTGGCATCCGGCGGGCCGTAACCGCCGACACCGAGCACTGCCGGCGCGAGGAACGGCCCCATCAGGACCGAGGTGTACGCATCCATCATGGGGCCACCCGCATGCGGAAGACGCGCCTTGGCCCGCTGGGTGGACTTCCGGATGACCTCGACCCGTTCGACGGGATCGGCGATGTCCGTGCCGAGGGCGGCGTAGAGGAAGCTGATCGCGTTGCCGACGCCGACGACTCCCTCTGCGCGCACCGACACCGGGACGTTCGCGGTGAGGCTCTGCTGCGGCAGCTCTCCGAGCTCAGTCAGGTAGCGGCGCAGAGCGCCACCACAGATGGCCAGGAAGACGTCGTTGAGACTGCCCCCCGCGGCCTTGGCCACCGCGGTCAACCTGTCCATCTCGTAGCTCTGGGTTGCGAAGCGGCGAGGTGCGTTGATCCTGTTGTTCAGCACGGACCTGGGTGCTCGAAACGGGACGGCGCGGCCACTGCCACCGAGGCCGGTCACGCTCTCGGTGAAGGTCTTCGTCAGCGACTTCGCGACCGAGGCGGCGCTCCTCGCGCCTGCCAGTGGGTCGATCTTCCGGGCGACCGTCGCCAACGCCTTCCCGGCAGGGCGGTCGACCCCGGACTGGTCCGGCCCACTCGTCCCGATGGCCCACGGCGGCAGCATGTCGCGGTTGGTCGGGTCGACCGAGAACATCCTCCGAGCGAGGCGGAGCCCGCCCACACCGTCGATCTGGGAGTGATGGACCTTCACGTACAGGGACCACTTGCCCGGCTCGACTCCCTCGATGACGTGGCACTCCCACAGCGGGTAGCGGCGGTCGAGGCGCTGGGAGTGGAGTCTCGAGACCAACACACCGAGCGCCCTCTCCCCGCCGGGTGACGGCACCGCGGAGTGACGGAGGTGATAGTCGATGTCGATCTGGTGGTCGGGAAGCTCCCGCCACCGGGGCAGTCCCGGGCCCTGGAGGAGGTAGTTGAAGGGTGGTGCGAAGGTTCGTACCCGCCGCCACTCGTTGATGAGGTCCTCGAGATAGCACTCGTCCGCGTCCTCGGGCAGTGAGAAGGTCGCGAGGATTCCGACGTGCATCGGAGTCCGCTGGCTCTCGGCGAACAACCAGGCAGCATCGTTGATCTTCAAGATCTTGCCGGACATTCCGATCACGCGTTCCTCCATCTACGAGACAGGGCCACCGGGACTCCTACCCACGGTGGAGCGGCGCCAACCCCGTCCCCCTGCACCCCGCCACCGGCATGAGGCCCGGGCGCTGGTCAGGGGCTCACGACCGCCTTGACGACTCCGTTGTCGCGCCGGTCGAGGTGTCGGTACAGGCGGGGCACGTCCTCGAGCCGGCCGTGGTGAGTCACCACCATGCCGGGCGTGGCCCGTCCGGTCACGATGAGATCCCGTAAGGAGGTGGTGTAGCGGCGGTCATGCGTGCGGCCGAACCGCACGGTGACGCCCTTGCCGAAGAAGGTCCCCCACGGAACCGAGAGCTGCCCGTCCTGCGTCGCACCGGGTCGGGGGTCGAGGTCGAGCTGCGGGTACACACCGGCGATGCCCACAGCGCCGGCAGGGTTCACGAGGCGCGCGGCGTCGGACACCACCTGATCCGGTCGCTCTCGATCGGTGAGGTCGCGATCCCGTGCCTGGAAGCCAACGGCGTCGATGACCTTGTCGACGCCGCTGAGCTTCTCCTGGCCCAGGGGAAATCCGGCCCGGGCCCGAAGGCCCCTGATCTGCTCGACGGGGTCTCCGCGGCGGAAGTCGACCGGAGTGGCGCCCAGCTCACCCACCTTGTCCAGTCGGGCATCGATGCCATCCACGCAGTACACCTCGCGGGCTCCCCGAAGCAGGGCGGAGTATGCCGCGAGCAGCCCGACGGGGCCGGCACCGAAGACAGCGACGGTGTCGCCTGGGCGGACGTCGGCGAGGGTGGTGGCGTGCCAGCCCGTCACGAACGCGTCCGCGAGCAGGACGAAGTCGTCCTCGTGCTCGTCCCCGGGCTCGCCCGGAACGCGGATGCAGTTCGCATCGGCCCACGGAACGCGCAACAGCTCCGCGAGGGCACCTCGGTAGGGCCCCATCCCGGCGTAGCCGTACGCCGCTCCGAGCCCCTCGGGGCGCGCCCGAAGACAGGATGCGGACAGGCCGCGAGCGCACATGTGACAGGTGCCGCAATACAGGTGGGTAGGCACCACCACGCGCATACCCGGGGTGACGGTCTCGACGGCAGGACCCACGTGCTCCACCACCCCGAGCGGTTCGTGGCCGAGTACCAGTCCGGGGATGGCGCCCGTACGTCCGTCGTACATGTGCAGGTCGGAGCCGCACAGGGCACTGGAGGACACCCTCACCAGTGCGTCGGAGTCCGCCTCCACGGTCGCATCCTCGACGTCGTGGACGCCGACGGTGCGAACGTCCTCGTAGACCACGGCCTTCATCGCTCCTCCCTCCATCCGGGTGCCGGAGCCGAGGGCGCCGGCGTCGAGCCCCGCGAGCAGATCGCGGGGGCCGTGCCGACCCATAACCATGATGCGGCACACCGGGTGAGCGGTACCCCTCCCCGGATGTGCTGACCGTCACCCTGTTTGTCGCATTTCGCAGACACGCGGACCCAGTTCTCCTAGTCTCGCTCGATGTCGCCCGGTCCGACGCCAGGCCCGGACAAGGCGGATCGAAGCGACCCGAGCAGATCCGAGAACATGCCCGCACTGCGGACGGAAGGAGAGCACCATGAACCGACGGCTTCGCAACTGTCTGGGCGTTGCCTGCAGCACGGCAACGCTGGTAGCCACCACGACTCTTCCCGCTTCGGCGGACACCACGAACGTCACGTTCGCCCTCACGGGAGGAGCCTTGGCCATCTCGACCGAGGCGTCCGCCCCGTGGGGCGACAAGGGCGGCTCGGGTACGACGACCGTCAGCGGTTCCCTGGGAACCACCATCCTCACCGACAACCGGGGCGGCACGGCAGGCTGGAGCGTGGGCGCCGCGACCACCGCCTTCACAAACGGGACGACGAACGCCGCCTCGGTCAGGTACAACTCGGGACTCCCCACCACGACCGGCATCGTCGTGGCCACGAGTACGGGACCGACGACGTTGTCCGACACGCCGACGCAGGTCGTCGCCGGGACCGTGGTGGTGGGAAACAACACAGCGACCTGGACGCCCACACTGACCGTCACCCTGCCGGGCAGCAGCACCGTGGGCAGCTACACCGGCACTATCACCACCTCGGTCCTCTGAAGCCCTCGCGCCTGGCGCGTCACCTCCTCGCCGCGGTTGCCCTGGTGTGCGGCGTGGCCACCGACGCGGTCCTGACACAACCGTCCCCAGCCGTTGCGGTGGAGAATCCCCCGCCCGGCCTGGGGATCCGACTGGTGGACGTGCCGGTGGCCAGTGCGCAGGACCCCCGCGCACGGACCTACATCGTCGACCACGTCTCCCCGGGCGCCGTGATCAAGCGGCGCGTCGAGGTCTCCAACGGCACCCAGCAGACGGCCCGTATCTCGATGTATCCCGAGGCCGCCGAGATCATCGACGGCACGTTCCGAGCCTCTGACGCAAAGCCCCGCGACGAGCTCTCCAGCTGGATCTCGGTAGCCCCGCGCGAACCGGTGCTCGATCCCCAGGAACGGGCCATGGTGACCGTCAGCATCCGCGTGCCTGCAGACGCCTCGTCGGGTGAGCGCTACGGGGTGGTCTGGGCGGAGCGCAGGGATGTCTCCGCGCAGAACGGCCTTACTCAGGTCAGCAGGGTGGGGGTCCGGATCTACCTGTCGGTCGGCCCTGGCGGCGAACCGGCCTCCGACTTCAAGATCGCGTCGATGTCCGCCTCACGAAGCCCGGACGGGACGCCGCACCTGAGGG
>NZ_JAOPXP010000071.1 GCF_025965085.1 Marmoricola sp.
GGCATCCGCGACGAGCCGCGACGCCGTGGCGCGCACGTCGTCTCGTCCGGCGGTCGGCGTTCGCGGCGCCTCGTCTGCCAGTGCCGCCAGCGCCAGGGCTGACAGTCGCAGGCGGGCGCCGAAGGCCTCGGTCCACAGCGGGACGAGGACACCGCAGACATCGTCGTACATCGCCACGGCGGCGGCCGCGCCGTCGCGGAGCGAGAGCAGGTCGATGCTGCCGCACCGCCGACCACCGCGAACATTCCCTCCCGGTGCCAGCGCTCACGGATGGCAGGGAGCCGGTGCAGCGCCGCGACGTCACCGCGTCCCGATCGCCGGCCACCGAGAGGGCGACGGCCTCCAGCATGGCGCGCGGCGTCGGTGGCGGGTCCTCGGCGCCGTGGTCGACGATGCGCAGCGCCTCGTCCCACTCCCCGCGCATGTGGGGGGCCCGACTACCTCAGATGACCTGTGCGTGCGTGGCATGCAGACCCGGCAGGCAGTACGTCGGCGCGGACGACGGGAGCTCTCGTGTCGGTGAGGCGGGCACTGGTGGCACTGTTCGAGGAAGGTCCGATGTACGGCTACCAGCGGACCTGATCGCACCACCGAGCCGGCCGACCTGGATGGGCCCGCATCCGGCGTACGGCGGTCGGCTGCGCGTTCCAGGACGTCAACCCGGTCGCGGCTGCCACTGGTCGCCCGTCCGGACTCACCCTCATCGTGGGGTGTCAGGCGTCACCTGGTCGATGGAGACGACCTCGAAGAACGGGATCGGGCTCAGCCGCTCGAGGCTGCAGGTCATCTGTGCCTCGCCGCGGGTCGTCCTGCGAACCGTGACAGCCCACTCGACGCCCTCACGGGTGAAGACGCTCATGGGCCCGTGGCGGCGAACGAGCCGCAGCGCATCGAGGCGGTCCTCCTCGAAGTGGCGGCGCAGCGCGATCTCGGCGTACTGCACCTGCATGGGGTACGACGAGCGACCGCGCAGCCGCTCGATGTCCACCCGCCCCTGCTGGTGCAACGAGGCCACCTGGCTCGCCGATCCAGGGTCCATCCGGCCGTAGTAGAGCCCCTCGGGAAGCGCGATCATGTTGGCGGCGAACCGGTCGCCACCCATGTGCGAGATCTCCCAGGTCTCAGCGGGGTGCGATCCGCTGAGCGCCGCCGCCACGGGCCTGCCACGCTCCGCGCAGCAGGCGTCGTGGCGCCCGTGGGTGCAGACACCGAAGAGCGGGCCGTCGAGGGGGGTCCAGTCCGGCGCCACACCGCGCGAGACGGCGTCGAGGTCGATCCGGGTGAGCTCCTCCGGGTCCTCGAAGGTGTCCATCAGCAACAGCCGGCGTGCAGGAAAGCACAGGAAGACATGGGACGCCTCCCCGCGGTGTGCGCGGTGGTGACGCCGCGCCATCAGGACCTTGATGTTCCTGTGCGTCCTCAGGTGGTCCTTGACGGAGTCCGGCAGGCGGCTGTCGCCGGGCGCGCTTGCCCCCCACGGTCCGTGGTGCTCGACGAGCAGGAACGCGGTGACGTGCGTGGCGGTGCCCGCGAGGTCGTCCAACCGCCCCTCCGCGGCCGCTGCGCAGCGGAACTGACCTCCGGCGGCGGTGGTCAGCGGACGACCTCGAGCAGGCCTTCGCGGATCAGGCGTCGACTGAGCACCAGCGCGGACTGCGGGTCGAGCCCGAGCTCGTCAGGGGTGAACACCTCGAGGGTGCGCGCACGCTCGACGGCCGCGGTGATGCGCACCGGCACGGTCACCCGGCGGTCACCGAGGAGCAGATGGAGCCTCTCGCCGTCGGGGCGCAGCACGCAGGGCTTGCCGGGACGCCGCCGCAACGAGGTCCCGAGACCCACCTCGTCGAGCTGCATGCGGTCGACCATCGCCCCGCGCAGGCCGGGGCCACGTCGTTCGAGGAACGAGCGGGTCTGTGCGTCCGCGACCGCGGCGGCGTCGGTGGCCGAGAGCGCGGCACCCAGGGCCTGCAGGCGCTCGGCGAGACCCTGCTCGAGCTGCTCGGGACGATCGAGGTAGCCGGCTGGCAGGTGGGAGTCCGCGTCGACCCGGGCCAGGGCGTCGCTCACGGCCCGGTCGAGCAGGGCGCGCCAGGTCAGCTGGTTGACGCCGATGGTCACGTGGAGGGACACGGCGTCCTGCGCCCGCGCGGCATGGGGAGTGCCGGTCGGCAGGTACATGCTCAGGCCGGGCTCGAGCAGCACCTCGCGCGGTCCCGTGGCGTCCTCGCCGAGGGCAGGATGCACCTCCCACAGCTTGGAGCCGTGGGTCTGGAAGACGAAGACGTCGTGGCTGTCGCTGTGCACCGCGAAGCCCTGCGACGCGGGCGGGGTCAGGTAGGCGTTGGCCTGGCAGGGATGACCCAGGGCCAGCTCGAGCTCCGCGACCAGCCGGGTCAGCGGCGGCCAGTAGCGGTGCAGCCCCTGGAGTACGACGGTCGCGCCGCCTTCGAACAGGTCGATCACCTTGCGGGCGTCCACCAGCCCGGTGAGGGCCTGGCCGGCCAGGGTCGCCCCGCTGCGCGTGAACGCCGACGCCGGCAGCACCGAGCCGTTCTGCGCCAGGCGGACCGCCGGCGTCCGGATCGCGGTGGCGGTGAGCAGGTGGTCGACGTCGTCGAAGGACAGCAGGCCGACGAGGTCGGCAGGATCAGTCTCGTGCAGGTGGACCTGGGACGCCCAGACCTTCTCGACGAAGTTCTGGGCGTCCCCGGTGAGCAGCTCCAGGGCGGTCACTCAGCCGTCGGTGCCGTCGGTGCCGTCAGCGTCCGTGGAGTCGCCGTCGGTGCCGTCGGCGTCCGTGGAGTCGCCGTCGGTGCTGTCGGTCGAGTCGCCGTCGGTCGAGTCGCCGTCGGTGCCGTCGGCGTCGCCCGCGGGAACCGCGTCCGCGCCACCAGCCGTGGTGTCCATCTCGTCGTCGCCGAGGGGCTCGTCGGGAGTCGTCGTCATCTGCAGTCTCCTCTGTGATTGACCGGCGCACGTCACGCCGTAGGTGCTTCGTTCCCGATCCTGCCGGTTCGAACCAAGCAGGACCACCGCGGGTCGGTTCGGAGTCAGAGCTTCTCGGCCTCGGCCCGCTCGACGAGTGCCGCGGCGTACTCCTCGTTCTCCTCACGGATGCGGGAGAGGAAGCTCTTGGTGCGTTCGTGCTGGGGGTTGTTGATGACCTCGGCCGGAGCCCCCTGCTCGACGACGACACCGCTGTCCATGAACACGACCCGGTCGGCGACCTCGCGGGCGAAGCCCATCTCGTGGGTCACCACGATCATGGTCATGCCGCCTTCGGCCAGCTCACGCATCACCGACAGCACGTCACCGACCAGCTCCGGGTCGAGGGCAGAGGTGGGCTCGTCGAAGAGCATCAGCTTGGGGTCCATCGCCAGCGCCCGGGCGATCGCGACGCGCTGCTGCTGACCGCCGGAGAGCTGGGCGGGGTAGGCGTCACAACGCTCCCCCAGCCCGACTCGTCCGAGAAGCTCCCGGGCGCGCTTCTCGGCATCACTCTTGCGCACCCCGCCGACCTGGACCGGGGCCTCCATGATGTTCTCCAGCGCGGTCATGTGCGGGAACAGGTTGAACCGCTGGAAGACCATCCCGATCTCGCGCCGCTGCGCGGCGATCGACTTGTCGGCGAGGCGGTGGAGCTTCCCGCCCTTCTCCTCGTAGCCGGCCAGCTCGCCGTCGATCCAGATGCGGCCACGCTGGATCGTCTCGAGCTGGTTGATGCACCGCAGGAACGTCGTCTTGCCCGAGCCCGAGGGGCCGAGCAGGCAGACCACCTCGCCGGCGGCCACGTCCATGTCGATGCCATTGAGCACCTCGTTGCCGGAGAAGGACTTGTGCACGTTGACCGCGTGCACGAGCGGCATGGCGGAGGTCCGGGTCGTGTCCCGTGCCGACGTCTGGGTCATGTGCTGCCCCCGACCATCGACAGCATCCTCGCCCGCACACCGCTGCGGGCCGGACCCGACGTCCCGAACCCGCGACCGAAGTGGGCCTCGAGCCGGGACTGGACGATCATCAGCACGCTGCAGACGATGAGGTACCAGAGCACGGCGGCCACCAGGACCGGGAAGGTCTGGTAGGTGCGCGAACCGATCGAGGTCAGCTGGAAGAACAGCTCGTTGCTCACCGGGATGCCGATCAGCAGGGAGGTGTCCTTGACCATCGCGATCGTCTCGTTGCCCGTCGGCGGCACGATCACCCGCATCGCCTGCGGGAGCACCACCCGGCGCATCGCCTGCCCGGTGCTCATCCCGAGGGCAGCGGCCGCCTCACTCTGGCCCGGGTCGACCGACAGGATGCCCGCACGGGCGATCTCGGCCATGTACGCCGCCTCGGAGAGGCCCAGTCCGATGATGCCGCCGAGGATGCCGGTGAAGATCTGGTTGGCGTCGAGGTTGAGGAAGGTCAGGTCCCCGGTGATTCCGAACAGGCTCGCGAGCTTGTCGCCGAACGGGACCCCGATGCCCAGGCCTCCTGCCTTGGCGGGGAACAGCACCCCGAGGGCGCCCATGATCGTCAGCAGCACCAGACGAGGCACCGCCCGGAAGAACCAGGTGAACAGCCAGGCGACACCGGAGAGCACCGGGTTGCTGGAGAGGCGCATCACCGCGACGGTGATGCCGAGCACGACACCGATCAGCATGGCCCCGGCCGTGCCGACCAGGGTGCCCATCACCAGGCCCCGCAGCACCGGCGACTGGACCATGGCCTCGAAGACGAAGGACCAGTTGAAGGCGGGGTTGGTCAGCAGCAGGTTGACGAACATCGCGGCCAGCACGGCGATGACGACGATTGCCACCCACCGGCCGGGATGGCGCACGGGAACCGCGTCGATCATCCCCGGGCGCCCGTGCTCACCATCCTGCGCAGGCGTCGGTGCCGTGGACATGTCAGGACGCGAGGGGAGGATTGACGGCGAAGTCCCGGATCGCACCTGCCTGGACGCCCCAGGCCTTGAGGGCCTTCTCGTAACCGCCGTCGGCAGCCAGCGACTTCAGCGCGGCGACGACCGCGTCGCCCATCGCCTTCTGGTCCTTGGGCAGGACGTAGCCGTAGGGAGCCGCGTCGTAGATGTCGCCGAGTGCCTCGAGCTTGCCGTTGGACTGATCCACCGCGTAGGCGACCACCGGCGAGTCCGCCAGCATGGCGTCCGCCTTCCCGGACACCACGGCGGCTGTCGCCTGGTCCTGGCCCTCGTAGACCAGGGGGTCACGCATCGGGGTGCCGGCCTTCTTGCACGCGGCGATCTTGGGCGGAAGATCCACCTCCTGCTGCACCGTGCCCTTCTGGACGGCCACCGTCGCGCCGCACGGCTTCTGCGGGTCGACCTTCTTGGGGTTCCCCGGAGTCGTGGCCCACTGGGTGCCGGCGTTGAAGTAGCTGACCATGGTGGCCTGCTTCAGACGCTCGGCGTTGACGGTGAAGCTGGAGACGCCGACGTCGTACTTGCCGCCCTGGACGCCGGTAATGATGGAGTCGAACTTGGCCGGCTGGAACTGCACCTTGAGCCCGAGCTTCTTCGCCACCGCCGTGAACAGGTCGATGTCGAAGCCCTGGATGGTCTTCCCGTCACCGGCGAGGAACTCACTGGGCGCGTAGGTGGCGTCGGTGCCGACGGTCAGCGTCCCCTTGTCCTTGATCGCCTTGGGGACCATCGCCGCGGCGGCCGCGTCCACGCTCGCGGTGACCTTGCCCCCTTGCTTGGCCCCGCTGTCGAGGGAGTTCGAGCCGCACCCGGCGAGGGCCATGAGCCCTACTGCCAGTGCCGAGACCATGAGCTTGGACCGTCGCATGTGTTTCCTCTCCCAAGGCTCGATCGTGAGCCCACTGTTCAGTTCGCCCTCCGGGCAGGTGTGGAGTGCGTGCCTCTCGAAAGCATGCCACCGGGGCGTGCGGATGTATGCACCGGCAGGTCGGCGGAGACCCAGTCGTTATGCGGCGCTCAGCTCCCGTCGAAGATCTCCACGACGTCCTTGTCGATCGTGTGCTTGGGTCCGGTGAACCACTTCTTGGCCGAGACCTGCCACCAGATCGCCAGGATCACCAGGGCACCGATCGTCAGCACCGGCGCGTAGTTGACGAACTTGAACGAGAAGTCCTTGTTGCCCGGGATGGCGGCCGGGGTGAACGGGAGGATGAAGTAGATGCAGATGACGGCGATCTCCGCAACGGCGACCAGGTTCATCCACTTGTACTTCGATCCCAGGGTCCAGGAGCCGGGCACGAAGGCGTCCCCCATCTTCCACCGCAGGAAGATGGGGATGAGGAACGCGAGGTAGAGACCGATGACGGCGACCGACGTGACAGCGTAGAACGCGACCGGCACCGGAGCGCCGTTGATGTCCACCTGGATGAGCGCCGGCAGCGTGATGATCACACCGACGACCGCCACGAACATGACGGCGTTGGCGGGGATCTTCGTCTTCGAGTTCACCTTGGCCAACATCTTCGAGCCCGGGATGGCCCCGTCACGGCTGAAGGCGAAGGTCATCCGCGACGCGCTGGTCAGGCAGGCCACCGCGCAGAACAGCTGGCCGGCAGTGGAGATCAGCAGGATGAGGAAGTGCCAGCCCTGCGGCAGCGCCTGCCCGAAGATCAGGTCCACGGCTCCGCCGCCCGCCGTCACCTTGTCAGGGTCCTGCACGGCGAAGAGGAAGGCCAGGAGCAGCGCGTAGCCACCCACTGCGGAGTAGAAGATCGAGCGCCAGATGCCCTTGGCCGCCCCCTCGGCGGCGCCCTGCGTCTCCTCGGAGAGGTGGGCGGACGCGTCGAAGCCGGTGATCGTGTACTGCGTCAGCAGGAACCCGAGGGGCAGCACGAGGAACCAGTAGAACCCGCTGCCGTAGCCGGAGTTGTTGATCCGCTCCGTGAACACGAAGTCAGCGCTCTGGTGCGTGCTCGGGATGAACACCAGCACCAGGATCACGATGGCGGCGCCGGCCACGTGCCACCACACGGAGATGTTGTTGATGACAGCCAGGAGGTGCCCGCTGAAGATGTTGGCCAGGGCGGCGAGCACGAAGATGATGACGAAGGTGATGAACACCCGGGTCAGCGAGTAGCCGTCGGCGTACCCGCTGCTGATCGTGCTGAGCGTGAGGTCGAAGAACGTCGCGGCGCCGTACGCCACGGAGGCGGTGACCGCGAGCAGGCCGATCAGGTTGAGCCAGCCGGTGAAGAACCCGGCGGCGGGACCGCCCATCTTGGCCGCCCACCAGTAGATCCCGCCCGAGGTCGGGTACGCCGAGACGAGCTCGCTCATCGTGAACCCGATGATCAGGATGAAGGCCGAGATGATCGGCCAGCCCCACGAGATCGCGATGGGTCCGCCGTTGTTCCACGCCTGGCCGAAGGTGGTGAAGCACCCGGCGAGGATGGAGATGATCGAGAACGAGATCGCGAAGTTCGAGAAGCTCGACCAGGAGCGGCTGAGCTCCTGCTTGTAGCCGAGTTTCGCGAGCAGCTCGTCGTCCGCGTTGAGCTTGGGCTCGGTCGTAGCCATGTGAAGCCTCCTGGATGCCTACGGGCACTTTCGCAGCAACCTAGACCCGTCATCTCGGCGCCGTCCATAGTCCGCATGTAAAAGGTTTGAGTCCAGACCATTGACACCCGTGACCGTTGGCTCGAAGACTGACGACGTGATGGCCTCCGCCCCTGACCCCGCACTCCCTGCGGACGTGCTGCGTCCGGTGCGCGGACATCACGCCTTCGAGGCCTGCGTGGAACAGCTGGCCACGCTCATCCGGCTCGGTGTCTACCCGCGAGGCTCGACCCTGCCGCCCGAGCGCGAGCTGGCCGAACGGCTGGCGGTCTCACGAGCCACCTTGCGCGAGGCCATGGCCGCCATGCGGCAGGCCGGACTGGTCCAGACCACCCGGGGTCGGGGAGGTGGCACCGTGGTCACGATGCGCGCGGCCACGCCGTCGGCCCGGGCGGCCTCGCGCCGTACACAGGCGACACGGGCGGACTGGATCGACGCCCTCGACTTCCGTCGCATCGTGGAACCGGGCGCAGCCGCGCTGGCGGCGAGCGCCCACCTCGACGCGACCCAGAGGAAGCGCCTCGAGGCGGCCCACGCCTCGGTGGCCGCAGCCGGCGGCCCGGCGATGCACCGACAGGCCGACTCCCGGTTCCACCTGACCGTGGCCGCCCTCAGCGGGTCGTCGCGGATCATCGAGGCGGTGACGGCCGTCCAGTCGACCCTGCACGAGATGCTCAGCGCCATCCCGGTCCTCGACGCGAACATCGCCCACTCCGACGCCCAGCACGAGCGGATCGTCAAGGCGATCCTTGCCCGGAAGGCGGGCCGCGCCCGCCAAGTGATGCAGGAGCACTGCGACGACACCGCCGCGCTGCTGCGAGGCCTTCTCGGATGATCCCATCGCCCAGCAGGGCCGGCACCAGGACCGGCCACCGCAGGACCGCGCCGACCACACCGTCCACGCCGATCAGGCCCACCCATCGCCCGCCGACGCACGCCACCCACGGGAGAGCACTATGAGCACACCCAACGCCCGCTACCTCACGCTCGGCGCGCTGCGCCTCATGATCGAGGCGGACGAGGTCGACACCGTCGTCCTCGCCTTCACCGACATGCAGGGACGGTTGCAGGGAAAGCGCCTGCACGGCCGCTACTTCCTCGACGTC
This sequence comes from Marmoricola sp., assembly GCF_025965085.1. Classification (GTDB taxonomy): domain Bacteria; phylum Actinomycetota; class Actinomycetes; order Propionibacteriales; family Nocardioidaceae; genus Marmoricola. The sequence continues at coordinate 8,650 of NZ_JAOPXP010000071.1, forward strand.
GCCCTCGAGGCGGGCACCGAGGGCTGCAACTACCTGCTGGCCGTCGACATCGACATGAACACCGTCGACGGCTACACCATCTCCTCGTGGGAGAAGGGCTACGGCGACATGGAGTTCGTCCCTGACTGGGACACGCTGCGGCTGCTGCCGCACCTCCCGGCCACGGCGATGATGCAGTGCGACCTGGTGTGGCTCGACCACGCGCCCGTGCCGCAGTCGCCCCGCACGATCCTCAAGACGCAGCTCGAGAAGGTCGCCGCGATGGACATGGTGGCGCTGGCCGGGACCGAGCTGGAGTTCATCGCCTTCAACAACACCTACGAGGAAGCCCACGACAAGCGGTGGCGCGACCTGACGCCGGTCAACCAGTACAACGTCGACTACTCGCTGATCGGCACCTCACGGGTGGAGCCGTTGCTGCGCGACATCCGCAACCACATGTACGCCGCAGGGATGGACGTCGAGGGCGCCAAGGGCGAGTGCAACTTCGGTCAGCACGAGATCGGCTTCCTGTACGCCGAGGCACTGGTCACCGCGGACAACCACAGCGTCTACAAGACCGCCGCCAAGGAGATCGCCGCCCAGCACGGCAAGTCGCTCACCTTCATGGCGAAGTACGACGAGCGCGAGGGCAACTCGTGCCACATCCACCTGTCGCTGCGCGGGAAGGACGGCACCGTCGTCTTCGGGGAGGGCCACGAGCGCTCGCCTCTCTACGACCACTTCGTGGCCGGCGTACTCGCCACGATGCAGGAGTTCACGCTCCTCTACGCCCCCAACGTCAACTCCTACAAGCGATTCGCCTCGGCGTCCTTCGCGCCCACGGCCGTCGCCTGGGGCACCGACAACCGCACCTGTGCCGTGCGGCTGGTCGGTCACGGACCGTCAGCCCGCATGGAGAACCGGCTGCCCGGCGGCGACGTCAACCCCTATCTCGCGCTCGCCGCGATGATCGCCGGCGGACTCCACGGCATCGAGAACGAGCTCGAGCTCGAGGACGAGCTCGTGGGCAACGCCTACGCCTCGGACAAGCCGCACGTCCCGCACACCCTGCGTGCGGCACGTGAGGCGTTCGCGTCCTCGAAGATCGCCCGGTCAGCCCTGGGTGACGACGTCGTGGACCACTACGTCAACATGGCGGACGTCGAGCTCGCGGCCTTCGACGCCGCTGTCACCGACTGGGAGCTCGCCCGGACCTTCGAGAGGATGTGAGCAGTGACCACGTCACCGTTCGTCACCGCCACCAGCGCCGTCATCAACCCCGTCACCACCCGGCAGATCGCCGAGGTCGGCTCGGCCACCGTCGAGGAGACGGATGCCGCGATCGCCCGCGCGCAGGAGGCGTTCCTCGCCTGGCGTGAGGTCGCCCCCGGGGAGCGGGCACGCCTGCTGCGCGCCTTCGCCGCCGTGGTCGACCTGCACGTCGAGGAGCTGGCCCGAATCGAGGTCGCGAACGCCGGACACACGATCGGCAACGCCCGCTGGGAGGCAGGCAACGTGCGCGACTGCCTGAACTACTACTCGGCCGCGCCCGAGCGGATGTTCGGCAAGCAGATCCCGGTCGCCGGCGGCGTCGACGTCACCTTCCACGAGCCGCTCGGGGTGGTGGGCGTCATCGTGCCGTGGAACTTCCCGATGCCGATCGCGGGCTGGGGGTTCGCCCCCGCTCTCGCTGCCGGCAACACGGTGGTGCTGAAGCCGGCCGAGATCACCCCGTTGACCGCGATCCGGCTCGGTGAGCTCGCCCTCGAGGCCGGTCTGCCCGAGGGCGTCCTGACGGTGATCCCGGGCCAGGGGTCCGTCGTCGGCCAGCGCTTCGTGACCCACCCCGACGTGCGCAAGGTGTGCTTCACCGGATCGACGACCGTGGGCAAGCAGATCATGGCGGGCTGCGCCGACCAGGTGAAGCGAGTGACCCTCGAGCTCGGTGGCAAGAGCGCGAACATCATCTTCGCGGACACCGACATCGCGGCTGCGGCGGCCAGCGCGCCGTACGCCGTGTTCGACAACGCCGGTCAGGACTGCTGCGCGCGCTCGCGGATCCTCGTGCAGCGTTCGGCGTACGACGAGTTCGTGGGCCGCCTCGAGGAGGCGGTGAAGAAGCTGCGCGTGATCGACCCGGCGGACGACGACAGCGAGATGGGCCCGATGGTCTCGGCCGCCCAGCGCGACGCCGTGCAGCGCTACATCGACGGCGCGGACGTCGCGTTCACCGGCTCCGCCCCCGAGGGCGACGGCTACTGGCTGCCACCGACCGTCGTCGAGTCGACCTCGACGGACGAGCCGGTGTGGCGCGAGGAGGTCTTCGGACCGGTCGTCGCGGTGATGCCGTTCGACGACGAGGACGACGCGGTCGCGCTGGCCAACGACTCGGAGTACGGCCTGTCGGGATCGATCTTCACCAACGACCTCGGCCGAGCGCTGCGCGTCGCGCGTGGTGTGGAGGCGGGCAACCTCAGCGTCAACAGCCACTCGTCGGTGCGCTACTGGACCCCGTTCGGCGGCTACAAGCAGTCCGGCCTCGGCCGCGAGCTCGGTCCGGACGCGCCGAACGCGTTCACCGAGGAGAAGAACGTCTTCATCGCCCACTGAGGCACTCACCCGCTCCTCGGTGGTCGAGGAGCGAGGGTCTCGAAACCACCCCACCCAGAAGGGAACACACATGTCAGGACGCCTTGAGGGCAAGGTCGCGGTCGTCACCGGAGGGTGCTCCGGCATCGGCCTGGCGACGGTCAAGCGCTTCGTCGAGGAGGGCGCGAAGGTCGTCGTCGGCGACATCGACGACCAGCGCGGGCACGAGCTCGTCGGGCAGCTCGGCGGTGAGCAGGTCGCGACGTACGTGCACGTCGACGTCACCGACAAGGGCCAGGTCGACGCGCTGTTCCAGACGGCCAAGGACAACTACGGCTCGGTGGACATCGCCTTCAACAACGCCGGCATCTCCCCGCCCGAGGACGACTCGATCATGGACACCGACCTCGACGCCTGGCGCCGGGTGCAGGAGGTCAACCTGACCAGCGTCTACCTGTGCTGCAAGGCCGCGCTGGGCCACATGCGCGAGCAGAAGTCCGGGTCGATCATCAACACGGCCTCGTTCGTGGCGGTGATGGGAGCGGCGACCAGCCAGATCTCCTACTCCGCCTCCAAGGGCGGTGTGCTGTCCATGAGCCGCGAGCTCGGCGTGCAGTTCGCCCGCGAGGGCATCCGCGTCAACGCGCTGTGCCCGGGACCGGTGAACACTCCGCTGCTGAAGGAGCTGTTCGCCAGTGACGCCGAACGGGCCGCGCGCCGGCTGGTGCACGTGCCGATGGGGCGCTTCGGCGAGCCCGAGGAGATGGCCAACGCCGTGCTCTTCCTCGCCTCCGACGAGTCCAGCTTCATGACGGCCAGCACCTTCCTCGTCGACGGCGGCATCTCGGGTGCCTACGTCACGCCTCTGTGAGTGACCTGCGGATGAAGCCGCTGATCGGCCTGACGAGCTACCGCGAGCACGCCCGGTGGGGCGTGTGGTCGCAGGCCGCCGACCTGCTCCCGTCGGTGTACGCCGACGCGATCGTGCGGGCCGGCGGCGTACCCGTGCTGCTGCCGCCGGCCAGCGACGACCCCGATGCTGCGGCTGCGGTGGTGGAGCGGCTCGACGGGCTGGTCATCAGCGGTGGGGCCGACGTCGACCCGGCGCAGTACGGCGAGGAGCCGCAGGAGCGCACGGTCGTCGTACGCCCCGACCGGGACGCCTGGGAGCTCGCCCTGCTCACCTCGGCCGCGGCGGCCAACCTGCCCACCCTCGGCGTGTGCCGGGGGATGCAGGTGATGGCGGTGGCCGCCGGTGGCACGCTCGAGCAGCACGTCCCGGACCTCGTGGGCCACGAGGAGCACAACCCGCAACCCGGCGTCTTCGGGGACACCTCGGTCAGCACCAGCGCCGACTCGGTGCTGCGCTCGATCCTCGGCCCGGCCGTGACGGTCCGCTGCCACCACCACCAGTCGGTGCGCTCGCACCCCGGCTACGTCGCGACCGCCTGGGCGGCCGACGGGTCGCTCGAGGCCATGGAGTCGGAGGGGACGCGGTTCTGCCTCGGCGTCCAGTGGCACCCGGAGATGGGACGCGACCAGCGGCTGTTCGACGCCCTGGTCGGGGCGGCGTCCGGCTCCCGCGCCTGCTGACCCCGGACGTCATACGAGGTGGTCGCCACGGCAACCAGGTCGTATGACGTCCGGGCGGGCGAGCCGATCGTGCAGCGCGGCCGTGGTGGCGCTCCTGGGGACTGACCGGCCGACCCCGCGGAACTCAACGCCACCCGGGTCAGGCGATCACCTCGGCGACGAGGGGGACCCCCGGCCGGTAGGCCAGGTGGACGTGCGACGGGGCCTCGAGCACGGTCAGGTGGGCGCGCTTCCCGGGCGCGATGACGCCGACGTCGTCGCGGCCCAGGGCGCGGGCGCCCCCGGCGGTGGCCGACCAGATCGCCTCGCCCGGGGTCATCCGCATCTCACGCACGGCCAGCGCCACGCACAGCGGCATCGAGGAGGTGTAGCAGGAGCCCGGGTTGCAGTCGCTGGCCAGGGCGACCGTGACGCCGGCGTCGACCAGCCCGCGCGCGTCCGGGTACGGCGACCGGGTGCTGAACTCCACGCCCGGCAGCAGCGTGGCGACCGTGCCGGACTCGGCGAGCGCGGTCACGTCGGCGGCCTCGAGGAAGGTGCAGTGGTCCACGGCGGCGAGGCCGAGCTCGCAGGCAAGCCGCACGCCGGGCCCCGGACCGAGCTGGTTGGCGTGCAGCCGACCCTTGAGACCCTGGGCTCCTCCCGCCGCGAGGATCGCCCGTGCCTGGTCCTCGTCGAACGCGCCCCGCTCGCAGAACACGTCGATCCACCGCGCGTGGGGTGCTGCGGCGTCGAGCATCGGGCCGGTGACGAGCTCCACGTAGCCGGCCGGGTCGTCGGCGTACTCCGGGGGGACGACGTGGGCGCCGAGGAAGGTGGTCTCCTCCGTGATCAGTCCGGCGATGACCAGACTCCTGGCCTCGTCGCGCACTGTCAGCCCGTAGCCGCTCTTGACCTCCACCGTCGTGGTGCCCTGACGACGCATCTCGGCGCCGAGGCGCGCCACGTTGGCGATGAGCTGCTCGTCGGTGGCGGCGCGGGTGGCGGCGACGGTCGTACGGATCCCACCTGCGGCGTAGCTCTCGCCCGACATCCGCGCGGCGAACTCGGCGGCCCGGTCGCCGGCGAAGACGAGGTGGGAGTGGGAGTCGACGAAGCCGGGGAGGACGGCACGGCCGCCGAGGTCCCGCGCGTCGTCGGCGTCGGGCGCCTGCTGCCGGGGACCGACCCAGGCGACCCGGTGCCCCTGGATGACCACGGCAGCGTCGTGGACGAGCCCCAGGGGCGTGCCGTCGTGCACCGGGTCGTTGGTGACGAGCTCGGCGATGCCCGTGAGCAGCACGGAGGTCATCGCGCCGCCCGGGGTGGGAGGACATCGGCCGCGGTGGCGGCGAAGACAGCCGTCTCGGCGGAGGCGCCCGCTCCTCGGGTGCGGATGCTCTCGAGGTCGATCGTCACGAGGTCCGCCCGCTGACCCGGTGCGATCCGGCCGGCGTCGTCGAAGCCCAGGGAGCGGTGCCCGTCGTACGTCGCCGCCGCGAGCAGCTCGAGGGCCGACCAGTGACCGCGCTGCTGGGTGACCAGTCGCTCGTGCATCTCCACCGCCCGCATCTCCTCGACCATGTCGATCACCGCATGGCTGTCCGAGCCCAGCGTGAGGGTGGCGCCCGCGTCGTGCAACCGGCGGGCCGGACCGATGCCGTCGGCCAGGTCACGCTCGGTCGTCGGGCAGAAGCAGACATTGGTCCGTGACTCCCCCAGCAGGCGGATGTCGTCGTCGGTCAGGTGCGTGGCGTGCACGGCGGTCGTCCCCGCCCCCAGCGCACCCGCCTCGGCGAGGAGCTGGGTCGGCGTGAGACCGGTGGCGGCGAGGCAGGCCTCGTTCTCTGCGACCTGCTCGGAGACGTGCACGTGCAGGGGCAGCCCCCGGGCCGCCTCGACCACGACCGGGAGCTGGTCCCGGGGTACGGCCCGCACGGAGTGGATGGCGGCACCCACCCTGGGGTCGTCGAACGCGGCCACCCGCTCGGCCCAGGCGTGGGCGTCGCCGTCGGAGTAGCGCACCTGCACCCCCTCCGGCGGGCGGCCGAACCCGGCGGCGAGGTAGCAGGTGTCGAGCAGCCGGATCCGGATCCCGGCGTCGTCGGCCGCCGCCAGGAGCGCCTTCCCCATCTCATTGGGGTCGTCGTACGGCGTTCCGTCGGGCTGGTGGTGCAGGTAGTGGAACTCCCCCACCGCGGTGATCCCGGTCGCCCGCATCTCCGCGTAGGTGTCGCGGGCCAGCTCGAAGTAGGTGTCCGGCGTCAGGTCGGCGGCGACGGCGTACATCTGCTCGCGCCAGGTCCAGAACGACCCGCGCTCCTGCTGGGTCCGTCCCCGCAGTGCCCGGTGGAAGGCGTGGGAGTGGCAGTTGGCGAAGCCGGGGAGGGTCAGGCCGGGGGTGGTGCCGGTCTCCCCGGCCAACCGGGGATCCCTGACGTGCTCGGGCGAGGGATCACCGTTGAACGTCCGGGACTGCCCGTCAACCCGGGCCGACGTGATCCGTCCGTCCTCGATCTCCAGCAGTACGCCGGCCGCCACGCCGGTCTCGAGGAGGGCGTGCTGGAGCCGCATCCTCATGAGACGAGCACCTCGAGGGCGTCAGCGAGGGCCTCGGTGCCGGCGAGGCAGTCGGCGGGCTCGGCGTACTCCGCCGGCGAGTGCGAGACGCCCGTCGGGTTCCGGACGAACATCATCGCGGTGGGCACTCCGGCGGCGGCCAGGATGCCGGCGTCGTGGCCGGCCATCGTGGGGATCGCCGGCACCGGTCCCCAGCGGTCGGCCAGTCCGGCACTGAGCTCCGCGGTCAGGGCGGCGTCGAACGCGACCTCCCCGGAGACCGACTCGGCGGTCACCTGCAGGCGGGTGCCGTCGCTGTCGGCCCGCTCGGCGCCCTGTCCCTCGATCTCGGCGACCAGGCGCACCAGCTCGGCCTCGGAGGCGGCGCGGGCGTCGAGCCAGGCCGTGACGCGGGACGCGATCGCGTTGGTGCCGTTCGGCGCGACGTCCAGACGCCCGAACGTGGCCCGCTGGCCCGTCAGCTCCGCCTGCCTGCCGGCGGCCATCGCCGTCATCGCGAAGGTGAGCATCGGGTCGTGCCGGTCCGCCATCCGCGTGGTGCCGGCGTGGTTGGCCTCGCCGGTGAAGTCGAAGCGATAGCGCCCGTGCGGCCAGATCGCGGTGGCCAGCCCGACGGGTACGCCGCGATCGACCAGGTCGCGGCCCTGCTCCACGTGCAGCTCCACGAAGCAGCCGACCCGGTCCAGCCACGCGGCGCGCCCGAGCGACGGCTCCACGCCGGCGGCCGCCATGGCGTCGAGCAGCGGCACGCCCTCGCGATCACGCAGCCCGGCCGCCTGCGCCGGAGTCGTGGAACCGCTGGCCAGCCGGGAGCCGAGGCAGGCGATCCCGAACCGCGATCCCTCCTCCTCGGCGAACGCGCCGACGGCGATCGGCCGGTTCGGCACGACCCCGCGCTCACGGAGCAGGTCCACCGCGGCCAGCGAGGAGACCACGCCCAACGGCCCGTCGTACGCCCCGCCGTCGAGGACCGAGTCCAGGTGGGAGCCGATGAGAACCCCGGATGGCCCCGATCCATCGGCACCCTCCGTTGCGCCCTGGAGAGGCCGGACCATCCACCACGCGACCAGGTTCCCGTTGCCGTCCGCCTCCACCTCGAGGCCGCGGGCCGCGCACTGCTCCAGGAACCAGGTGCGTACCTCCCCGTCGACCGCGGTGTAGGGCTGCCGGAAGTAGCCACCGCTGGCGGCAGAACGACCGAGGGGCGCGAGGTCGCGCCACATCTGCTCGAAGCCGTCAGTCATGCTCTGGCCCATGGACTTCCAAGACGTCGTACGCCGCCGGCGGATGGTGCGCAACTACACGACCGAGCCGGTCGAGCCCGGGGTCGTCGACCGGGCGTTGGGCAACGCGACCAGGGCACCCAGCGCGGGCTTCAGCCAGGGTTGGGGCTTCTTGTTGCTCGACGAGCCGGAGGACGTACGCCGCTACTGGGCCGCCACCGCCGACGGCATCGAGGACCCCGACACGTGGCTCAGCGGCATGATGCGCGCGCCGGTGATCGTGGTGCCGTGCTCGAGCAAGGCCGCCTACCTGGGGCGGTACGCCGAGCCCGACAAGGGCTGGACCGACCGGGAGGAGGCCCGCTGGTCGATGCCGTTCTGGCACATGGACGCCGCGATGGCCGCACTGCTGATCCTGCAGACGGCGGTCGACGCGGGCCTCGGCGGCTGCTTCTTCGGCATCCCGCCCCAGAAGGTGGCAGCCCTGCGGGACGAGTTCGGCATCCCCACCGAGTTCGACCCGGTGGGCGCGATCACCCTGGGCCACCCCGAGCCGCGACCGGGCGCCCTGGGCTCGCCCAGCCGCCGTCGGCGCAAGGACGTCGCAGAGGTCGTGCACCGTGGCAGCTGGGGACACCTCACGGGCTGACATGGCCCTCACCCTCCCGAATCCACGCAGTCCGCGCCACCCCGTCTGCATCACGGCTGTCTCGGATGCGAGACGAGAGGTCGTCGGCCGACGCGCCGGATGCCGGTCTCCCGGAACTGCGATCGTGAGACGGCCGCGAGGTCTAGCCTGCGATGCGTGCCGCACACTTCCCCGGCCGGCTCGGCCGGCGACCCGACGGTTGCCAGCCTCCAGAACCTGGTGCGGATCCCGACGGTCTCCTTCGCCGACGAGGCGGCGATCGACTCGCAGCCGTTCGAGGAGTTCATCGCCACCCTGGCGGTCGAGTTCCCCCTGCTGCACGAGCGCCTGACGCTGCACCGCGTCCTGGCCCACTCGTTGCTCTTCCGCTGGGAGGGCCGGTCCGACGCCGACCCCGTCGTGCTGATGGCGCACCTCGACGTCGTGCCCGTCGACGAGACGGCGCCCTGGCAGCACCCTCCCTTCGCCGCCGAGATCCACGACGGCGCGGTGTGGGGTCGCGGGACCCTCGACGACAAGGGCTCACTCGTCGGAATCTGCGCCGCCGTCGAGCTGCTGCTGGCCCGGGGCGTCGTGCCCGCGCGCGACGTCTGGCTCTCCTTCGGCGCCCGCGAGGAGGTCTCCGGACCCGACGCCGTCGCGGCCGTGGAAGAGCTGCGCAGCCGCGGTGTGACCCCGTGGTTCGTGCTCGACGAGGGCGGTGCCGTCGCACACGAGGCGTTCCCCGGCGTGGAGCCACCCCTGGGCGTCATCGGCGTCTCGGAGAAGGGCACGACCACCATCGAGCTGCGGGCGGAGGGCCGGGGAGGACACTCCTCGACGCCCTCGCCGAACGGGCCGACCGCTCGCATCGCCCGGGCCGTCGTCCGGCTGGAGAAGCGGCAGTTCGCTGCCTCCCTCCCCGAGCCGACGCTCGAGATGTTCGCGCGACTCGCGCCCCACGCGCCCCTGCCCCTGCGACCGCTGTTCGCCAACGCCCGACGGCTCCAGCCGCTCGTCAAGCGCGCGCTGCTGGCCGCGGGCGCCGAGCCCGCCGCCCTCGTGCGTACGACGATGGCCGTCACGACGCTCTCCGGCTCCCCTGCCCACAACGTGATCGCGTCCAGCGCCACCGCCGCGGTGAACCTGCGCATCCTCGTCGGGGACACCGTGGCGTCCGCGACCGAGCACGTGCGCAGGGCCATCGCCGACGACTCGATCACGCTCGAGCTGCGGGACGTCAACGAGCCGAGCCCCGTGTCGCCGTACGACGACCCGGCGTTCGAGCTCCTCGCCACGACGATCGGCGAGCTCTTCGAGGACGCCGTACCGACGCCGTACGTGATGATGGCGGCGACGGACTCCCGCTACTTCACCGCGATCTGCCCGCTCGTCTACCGGTTCACGCCGTTCCGGATGACCAAGGCGCAGCGCGAGAGCATCCACGGCTACGACGAGCGCATCGGCGTCGAGGACTTCCTTGGCGGCGTGCAGTGGTACGCCCGCCTGATCGAGAGGCTGCCCTCATGAGCACTGCGACCGAACCCGCCGCGGGCCCTGCTCCGAGCCCGGGCCCAGGGGTCGCCCACGGCCTCGCGACCATCATCGGGTTCCTGGTCTGCGTCGAGATCGCCAGCGGGATCCTGCAGGGCTACTACACGCCGATCTTCAGCGACATCGCCGACCACCTCGCGATCGCCGACGCCGACGTCAACTGGTTCGAGGCAGCCCAGCTCGTCGTCTCGGCGCTGGTGGTGCCCGCGTTGGCCCGGCTCGGTGACCTCATCGGCCACCGCCAGGTGCTGCTGGTCTCCACGGCCGTCACCGCTGTCGCGTCGTGGGGCGTCGCCTTCGCCCCGACGTTCTCGACGTTCCTGGTCGCGTGGGCGATCCAGGGGTTCTACGTGGTGTGGCTGCCGCTGGAGGTGTCGATCATTCACCGCCGGACGGCCCGGACCGGCGCGCAGGCGCGGCTCACCCGCCGGGCGGCGGCCTTCCTCGTGGCAGCGCTGGAGCTGGGCGTCATCGTGGGCGCCCTCGCAAGTGGCGCCCTGGTCGAGTCGATCGGCATGACCGCGCTGCTCTGCATCCCCGCCGTCGCCGTCACGGTCTGCTTCGGCGTCATCTGGTTCGGCGTGGCCACCACCCCGCCGGTGGCCACCGGCCGCCTCGACCTCAAGGGCTTCGTGCTCGTCACGCTGTCCATCGGCCTGGTGATGGCCGGCCTGATCCTCGTGCGGCTGCAGGGGCCGGGATCGTGGACGCCCTGGCTGGTCCTCCTGGTCGGTGTGGCCTCGCTGTGGCCGTTCGCCAGGTACGAGCTGGGCGTGGCGGAGCCCCTGGTCGACGTGCGGCTGCTCGCGAGCCCCGCCCAGTGGCCGGTCCAGCTGACCGCGTTCCTGTTCGGCATGTCGGTGCTCGGCGCGCAGATCCCGCTGTCGACGTTCGCACGCACCGACCCGACGGAGGCGGGCTACGGCCTCGGCGCCTCGGCCGGGTTCGTCTCCACGCTGATCGGGGTCTACGTGGTCGCGCTGGTGGCCGGCGCGCTCCTGCTTCCGGTCGCCGGGCGGCTGATCGGCACCCGCGGCGCGATGCTCGTCTCCTGCCTCCTGGTCGCCCTCGGCTACGCACTCTTCGTGCCGCTGCACGACTCGACCGGCCAGACGCTGCTCAACATGGCCATCGCGGGCATCGGCTCCGGCGCCCTCGTCGCGGCGCTCCCCGCGGCGGCAGCCGCCGCCGCGCCGGCGGACCGGACCGGGTTCGTCACCGGCATGACCAACACGACCAAGACCATCGGCGGCGCGATCGCGTCCAGCATCTTCGCCATCGCCCTGGCCTCGACGGGCTCCATGGCCGACGTGGAGGCAGGCCACGCCCCTTTGTCGGGCTACCTCACGGTCTGGACCGTCTGTTCGATCACCGCCCTCGTCGCGGCGGCCAGCCTGTTCGTCGTACCCCGGAATGCGTTCTCCGACTGAACGCCTCGGCTGCCTTCACTCCGGACGGCCTCGGGACCATCATGGCGAGATGGAGGTCCGCCTCATCGACCACGACGGCATTCGGCCGTGCGAGCCCGTCGACGGCCTGGAGCCGCCGGCGGACGGCTTCTTCTGGGTCGACGTCATGGAGTGGGATGTCAAGACCGAGGAGTTCCTCCGGCGTCTCGGGTGCCACGAGATGGAGCTCGAGGCCTGCCGGACCCGCAACCACGTGCCCACGGTGCACGGGTACGCCGACCACGTCTTCATCACGACCCAGTCACCGCTTCTCGGCCAGGCCGGCCACGTGCACCTGCTCGAGCTCGACCAGATCATCGGCCGGTTCTACCTGGTCACCGTCCACGGACCGCTGAACCCGATCGTCGACCCGCACGAGGCCATGGTCGAGACCGACGCCGTCCGCCTTCGTGTCGAGTCGGGACGCTTCCGCCCCGCCACGCCCTCCGAGCTCTCCTACGCGGTCACCTCGCAGGTCGCACGCCGACAACGGGGGCTGATCAACCTGGTCGCCGAGAAGCTACCCGGCCTCGAGCAGTATGTGATGGAGTCCCAGCTGACCAACCCCGAGGAGCTGCTCGAGCGGATGTTCCTGATCCGCCACGAGCTGATCACGGCGCGCACGATGGCCGCGCAGTGCTGCGACGTGTGGGCGCGACTGGCGGGGTTGAGCCACCTTCCCGACGAGTCGGCGCGCGGGTACTTTCGCGACCTCGCCGACCAGTTCGAGCGCGTGCGCTCGATCGCCGACGGTGAGTCGCACTTCCTCTTCGGGGTCATCGAGCTCTACCAGACCAAGGTCAACACCAAGATGACCGTCGCGATGGAGCGGCTGGCGGTGATCGCCGCCGTGACCCTGCCCATCACGGCGGTCGCCTCGATCGAGGGCATGAACATGATCGTGTCCACGCACGAGAACATGGTCGAGTTCGGGATCGTCATGCTGATCATGGCGGCCATGAGCTTCTGGCTGCTGCGCTGGGCGAGGGAGCAGGGATGGTGGTGACCAGCGCCGCGGTCACACCGTCGCGCAAGGCCTGGAACGGATTTGTAGGCTGGTGCGCGAGGTGATCGGGATGTCCCAGCACGAGGAACAGCCAGACGATCGGCCAGGGCTGCCACCAGGCTCACGACCGGCGCCGCGACCGGGCCAGCACGACCGGGAACGCGACTCCCGCACCGGATCCGACGCCGCCGCTGCCCGCATCCACCACCAGGCACGCTGGGTCGACCTCCAGATCCAGAAGGCGATGGAGCGCGGGGAGTTCGACGACCTGCCCGGGAAGGGCAAGCCGCTGGGCGACCTCGGGTCGCCGTACGACCGCGACTGGTGGCTGAAGAAGCTCATCGAGCGCGAGCAGATCACCGTCCTGCCCGAGGCGCTGGCCCTCCGCAAGGAGGACGCCGAGCTCGACGGGATCCTCGACCGCGAGAGCGCGGAGAAGGTCGTGAGGAACCTGGTGGAGCACTTCAACCAGCGGATCGTCGCGGCACGACGACAGCTCCAGGGAGGCCCACCCGTCGTCACGCCGACCCGGGACGTCGACGCGGAGGTGGAGCGCTGGAGAGCCCGGATGCGCGAGCGCCGCCAGCGGTCGCAGCAGGTGGAGGAGGAGTCCCGCACGGAGCGCCGACGCCGCTGGTTCCGGCGCTGACCCGACCTGCTGACTCCCAGGCGTGGGAGCTGACCCGAGGGGAAGGGTGCCGGCACGTCAGGGGCGCTCAGCCATGTCCGGCGTCGTGCCCCCGACGGCTTACTCCCCGTTGCCGGACGGCTCAGACATGGGGATGCGCACGCCGCGCTCCTCGGCCACCTCGACCGCACGGTCGTAGCCCGCGTCCACGTGCCGGACGACCCCCATGCCGGGGTCGTTGGTCAGCACTCGTTCGATCTTCTGGGCGGCCAGCTCGGTGCCGTCGGCGACACAGACCTGGCCGGCGTGGATCGAGCGGCCCATGCCGACGCCACCGCCGTGGTGGATCGAGACCCAGGTCGCGCCGGAGGCGGTGTTGACCAGCGCGTTGAGCAGCGCCCAGTCGGCGATCGCGTCGGACCCGTCGAGCATCGCCTCGGTCTCGCGGTACGGCGAAGCGACCGAGCCGGCGTCGAGGTGGTCCCGGCCGATGACGACCGGCGCCTTGAGCTCGCCGGAGGCCACCATCTCGTTGAACTTCAGGCCGGCGAGGTGGCGCTCGCCGTACCCGAGCCAGCAGATCCGCGCCGGGAGGCCCTGGAAGGAGACCCGCTCCCCGGCCATCGTGATCCACTTGCGCAGCCGCTCGTTCTCAGGGAAGAGCTCGAGGATCGCCTTGTCGGTGGCTGCGATGTCGGCCGGGTCGCCGGAGAGCGCGGCCCAGCGGAACGGGCCCTTGCCCTCGCAGAACAGCGGCCGGATGTACGCCGGCACGAAGCCGGGGAACTCGAAGGCCCGGTCGTACCCGCCCTTGCGGGCCTCGTCACGGATCGAGTTGCCGTAGTCGAAGACCTCGGCCCCCCTGTCCTGGAACTCGACCATCGCCCGGACATGCGCGGCCATCGAGACCCGGGCGTCCTTGGTGAAGCCCTCAGGGTCGCGCTCCGCCGCGTCGTGCCACTCGGAGAAGGCCACCCCTGCAGGCAGGTAGGACAGCGGGTCGTGCGCCGAGGTCTGGTCGGTGACGATGTCGATGGGCGCCTCCTGCTCCAGCAGTGCCGGGAACATCTCGGCGGCGTTGCCCAGCACTCCGATGGACAGCGGCCTGCGGGCATCGCGGGCCTGCGTCGCCAGCTCCACGGCGTGCTCCAGGGAGCGGGCCTGGACGTCGAGGTAGCGGTGGTCGATGCGCCGCTTGATCCGGCTGTCGTCGACGTCGATGCAGATCGCGACTCCGTCGTTCATCGTCACGGCCAGTGGTTGTGCGCCGCCCATCCCGCCCAGCCCGGCGGTCAACGTGATGGTGCCGGCGAGCGTTCCGCCGAACCGCTTGTCGGCCACGGCGGCGAACGTCTCGAAGGTGCCCTGCAGGATGCCCTGGGTGCCGATGTAGATCCACGACCCGGCGGTCATCTGGCCGTACATCGTCAGCCCGAGCTTCTCGAGGCGCCGGAACTCCTCCCAGTTGGCCCAGTCGCCGACCAGGTTGGAGTTGGCGATCAGCACGCGCGGAGCCCACTCGTGGGTGCGCATGACACCGACGGGCTTGCCGCTCTGCACGAGCATCGTCTCGTCGTCGGCGAGAGTGGTGAGCGTGCGGACCAGCGCGTCGTACGACTCCCAGTTGCGCGCGGCCTTGCCGGTGCCGCCGTAGACGACGAGCTCGGCCGGGTTCTCGGCGTTCTCCGGGTCCAGGTTGTTCATCAGCATCCGCAGCGGCGCCTCGGTCTGCCACGAGCGTGCGGTGAGCTCGCTGCCGTGGGCGGCGTGGATGGGGAGACGCGGGTTGTTCTCTGTGGTCATCTCGGTTCTCCGATCGGGGCGGTGGTCGTAATTTGCGTCATACGAGGTGGCGGTTCTGGCGACCGACTCGTATGACGTCGCAGCGGTCGGGCGCATCGGCGGGTCACCTGAGGTCTCCGATCACGGCTTCGACGGCGTGGAGGACGGCGCCGGACCGGACCAGCTCCACTGCGGTCTCGATCTCCGGGGACAGGTGGCGGTCGGGACCGGGGCCCTGTACTCCGTTGCTGCGCAGCAGGTCGACGACCGCTGCGGTGGCGGGCGAGGGCTCGAGCGGCCGGCGCAGGTCGAGGGCGCGGGCCGCGGTGAGCACCTCGATGGCGAGGACGCGGGTCAACCCGTCGACCGAGCGACGCAGCTTGCGGGCCGCCGACCATCCCATCGAGACGTGGTCCTCCTGCATGGCGCTGGAAGGGATGGAGTCCACGCTGGCCGGGTTCGCCAGGCGCTTGAGCTCCGAGACGATCGCTGCCTGCGTGTACTGCGCGATCATGTGCCCGCTGTCGACACCGGGGTCGTGGGCCAGGAAGGGCGGCAGACCGTGGCTGCGGGTCCGGTCGAGGAAGCGGTCCGTACGCCGCTCGCTGATCGAGGCGACGTCGGCAGCCACGATCGCGGCGAAGTCGAGGACGTAGGCGACCGGTGCCCCGTGGAAGTTGCCGTTCGACTCGACGCGGGTCTCGAGACG